>NZ_DDVT01000020.1:0-66364 GCF_002345795.1 Tatumella sp. UBA2305
CGGTTTTTAGGGGGGATTACCCCACAGGGAGTATTAAACGTCGGAAATTCACCTATGTGAATAATTTAGGTGCATTTGTTGGCCGGTGGATTCCAGTCGCCGGAATAGTCATTCAGGCTTATAATGTGTCATCAATAACCTATAAAACAACCCTCAGATATAACCTGATTGCTCGTGGTAATGATAAATTATGGCGCTGACGCTGGCTGAAAATACTGTTATCGAATGGTATAAAACCCGCTGGAACGGGCGTTTTTTTTTCTCAAAACAACCCTGGCCGGTAAGCCTGGATACCAGTCTTTCAACCGGTGATCATGCGTGGGTTGTTGAGACTGGTGAGGAAATTATGAATGATTTTTTTCAACGGTTTGAGGTTTCACCGGCAAGATTTAACTTACTGACCTATTGGCCCATCGAGCCTGGCTGGATACCCAATATACTTTTACCAGAATCGATGAAAGTTAACTATACCGCCCCCGCGGCACTGACACTCAAAATGCTGGCAGAATCGACGAATGCCGGCTACTGGTTATACGATTAATTCAGCGAAGGAGCGATTAAATGGCTGTACCTGTCCATTTATTTCTGACCGATGACGGTGGCCCGGTTATCCGTGGATCTTCTGTTATACATAACCGGTGAGGGAGTATGGCATTAACTGCATTGCATCACGGATTAACTCTGCCTGTTGATACCATGACTGGCAAGATAACCGGTCCCCGCCAGCACTCTCCATTTCACTTTACCAAACATGCTGGATAGCGTATCTCCTTATCTGTTCACTGCCGCAGCACCGGGTCAGTCTCTTAAATCAGCTGAGTTTCGTTTTTATCATATTAATTATGCCGGCCATGAAGATGAGTACTACCGGATCACGATGGACAATGTAAAGGTTATTGCGGTCAGTTCTGTGATGTACGATACACGCGAATGTCCGGGGACCGGGCATCAGGAAGAAGTCGCACTGGATATGAAAAGATCACCCATCTTTATAAAGACGGCAACTTGCTGGTACTTGATATATGGAGTGAATGACCAACCGGTTAGAGTTTTCTTTCGCGACTAACCTGTAAAAACGCAGGAGCTATTACGGAACCGATGTTTATGCTATCAATCCAGCTGTACCGGCCGGTTTTATGGTTAAACAGCAGGGTAATAGTCACTTCCCCGGGCTGTTTCCGGTGCCGAACCGCTGATATTTCAACCTGAAACTGTAGATCTGATAAACGGGTTTTCGCAGCATCAATGCTCAATGCAGAAAACTCAGAATTACTACCTGTTATCCGGAGAGTTTTTCTCTAAATCTGTGGGTAATACCGTGGCCTGCTGCTGTACCTGATTTGACTCTCGCGATATTACTGAAACAGTCAAAACATTACGCGGGTCGTTTACGCTAATTTCTTAGCCGGGAATTGTTATTATCCTGGCTGGATGTTTTATCACCATTAAATATTACCAATCCTCTCTCGGTACCTCTGCCGATATCCATTCGTAAATAAATATTAATATGATAATGATTTACATTTACATATATTGTGGCGTGCTCTAGGTTGTCTGCAGGGGCTGGCGCATGGGGTACCAGCCGGTAGCGAATTGTCAGGAGCGATAAGCAGAATGAAATCATCAAAGTTACTTTTGGGTGTGGCGCTGGGATCGCTGATGTTTTCCGGGGCGGTGTTTGCCAAAGAATACCCGATTGGCGGGCCAGTTGAACATGACGGGATGCAGATTGCTTCATCCTATCTGTTGAATATTGAAACCAGTCCGTCGCCTCAATCCATGGTGATGGGTAAAGATGTTATTCATCTGGAAACGGATGTTCATGCTACCAAAGGGAACAAGTGGGGCTTCTCTGAAGGTGAATGGATCCCGTATCTGTCGGTCGATTATGTGGTTCAGAAACAGGGTGACAGCAACTTCCTGGAGTTCGGTCAGTTGTTGCCAATGTCTGCCGATGACGGTGCACATTATGCCCATAGTGTGAAAATGGCCGGTGCCGGTACCTATAAAGTCACCCTGAAATACAACGCTCCGGATGAGGCGGGTTACGCCCGGCATATTGATAAGGCCACGGGTATTCCACAGTGGTTTGCACCGTTTACCGAAACCTTTACTTTCCATTACCCTCAGTAATTCCCAGCCCGGTCTGTCCTTTTGGGCAGACTGGCCAGTCGTTAACTGGTAATTCGCCGAAAAACCGGTGTTTTCATAAGTAGAATTCTCTACTAACCTCAATTCAGGGGCAGGGTTATCCTTCCCCTGGTAAAACGTGGCCTCAGAAATTCCCATCTTACTGCAGACTTCCTCGACCCGTGGCCCGGGTTCCGACTGTTCCAGCGCCAAAGCTACCTGTTCTTCCGTATCACGTGTCTTTTTTATGCCGAATTACCTCATTTACGGAGAGAAAGAAAAGCCGGAAACTGCACTTTACACGTGGACTGAACAAAAGGAAGAGATCAATCACAACGCCAGGCTGAAAAAGGCAGTACTCACCAGAGTCATTATTTATAGCTAAATTAATATTGCGTATATCTCTTTACCCTTTCAAACTTCCTGATAAACACCCGCCAAAAAATATCGGATACCTTCAATGAAAATTTCATCTCACGTTTCATCTTTTTAAAAACCATCCCCCGATAGTGATCCCTTTTTTCAACCAGCAGGGAGCGTTCGGCCTGTATTGAAGATTTGCTTTTATCTTTATCATTAGTGCTTATTATATGGGGTATTGTTGCATAAATACGAACCCCGGATAGTTTTTTGAACACCTCATACATATCAGCTTCAAATCTCACCGGGTGTAATAGTTTCAACATAGCCTTTGCCGCAGAATGAGTTATTATATACCCCGTTGTCCGTATGGCTGACCTGACAGGATATATATTAAATTCAGATAATGTTTCTCTACGGTTCTCAACATAACTCACATCACCCGTAAGCAGGTAAATCCCGTCCTTAACATATGTGGAATTATCAAATTCACTCACAAATCTGACTAATTCATTGCCAAAGGTAGCATCATCTTCCATTATTAATGCAAACGGAAGGTTTTCATCAATAATCCTTTTATACAGGTTTATATGGCTTAAAGAACACCCTATTTCGCCTTTGGTTAAAAAGCTATTTTCGTAATCAAAAACATTTTCTCTCAGAAAATCTTCCGACAATGAACTGCCATCCACAGCATTGTATATCTCTACATCCAACCCAACTCTCTCGCACTCATCGGTTATGTGCTGTTTTTTTTCAACTTCCCGGGGTAAGTTAATCACGAATGTTTTCATTTAAAAGCCTATGGTGACATTAAACAATTAATCAGTTTTTTCTTCTGTAATAAGTAAGTCGGGTAAACCCTGGCGTTAATCATGACTGAACGGTTTGTTCTGAATTAACAACAGACTTAGGTTTACTCCTGCTGCCTCTGGCAGATGGTATTCCCGGTGAATATCTTCTCATAACATGATCATTAAATGATTCTTTAGTTAATTTTATATGAGTCCACTTCGCTATATTTTTAGCCATCCCGCTCACTTTACTTTTATCCAGAGGTGCTGCAAATTGCAGATTACAGGCACTGGCGCGCTCACCGCAGGCTTGTAACCACAGCTTATACTCAGGCCATCCCTGACGAATAGCGCGGTAAGCCCACCTTCCCGTTTTATCAAACAGGGGGCAGTTAAGGCCTGAGCCATAGTCAGCGACGATTTCTTTGTCATTCGCGGCGCTCAGGTCCAGCGAATCGGCCAGCCAGCCCGGCGTGTAGAGTTCCGGCTGCCACACAGCAATTTTCCAATTGTCGTGGTTCGGATTTTAACAGATTAGCCCCAAATACCCCACGTCAGCCTCTGATTTTTTACGTAGCGCGTTCTCCACGGCTGCGGCGTAGCGCACCGGCTTCATTTTTCCGTTCGGCGTGGTGTGTATTGAAGTTTCCCGCGCGTACAACAGGTATGCATGTCCGTTTTCCGGGTTGGTGATGCTCAGCATGGGCGCAGGCGCATTTTGGTCGATCCAGTCGATGGCAACTCCGGGGCGCCCGACGTCGAAGCTCAGCCAGAACATGGCGTAAGGCTGACTGAACCGGATATACTTCGCCAGAATAGCACATTCTTTCCCCGCGATACGCACCCCGAAGTGAAGATCGTCCGGGAAGTGCGGCTTGTGCGGGAGTCGTTCGTTAAACAGTTCGGGGGCGACGTTACGAATATGCCCTGCGCTTATGGCGTGGCACGGCTCATGTGCTAATATCCTTTCAGGGTTAGAGCTGGCCCTGGTTATCATACGGATCCGCCAGGATTAGACATGATGCCCGGGCTTTGTTTTTCTGGCCTTAACGTTAAACCGTCTTGCTCCGTCTGTCGGTCTCACCGCGATTTACCATAACATCCGTTGCCTGCATCGCCTCAGGGGCTCTGAGAGCGTTTCTATGCCTTATACACAACAACCGTCTTACTCCCTGAAACCGCTCAGAATCAGCTGATGATTTATGGCGACGTGAATTGTTATGCCCCGGTATGCCTGACAGTGGTTTTCAGGCAGGAATCGCAGTGTATGCCAAAAAACCAGGGCAAACCGGTAACTGGTTGGGCAATCAGCAGGGCGTGGCGGCAGTGTAAACGCGATAACATTAGCTACGGATGACATGACCTTTCCTCGCTCATTCGCTCACTTCGTTCGGTCATTAGACTGTATTCCCTGAACCAGTCACGGTGGATCCTCTCAGGAGGGTGTTCCGTGTATACGGGCTTACAGAAGGGGGTTACAGGGGGAACTGTGGATGGTGTACAAGTGAAACGGAAGAACTTAAAGGACTGATATCTGATACAGATTATCCAGTGTCAAAAGCGATGATAGATTGTACTATTTGTTGGACAGAGGACCTGGATACAGTCCTCCTGGTGATTACTAAAAAACACAATCAGTTATGCAGTAGTAACTTATCTCCTGAAATGACACTTTTCAGCTTACTCTTAAAATACAACCTGACAATTAATAATAAATCAGAGAATTTCATGTTACTGACAAATCCCTTTAATGTTTTCTTGTCAAAGAGGAAATCAATTCCAATCTTTCTTAAATAGTACTCATTGTGTATTTTATCTTTGTACCGTATTTCATTATTACCAATTTTTAACCACGAACCGCTAAAATGGTGTGTGGCGATATTAGCTGGCAGGTCAAGGTACAGGTACGTTGATGGATATAAGTGGATGTAATCAACAAAGATTCACCCCACCATAATAAAAAAGTGCGTGCGCACGAACATAATCAGATACGAACGCAAATTTCTTATGCTTATAAGCTTTTTTTGTATATTGGCTTGAAGAGATGTCAAAGCTGTCTTCATTCCAGCTTTTTATTTCATAATCAGGGCAAAATAACAACCAGCTATCCATGATTTTTCTGATATCATCGGGAATGTCACCATTACCAAACCAGCAATAATGTATTATTTTAGGGATCATATTAAGCTCAAAATAAAAAATATAAATTCATCCATCCCGCTTTCTTCTATAATAAGCAGAACGACTAATACCCAACTTAGACCAGGGCTGAATAGTTTTTCAGAGCCTGGAGCAGGCTTCCTTTTGCTCCCGGAACCTCTAATTTATTGTGTTTTTTACGAGTTAGCTCTGGAAACACAATAACTAAAACTCTCCCCGCTAAACCTTGATTTAGTCCTTTTTGTAGCAATACTTTTTGCTATCCCAGTCACCTCCTTTTCATCTCAAGGAGCAGCGAATTGCAGATTGTACGCACAGGCGCGTTGGTAGCAGGCTTGTCGCCACTGTTCATACTCAAGGCCAGCCCTGACGGAGCGCACGGTATGCCCACTTACGGGTTTTATCGAACAGGGGGCAGTTACACCCTAAACCGTAATCGACGACGATTTCTTTGTAGTTCGCGGCGTTCAAATCAAGCGAATCGGCTAACCAGTACCACCATAAGGAACAACGAAACTGACAGGACCAGTATGGTTACCCGCACCCGGGTAATCACGCCTGTCCACATGGTCGCTCTCCTGTATTCATGCAGATACCTTGCAGGCCACCGGTTCCGGTAGCCCGGACAACAGGTCAGTTGTTGCCTGTGTCTGCCGATGACGGTGCACATTATGCCCGTAGTGTGAAAATGGCCGGTGCCGGTGCCTATAAAGTCACCCTGAAAGACAATGCTCCGGATGAGGCGGGTTACGCCGGGCACATTGATAAGGCCACGGGTATTCCACTGTGGTTTGTACCCTTTACCGAAACCTTTACTTTCCATGACCCTCAGTAATTGCCAGCCAGCTCTGTCCCTATGGGGCAGGCCGGCCTGTGGTTATTGCCTGGTTGTTCTCTGCGAAAATTATTCCTCCTGCCATCTTTAACCCGCCGGTTCCCTGTATCCAACTCATTAATCTGCCGCAGTATATGATTTTATTCTTTAATTCGTCCGCGGATACTTTTGCCGATGGCTGAACTTTTTATAAAAACCTGATGACTGCTGGCCTTATTTTACCGGTCAATATTTTTAGCTGATTTACCTGCGGTTCATGGCGGGCCTCTTTTGCAATAAGTGCCCTGACAGAATTTATTTAATAAATATTTGCGCCAGATCTCATGTTTGTTAGTTGCTGTGGGTTAACTAACGGATTGCCGTAATTAATGTTTTATATTTTTAGCGGAATCCGAACGGGCAGATGCACCAAGGAACAGAGATGGATAAATTAATTAATACCATTCAGCATTATGACTGGGGCAGTAAAACCGCATTAACCAAATTGTACGGTATTGAAAATCCTGAGAATCTGCCTATGGCCGAATTATGGATGGGCGCACACCCGGATGCTCCTTCCCGGGTGGCTGTGGCAGGCCAGCCAGTAAGCCTGGCAGAGTTAATTCGTCAACAGCCACAACAGTTACTCGGTGAGAAAGTGGCCCGCCGCTTTGCCGGACTGCCTTATTTATTCAAAGTATTGTGTGCGGCCGGCCCTCTGTCGGTGCAGGTGCATCCGGATAAACAGGCTGCAGAGCAGGGCTACCAGCGTGAGAATCAGGCCGGTATTCCGTTAACGTCACCGCTACGCAACTATAAAGATAACAACCATAAACCTGAACTGGTGTATGCCCTGACACCGTTCAGGGCGATGAATGGTTTTCGGCCGCCGCAACAGATTGCCGGGTTCCTGGATCCGCTTGCCGGTGCGCATCCGCAAATTGCCGCTTTTGTCGCCAGGCCAGAGATGGCCGGGTTAAGAGAACTTTTTGCCGTATTACTCTCTCTGCAGGGGGATGAGGCTGCGCTGGCGCTGAAACGGCTGGCAGAGGTCAGTGTCGGCTTGCCGGGAGAGACCTGGCAGACCGTACGCAGCCTGCAGCACAGTTACCCGGGAGATATGGGGCAGTTTATGCCATTGCTACTTAATGTGGTGGTGTTGCAACCGGGTCAGGCGATGTTTCTGTTTGCCAAGACCCCGCATGCTTATTTGCAGGGTAGCGGGCTGGAGATTATGGCGAATTCCAATAATGTGCTGCGCGCAGGGCTGACCGCTAAACATATTGATATCCCCGAGCTGCTGGACAATGTGGAGTTTGTGAGCCGCCCGGCGGAACAGTTACTGACTCAGCCAGTTGTTTCGCAGTATGAAATTAGTTTTCCGGTGCCGGTGGATGACTTTAGCTTCGCTGTACATCAGTTGCAGCTCACGGCACAGGCGTTGTCATGGCCGGGTCCACGGATCATATTTTGCCTGGAAGGCACTGCCCGTTGTGAGTGTTCTGGTCAGCAACTGACCCTGCGGCCGGGGGAGTCGGCATTCATTCCGGCGGATGAAGGTCCGTTAAGGGTCAGTGGCCAGGGCAGGCTGGCCGGTTCTTTCTGTGATATTAACTGAATTGTTTTTACTGGTGGCAGAGTAAACTCTGCCCGCTATTTTTTGTGATCTTTATCAAGGTTGTTTTTTATTTTTCAATCATCGTAAAGATTTCTCCTGGTAAATCATTACGATAATTAAATTTATTGATTTCATTTGCATTCCGCTAACACTGTAAAAATCCTGGCTGCAAGGGGTTAACCGGGTTGTTATTAATATGTCACCTTAGCGAAATATATTAGTTTAAATAATGTCAGCTATCAGATAAGGTCGATTTATTCCCTCGATTTACTGCGCTTCATCACATATTTTATTTTTTTTAGAGAATAAAATAACTCCGTGAATGAATACACTTTCCTGACACCTGCGTGGCTTTTTTTATCATAACAATGGCAGGTGCGGGACCTTTGAGAAAGATGTAGTTCAACGGGAGGTAGCAAGTGACTATTGCTATTGTGATTGGTACTCATGGTTGGGCAGCAGAACAACTGCTGAAAACCTCAGAAATGCTATTAGGCGAGCAGGGAAATGTCGGCTGGATTGACTTTGTTCCCGGTGAGAATGCTGACACGTTAATTGAAAAATATACTGCGAGGTTAACTGAGCTCGATACCAGTGAAGGTGTGCTTTTCCTGGTGGATACCTGGGGGGGCAGCCCGTTTAATGCGGCCAGCCGCATGGTGGTGGATAAAGAAAATTATGAAGTCATTGCCGGGGTTAACGTACCTATGCTGGTCGAAACCTTTATGGCAAGAGACGATAACCCGACCTTTGCCGAACTGGTCGCACTGGCACTGGAAACCGGTCGCGAAGGTGTCCGGGCCCTGAAACATCAGCCGGAAGCCGCCGCAGCACCTGTGGAAGCCCCTCAACCGGTCAAACCTGCCGTGGTCGCCCCGGCACAACCTATGTCCGACAGTGATTATATGGTCATTGGCCTGGCGCGTATCGATGACCGTCTGATTCATGGTCAGGTGGCGACCCGTTGGACCAAAGAAACCAATGTGACACGTATTATTGTGGTCAGCGATGAAGTCGCGGCAGATCAGGTGCGTAAAACATTGCTGACTCAGGTCGCTCCTCCCGGAGTGACTGCTCATGTCGTGGATATCGCCAAGATGCTGCGGGTGTATAACAACCCTAAATATGCCGGACAGCGGGTGATGCTGCTGTTTACCAATCCAACGGATGTGGAACGGGTGGTCGAAGGGGGAGTGAAAATCACCAGCGTAAACATTGGGGGTATGGCGTTCCGTCAGGGTAAAACCCAGGTGAATAATGCAGTTTCTGTGGATCAGAAAGATATCGGGGCGTTCAAAAAACTTCATGCCCGGGGCATTGAGCTGGAAGTCCGGAAAGTCTCAAGCGATCAGAAACTTAAAATGATGGATCTTATCGGCAAAGTGAGCCAGTAGCCTGGTCACCGTGTCGCATTATCAGTTTAACCTCACAGGAGAAGTACAATGGAGATAACCACCCTTCAGATTGTACTGATATTCATCGTTGCCTGTATTTCCGGCATGGAGTCGATACTTGATGAGTTTCAGTTCCACCGTCCTCTGGTGGCCTGTACCTTAGTCGGTATAGTCCTTGGTGATATGAAAACCGGGATTATTATCGGCGGTACCTTAGAAATGATTGCTTTGGGCTGGATGAATATCGGTGCCGCAGTGGCCCCGGATGCTGCCCTGGCGTCAATTATATCCACCATCCTGGTCATTGCCGGGCATCAGGGTATCGGTGCTGGTATCGCGCTGGCCATTCCTCTGGCGGCGGCCGGTCAGGTATTAACGATTATTGTTCGTACCATCACCGTGGGCTTCCAGCATGCGGCCGATAAGGCGGCGAATAACGGTAACCTGACGGCACTCTCCTGGATACACGTTTCGGCTTTACTGCTGCAGGCGATGCGTATTGCCATTCCTGCGGTGATTGTGGCTATTTCGGTCGGTACCAGCGAAGTGCAGTCCATGCTGAACTCAATACCGGAAGTTGTGACTAATGGCCTTAACATTGCGGGCGGTATGATAGTCGTCGTCGGTTACGCCATGGTCATTAATATGATGCGTGCCGGCTACCTGATGCCTTTCTTTTACCTGGGTTTTGTCACCGCTGCTTTCACCAATTTCAATCTGGTGGCGCTGGGTGTTATCGGGGCGGTAATGGCGGTGCTGTATATCCAGCTCAGCCCTAAATATAACCGTTCTGCGGCACCTGTGTCGGCGGCAACAAACAACGACCTTGATAACGAATTAGATTAAGAGGTGAGAGAAATGGTTGATACAGCTCGTCCTACAGAGAAAAAACTCACCCCCGGCGATATTCGTGGTGTCTTTATCCGTTCAAACCTGTTTCAGGGGTCATGGAACTTTGAACGTATGCAGGCGCTGGGGTTCTGTTTTTCGATGGTTCCGGCTATCCGCCGGTTATACCCGGAAAATAACGATGCCCGTCGTCAGGCGATCAAGCGTCATCTGGAATTCTTTAACACCCATCCTTACGTGGCGGCACCGGTACTGGGCGTAACACTGGCGATGGAAGAAAAGCGTGCCAACGGCGCGGAAATCGATGATGCTGCGATAAACGGTATCAAAGTGGGTCTGATGGGCCCACTGGCCGGGGTTGGTGACCCGATTTACTGGGGAACGGTTCGTCCGGTATTTGCCGCTCTTGGGGCAGGGATTGCGATGAGTGGCAGCCTGCTCGGACCCTTACTGTTCTTTGTGCTGTTTAATATTGTGCGCCTGCTCACCCGCTATTATGGTGTGGCTTACGGATACCGAAAAGGGATTGATATCGTTAAAGATATGGGCGGTGGCTTCCTGCAAAAAATGACGGAAGGGGCGTCGATTCTCGGCTTATTTGTCATGGGGGCTTTGGTTAACAAATGGACCCACGTCAATATCCCGTTAGTGGTTTCAACTATCCGGGATCAGAACGGTGCTGAGCATGTCACCACCGTGCAGACGATTCTCGACCAGTTGATGCCGGGGCTGGTGCCGTTATTGTTAACCTTCGCCTGTATGTGGCTGCTGCGTAAGAAAGTGAATGCGTTGTGGATCATTATTGGTTTCTTTGTTATCGGTATTGTAGGTTATGCGATAGGGTTACTGGGTCTGTAATCTTTAGTGTTTAAGCGGGGGCTGTCAGCTCCCGCTATGTTTTGGAGTGCTTATGTCGCTGACCGAGGTGGTTCTGTTGCTGTTTGTGGCCTGCCTGATAGGCTGGTTACTGTTTGATGAAGTGGTGACCGGATGGCTGAAAGGACCGACAACGCTGAAGGTCGGGTTGTTACGTGGTAAGCGGATTGACGGGGCTATTTTTATCGGGCTGGTCGCGATATTGCTTTACAACAATATTCATAACCAGGGGTCAACCCTGACCAACTGGTTGTTGTCGGTTTTGCTGTTGGCAGGTGTCTATCTTGTCTGGCTGCGTCGACCAATGTTGTTATTGAAAACAGAAGGATTCTGGTACTCATCGCTGTTTATTCCTTACTCGCGGATTCAGAAAATGAATCTGTCAGAGGACGGGGTGTTAGTCATTGGTCTTGAATCACGTAATCTGCTGATCCGCGTGCGAAATATTGATGATCTTGAACAAATTTACCGCACTATGGTAGCAACACACGGCTGAAAGCCGTGTTTTCTCGTCCGTTGTTACGCTGAATCTATTCCTCCTGATTCCTAAAAGCGTTAAAAATCACATAATTTGTTTGGTTGTTATCGTCAGCAACGGCACAATAGTCTTCATTATTCCGCTCTACCTGAGCATCGCAGAGTCTGGCAGTTTTACGCTTACTCAATGGACGTATGTACTATGAAAATTGCTATTGCCGGCACCGGCTATGTCGGGCTTTCTAATGGTATTCTGCTGGCACAACATAATGAAGTGGTCGCATTAGACATTGACCAGGCCAAAATAGATAAACTGAATAACGGTATTTCTCCGATTATCGATACCGAAATCGAACATTATCTGGCGATTAAACAGCTGAACTTTACCGCTACCACAGATAAGCAACAGGCGTATGCCGGCGCCGATTATGTAATTGTCGCCACGCCAACCGATTATGATCCGGTCAATAACTACTTTAATACCAAAAGCGTTGAGTCGGTGATTAGCGATGTGCTGGCGATTAATCCGCAGGCAACCATCGTGATTAAGTCGACTATTCCGGTGGGTTTTACCCGCGCTCTGAAACAGCGTCTTGGGGTGGATAATATTATTTTCTCGCCTGAGTTTCTGCGTGAAGGTCGTGCGTTGTACGACAACCTGTACCCGTCCCGTATCGTGGTTGGCAGCCAGACCCCTGCCGGAAAACGCTTTGCCGGACTGCTGGTAGAAGGTGCAGAGAAAGAAGATATCGCGGTACTGTTTACCGATGATACTGAAGCCGAAGCGATTAAACTGTTTGCTAATACTTATCTGGCGCTGCGAATTTCTTACTTTAATGAGCTGGACAGCTATGCTGAGCACCACGGCCTGAACAGCCGTCAGATTATCGAAGGTATCGGTCTGGATCCGCGTATCGGCAGCCATTACAACAATCCCTCCTTTGGCTATGGCGGTTACTGCCTGCCGAAAGATACCAAACAGTTGCTGGCCAACTATCACAACGTGCCGAACAACATTATCAGTGCGATTGTTGATGCTAACCGTACCCGTAAAGATTTCATCGCCGACAGCATTTTAAAGCGTAAGCCGAAAAAAGTGGGAATCTATCGGCTGGTGATGAAGGCCGGCTCAGATAACTTCCGTGCCTCGGCGGTGCAGGGTATTATGAAGCGCCTGAAATCCAAAGGCGTAGAGGTGATGGTTTATGAACCGGTGCTGAATGAACCGTTGTTCTTTAATTCGCCGGTCACCCATGACGTCAATGAGCTGAAACAGCAGTGCGATGTGATTATTGCCAACCGTCTGGTCGATGAACTGAAAGATGTCAGCGATAAAGTCTATACCCGCGATCTGTTCGGCAGCGATTAAGTTTTTGTGAAAGAAAGCCCCGCCGCAGTGACCTGCAGTGGGGCTTCTCAATATTCTGAGTGACTCTCTCCGCTAAGAACATAAATTCAACTATTTAGTGATCTGGCCAGAAAATACTGTCTTTTCTGATGATTGCTCATATCAGACTATGTCTACACTATCTCTGTTTGCAAAAATCGGCGTAGTCGAATTCCGGGATATTGATCAGAAATGATACGACTGATTAAAAGTGTGTGACAATAACAGCTGATCGCATCCCTGCGATCTGCTGCCACTATTGAAGGTGACCGGTGGTGAGAAAATTGATCAGCCCTATGCTGTTGTGGACGGATGGCTAACTATGAAAATTGTGGTAACGGGTGGCGCCGGATTCATCGGCTCAGCAGTGGTAAGATACCTTATCAGGCACACTTCTGATGAGATAATTGTCATTGATAATCTGACTTATGCAGGCCATCTCTCCTCATTATCAGAAATCGCTGGCAACGAAAGATTTCGGTTTGAACGTCTTGATATCTGTGACAGAAAAGGCGTAGAGGCGCTGATATTAAAGGTGCAGCCTGATGTGATAATGCATCTGGCCGCAGAAAGTCATGTAGACCGGTCTATTGATGGTCCTGCGACATTCATTAATACTAATATTGTTGGTACCTATAATTTGCTGGAAGCTACCAGGTGCCTGTTGAATCAATGGGGGCAGGGGAGTCAAAGAAATTTCCTGTTTCATCATATCTCTACCGATGAGGTATACGGAGATCTGGATAATCCAACGGATTTCTTTCGGGAAAATACTCCCTATGCCCCCAGTAGCCCGTATTCGGCCTCAAAAGCTGCCAGTGACCATCTGGTGCGTGCATGGCACAGGACCTATGGCCTGCCGGCGATTGTGACCAATTGCTCAAACAATTACGGTCCCTACCATTATCCGGAAAAACTGATTCCATTGACTATCCTGAATGCCCTGGAAGGAAAAACTATTCCTGTTTACGGCGATGGTAAACAGATCCGCGACTGGTTGTATGTCGATGACCATGCCCGCGCTCTGTATCAGGTTATCACCCGCGGAAAGCCCGGAGAAACCTACAACATAGGGGGTAACAACGAACATACCAACATCGACGTTGTGACCTGTATTTGTGATCTGCTTGAAGAGTTACATCCGGTTAAACCGCAAGGGGTGTCACATTATCGGGAGTTGATTACTTATGTTGCTGACAGGCCTGGCCATGACAAACGTTATGCGATAGATGCGACTAAAATTAAATCTGAACTGGGCTGGGAGGCTCAGGAGACTTTTAGTAGCGGATTACGTAAAACCGTACAATGGTATCTTGAACATACGGACTGGTGGCAGGCGGTAAGATCCCGAATGTCTGAAGCCTGAAGTCCCGGGGCTGATAATGATGAACACAGGAGAACTTATGAAAGGAATAGTGTTAGCAGGTGGAACCGGATCTCGTCTGTATCCGATAACCCAGGGTGTCTCTAAACAGTTGCTGCCTGTCTATGACAAACCGATGATCTACTATCCAATATCGGTCCTTATGCTTTCAGGTATCCGTGATATTTTAATCATCACTACGCCGGAGGATAATTCCTCTTTCAAACGTTTGCTGGGTGACGGGACGGCTTTTGGCGTTAACTTCAGCTATCAGATCCAGTCAGTTCCGGCAGGTCTGGCAGATGCGTATTTAATTGGCGAAGAATTTGTACAGGGCCAGCCTTCCGCATTAGTGTTAGGCGATAATGTTTTTTTTGGTCAGGGATTTGGCAGTAAGTTATCAGATGTTGCTCAGCGCACTTCAGGGGCGACAGTGTTTGGCTACCAGGTAAAAGATCCGCAACGCTATGGCGTGGTCGAAATAGACGAAAATACCAAAGCCCTTTCCCTGGAAGAAAAGCCGTTATTGCCAAAATCTAACTGGGCGGTGACCGGTCTCTATTTTTATGATGAGCAGGTCGTTGAAATGGCGAAACGTGTTAAGCCATCTGCGCGTGGTGAACTTGAGATAACCTCGATTAATCAAATGTATCTCGAGGCCGGTCAGTTAAATGTCGAACGTCTGGGACGTGGTTTTGCCTGGCTGGATACGGGGACTCACGAGAGCCTTCTTGATGCATCTCAGTTTATTCACACAATAGAAGAAAGGCAGGGTTTTAAAGTAGCATGCCTTGAGGAGATTGCATTCAGAAATGGCTGGTTAAGCAAAGAACAGGTTGCGGACCAGGCCAAAAGACTGGATAAAACAGGGTACGGTGAATATCTCGGACAACTTATTGCTGGCTTTTGATATGAAGATACAGGATACGTTAATCCCGGATGTTAAAATCATTCAGCCGTCAGTTTATGACGATAATCGGGGTTTTTTCTTAGAGACTTTTCAAAAAAAACGTTATCAGCAGGCCCTGAATATTAATTTTGATTTTGTACAGGATAATCACTCCCGCTCTGTCAGGGGAGTTCTGAGGGGGATGCATTTTCAGAAGAAAAATCCTCAGGGTAAATTAGTCAGAGCTGTACAGGGTGAGATTTATGATGTGGTTGTTGATATACGAAGAGACTCTTTAACTTACGGGAAGTGGGTAAGTGCGAACTTATCTGAGACTAATAAATTCCAGTTATGGGTTCCTCCGGGACTGGCGCATGGTTTTTTGGTTCTGTCAGAAAGTGCCGATGTAGAATATAAATGCACTGCGGAATATGAAGCCAACCATCAAATGAGCTTATTATGGAATGATCCTGATGTGGGGATTATATGGCAAACAGATTCCCCTGTGCTTTCTGAAAAGGACCAGCAAGGAGTATTGCTGAAGAATATATAAATGAAAGTTCTTCTTTGCGGCGGGAATGGGCAACTTGGAAAATATCTACAGAGAGAAAGTCCACAGCAATGGAAAATCACAGTCACCGGGAGAGATGAGTTAGATATTAGCGATCTCTCTGCAGTTGATATTTTTATTAGTGAACTTTGCCCAGATTATATTATCAATGCGGCAGCTTATACGGCTGTGGATAGGGCAGAGCGTGAGCCGCATCAGGCTGATGCTGTTAACCATCAGGGCGTCAGGAATCTGGCTCTGGCAGCGAAAGCGACCGGAGCAAAATTAATTCATATTTCGACTGACTATATTTTTGACGGCCTGTCTGAATCAGGCTACAGCGAATATTGTTTACCAAACCCTGTCAATACATACGGGAAAACTAAGCTGGCTGGAGAAGAAATTCTTAAACATATATTGCCCGGGGCTTTAATAATACGCACCAGTTGGGTGTTTAGCGAGTTTGAAGGGAATTTCCTGCGTACTATTTTGCGTGTCTCCGGGGAAAGAAACTCCGTAAATGTCGTGTCGGATCAGTTTGGCTGTCCAACGTATGCAGGTGATTTGGCTAAAGCGATCATAGTTCTGTCACAATCAGTAATATCGGGAGGAACATTTAATTTTTGCAATTATCCGCCCGTTAGTTGGTATCAGTTTGCTGAATATATTATTGATCAGGCTTTTATTCAGGGATATCTGGCCGCGAAACCAGAACTGAATGCTATCCAAACGGCTGAGTATAATAGCCTGGCGGCCAGACCAAAAAACACCGGACTGGACTGTCAAAAGATAAGCCAGTATTTAGTTTTATCGGACTGGAAACCATCGGTTGACTGGATTATTAACAAGCTGGTCGACGAACTGAAAGATGTCAGCGATAAAGTCTATACCCGCGATCTGTTCGGCAGCGATTAAGTTTTTGTGAAAGAAAGCCCCGCCGCAGGCGTAATGCTACGTTACCTGCTGCGGGGCCTTACTTTACTCCCTGTTATCCTGCAGCATCCGGGGTGTCCTCTGGCATCCTTGCCAGTATTGACACCCCTTCAGGGAGTCACTGCTTATTTATGAAGTCATAAGACATATTTTGCTTAACAGCAGGATCGCTGTTAGGTGATTAACGACCTGCTTCTTACTTCTTACCTCTTTTATTACTTCTTCTTCTACTTCTTCTACTTCTACTTCTACTTTTTCTACTTCTACTTCTCACTGCCACTGCTTTCCTGACTTAACAGGACACCATGAAGTCTTGCGCAGCCGGGCTGCTTATTGCTGATGGTTCTTACGGTCGGCCAGTAATTCGTCAACAAACCGGGTATCTGCCGACTGAGTCGCTTCAATGCGGGCGATCGCATCGCCGAATTGTGGCAGATATTTTTTATGGGCGTATAACAACTGGTCCAGCACCTGTCGGGCGGTATCTCCGGCACGGATCAACGGATTGATAGTGAAAGCATGCAGAGCCGCGCCGTAGTCACCCGTTACCGCGGCTTCTATCACCGTCTGCTCCATGGCTTTCATCAGTTGTACCATGCCGCGTGCGGCAGGGGGCAGGGTTCCCCATGTCAGAGGCTCGGCACCATGCGAGGTAATATAGGCAGAGACTTCCGCGATACAATCATAAGGCAGGTCTGCCAGTGCACCATTGTTACGGGTGCTGACCACCATCAGTTTCCGGCTGTCGTTGTAAATCGATTCGATCAGGTCACAGGCCGCATCACTGTAATGAGCACCACCGCGCTGTGCCAGTTCCGGCGGTTTTTCCTTCAGGTCCGGATTTTTATACATTTCAAACAGACGACTTTCGGTGGCTTTGACCACTTCGGCCCGGGTGGCGTAGTTTTCGAAATCTTCAACCGCATGCCCCAACATCTGTTGTTCCAGATAATAATAGCGATGGTAACCACAGGGCAGCAGACCGAGATGGCGAACCTGCTCAACATTAAACGGAATCTGATGAATATTGGTCAGGCCTTCGTTTTGCTGTTGTTGTGCATAAATCGCTTCCAGCAGGCCGGCGGTTCGCTCGGTTCCCTGCTTATCCCATACACGGTGCCAGTGGAAGTGATTCAGCCCGGCAAATTTAAAGAACAATGACTGTTCCGGTTGGTTCAGCAGCGTCTTTGCCTGCTCAATATGGCTGAACGGCACATTACACAGGCCGATAGTTTTCTCCCACTGACCGTAACGGATAGCCGCTTCGGTGACCATACCGGCCGGATTAGTGAAGTTAACCAGCCAGGCATTTGGGCATTGCTGGCGCATATCTTTGATAATATCGAGGATCACCGGAATGGTGCGCAGCGCTTTCATAATTCCGCCTGCGCCATTGGTCTCCTGACCCAGGTAACCATGGGCTAAAGGAATACACTCATCTTTCAGCCGGGCTTCCAGTAATCCGACGCGGAACTGTGTGGTGACAAAATCGGCATCTTTCAGTGCGGCTTTGCGGTCCAGCGTCAGACGCACCTGCCAGGGCAGTCCGGCAGATTCAATCATCCGTCGGGCCATGTCGCCGACAATTTGTAACTTCTCTTTGCCTTCCTCAATATCAACCAGCCAGATCTCTTTGATCGGTAATTTATCTTTGCGGAGAATAAATCCTTCTATCAGCTCCGGGGTATAGCTTGAACCGCCCCCGATAGTGACTATTTTCATTCGGCTTCCTTTCTCTGTGAGGTGAGTGAATTGAATTTCTGATACAGCGCAACAATCTCTTCCGCCATTTCTCTGCACAGCATGGCATTCATGATGTGATCCTGAGCGTGTACCATAATCAGGCTGACCGGTATTTTGCCACAGCCTTCATCCAGGCCTATCAGTTGGGTCTGGCTGTTATGGCACTGCCGGGCCGCCAGGGTAGACTTCTGCAGACAACCGGCAGCCTGTTCCCACTGGCCGCTACGGGCCGCCTGAATCGCTTCCATGGCGAAGGATTTAGACTCCCCGGCGCACAGAATTAAGTTGATCATCATTTCTTCGGTGATATCCATATCAGACTCCGCTGTTTTGTTCTTCGGCCAGTAAACTCCGTTCATAAAGCTTGCAGAACGGGTAGTAGATCAGTGCCGAGCTGCATACCAGCACCAGTACCAGCAGCGCGGCATTAATATCCCAGCCGGTCGCCCAGGCGGCACCTATCGGGCCGGGCGAGGTCCAGGGGGCCAGTGAGACAATATGCGCCACCAGACCATATTTAATCGCAAACCAGGCCAGTACCGCATTTACCACCGGAGTCAGGATAAACGGGATAAAGAACAAGGTGTTCATGACAATCGGGGAACCAAATATCACCGGCTCATTGATGTTAAACAGCGAGGGAACCAGCGATATTTTGCCGATAGAACGCAGATGGGCAGATTTACTGCGCAAATAGAGCAGCACCAGTCCGAGGGTGGCCCCGGAACCCCCCAGGGTAATAAAGAAAGCCCAGAAGGGTTCGACAAAAATATGTTCTGCCGGCAGGCCACTGGCCAGTTTGCTCTGGTTAATCCCAAGATTCGTCAGCCAGAATGCCTGTAAGAAGCCGCTGACAATGGTCGCGCCATGAATCCCTGCAAACCACAGCACATGGCAAATAATCACCGCGATGATCACCGCCGGTAATGAGTCTGAGGCGGATAATAACGGGCTGAACAGCGCCATAATGGCCTGCGGAATCAGCATGCCGCTGAGTGACTGTACGGCCAGGCTGACCGGAAACAGGATTAACAGCACCAGGGACAAAGGAATTAACTGATTAAATGATTTGCGGATATTATCCGGCACCTGCTCAGGCAGGCGGATTCCGATGTTTTTCTGGTGTAAAACGTGTGACAGTTCACAGACGAGTACCGCGACAATGATGGCGGTGAAAATTCCGGAGCCTCCCAGATAGCTGCTCTCCATGGTGCCATTATTCAGCGGGCAGCAGATTAGTAAAAAGGCCACCAGTGCCAGTAAGGCGGTATTCAGCCCCTCCAGCCGGTAGTGCCGCGCCAGGCAGTAACTGATGGCCGGGCAGATATATACCGACATAATCCCCATGGTCATATTATAGGGGGTGAGGAGTTGCTGTTTGTATTCCGCAGCGATATATAGCCAGCCACGGGCAATAAAAAACTGGTTATCTTCAGAAAAGGGCGGGTAAGCAAATATCAGTATAAAAGAACCGATAATCATAAATGGCATCACCGCGATAAACCCGTCGCGGATGGCCATAATATGCCGCTGAGAGGATATTTTGGCGGCAACCGGTAACATTACCTGCTCCAGCGAAGAAAACATGCGGTTAATATCCATATTCCCTCCGGGATTACATTGCCAAAGCCGATTCCAGCACTTTATCGCCGCGCATCATGCCATAATCCCGGATATCGATAACGGCAACCGGAATATTCAGTGGAGCCAGTTTTTGCTGCACTTCGGCCAGTTTATATTTGACCTGTGGTCCCAGCAGACAGCAGTCGGTATTGGTAAGGTGAGAGTCTAATTCATTGATACTTATGGCATTGATTTCTACATCAATCGCCTGGTCTGCGGCATATTTCTGCATCCGGCTCACCAGCATGCTGGTGGACATTCCTGCGGCACAACAAAGCAGTATATTTTTCATATTCATTCCCTGAGTACGTGAAATTCATCCTGAATGAAAATAATGCACCATCGGGTTTATACAGGTTCTGATTAATTTATAGTGTGCGGAAAATCACATGTGGAAAATATACCTGCTGTTTCTTATTTTTCATTATTGACGGCTTGTGAGTGATGCTGTTTACCCGATCCATTAATTATTTTTTTATTTTTGAGTAATAAAACTCCGGCTGACGGAATAAACAGTAAAATATTTCAGTATTTGGTCTTATCCGTGAAACACTCTGTATCCGCAGGCTCAGTTTTCACTTTTGCGGTTAACGCAATTATGAATTGCAGTCATAGTAGTTTGACCCACGGCTGAGCTGTGCTTTACTAACAAGTGAGCTGTGCTGTTACATTCAATCATCCAGTCTGACCCGGTGGGGACCTGCACCTGTCGCCGGGTA
This sequence comes from Tatumella sp. UBA2305, assembly GCF_002345795.1. NCBI lineage: Bacteria > Pseudomonadati > Pseudomonadota > Gammaproteobacteria > Enterobacterales > Erwiniaceae > Tatumella > Tatumella sp. UBA2305. The sequence continues at coordinate 20,680 of NZ_DDVT01000020.1, forward strand.
TCGTAGTTTCTAAAAATTATTACAGGAGTCTTTATGCCCGTAGCTCTACTGGCACTGGCACTGAGTGCGTTTGCTATCGGAACCACTGAGTTTGTGATTATGGGATTACTTCCCGAGGTGGCAGGGAATCTGCAAGTGTCCATCCCGTCAGCCGGCTGGCTTATCAGTGGCTATGCGCTGGGGGTGGCGATAGGTGCGCCGATTATGGCGTTAGTGACGGCGCGTCTGCCCCGTAAACGTACCTTATTGCTGCTGATGCTGATTTTTATTCTCGGTAATCTGATGTGCGCTATGGCGCCCAACTATCATCTGCTGATGCTGGCCAGAATCGTGACCGCGCTCTGTCATGGCGCATTTTTTGGTATCGGTTCTGTGGTCGCGGCCAGCCTGGTGGCCCCTAATCGTCAGGCCTCAGCCGTGGCGCTGATGTTTACGGGGCTGACGCTGGCTAACGTTCTGGGCGTTCCTCTCGGGACCTGGTTCGGCCAGCTGTATGGCTGGCGTGCCACCTTCTGGGCGGTAGGCGGCATTGGGGTGCTGGCCTTTATCGGGCTGGCACTGAGCCTGCCGGTTAACCATGAAGAAAAACCGGTCGATCTGATGAGCGAAATCAGTGCGCTGGCCAATGGGAAACTCTGGTTATCGCTACTGATGACCGTGTTCTTTGCCGCAGCGATGTTTGCCTTGTTCAGCTATATCGCGCCGCTCCTGTTGCAGGTGACCGGAATAAGTGACAAGGGGGTCAGCTGGACACTGTTCCTGATGGGGGCAGGCCTGACGCTGGGCAATATCCTGGGCGGACGGCTGGCGGACTGGAAAGTCTCTTTCAGCCTGTTGTTAAGCTTCACCCTGATTGCTGTATTTTCGCTGGTGTTCCGCTGGACCAGCAGCGAAATCTGGCTGGCTGAAATTACCCTGTTTATCTGGTCGATGGCGACGTTCTCGACCGTACCCGCGTTACAAATCAATGTGGTACGCCATGGTAAGGATGCCCCGCATCTGGTCTCTACCCTGAACATTTCTGCCTTTAACCTGGGGAATGCCATTGGGGCATGGCTGGGCGGTCTGGTGATTGGCCGTGGCCTGGGGCTGACCTTTGTGCCTGTCACCGCGGCAGCACTGGCGGTTGTCGGCTTACTGGTTGCGCTGCTTATCTTCCGTGGCGGGTCACATGCACCGGCACGGGAACTGCGCCAGCAGTAACCCACTTGCGTCAGCTACTGCCAGCCGGCAGTAGCTGATGTTCAATCTGCCGGACAAATTGTCCGGCCTGTTGTTGCAGGTGACGAATAAATGCCCCGGTCAGCGCGGATGCTGGCCGGTGTAATGGCCGGATCAGACTGACGGTAAACGGGACACTGATACTGAAACGTCGCATTACCACCCCACGTCCGGCGTAATCCAGCGCCGTCAGCGGATTAATAATCGAAACCCCAACCCCCGCTTTCACCATGGCACACACCGATGCCGCACTGTGCGTCTCCATGCGCAGCATCCGGCTGACTTGCTGTTCGCGGAACAGATTATCCAGTAACTGCCGGTAACTGTCGTCTTTAGCCAGGCTGATAAAGGGCAATCCGGCAAAATCGGCTGGCGTCAGTTGTTGTCGGGAGGCCAGCGGATGCTGTTCCGGCAATACACAAACTTCATCAACGGTCAGTAGCGGTAGCCGCTCGGTGCCGGCGGGGACGCTGTGGGTTTCGGTCATTCCCAGGTCATAGCGTTGGGCAGAGAGCCACTCCTCAAGTAACGGCGATTCACGGGGAATAATATTCATACTCACCGTCGGATAGAGTTCCAGAAACGGCTGGCAAAGTGCCGGTAACAGAGACTGGGAGAAGGCAGGCAGGCAGGCCACCGAGAGCTCTGCCTGGTGAAAATCCCTTAATCCTTCGGCCACTTCACGTATCCGTTCCATACCATACCAGCTGCGTTCAACCTCTTCGAAAAGTCGTAACCCTTGTACTGTCGGTTGCAGCCGTCCACGTACCCGGCTAAACAGGCTGACGGACAGTTGTTGTTCAAAACGGGCCAGTTCGCGGCTGAGGGTGGGCTGAGAAGTATGAAGGAACTCAGCCGCCTGGGTGAGGTTGCCACGGGTCATGATGGCGTGGAAGATCTCAATCTGACGCCAGTGTATTTTTTGCATAACTCAGAATACCAAAAATGCCCCGCTGACGCGGGGCAGGGCAGGAGCAGAGGTGGCTCAGAACATGGTGTTAGTGTTGGCCGAAGTCGCCGGGACATCCTGGACCGAGTCCCAGTGCTCGACAATTTTGCCGTGTTCCACCCGGAAGATATCGACAATGGCACGGCCACGGTCGTCAGCATTTTTTACCGAATGAACCCGCAGGAATACCCGGTCACCGTAGGTACCGTACTGGGTGATTTCAGAATGGGCCTGCGGATTCGCCTTGAAATATCCGGCGAAATAACTGACAAATGGGGCACGCCCGTCAGGAACATGCGGATTATGTTGTTTATATCCCGGCGATAAGTCACGGTCCGCAGCCTGTAAATTATGCTGGTTAAAAAAATCCTGATAGAACTGGTAAACCAGCTTCAGATTCTGGTTTTCCTGTTGCAGGTTCCGCGCCGGGCTGGTGTCTGATGGCGGTGGAAAAGGCTGACTGGCGGCGGCCAGGGCGCCGGCCGAACAGAACAGACTGACTGCCAGGATAACTGCGTGTTTCATAAGTTAATCTCCGTTTCTTTCACAGGAAAGCCTCTGCCGGTGTACGGTTCAGCTCTGACGATTCTGGTAGAGATCCCAGCGGTTACCGTACAAATCTTCAAATACCACCACGGTGCCGTACTCTTCTTCGCGCGGGTCTTCGCAAAACTGAACACCGGCTTTTAACATCTTATGGTAGTCACGCCAGAAGTCATCGGTCTGCAGAAACAGAAACACTCTGCCACCGCACTGGTTCCCGATAAATTCAGTTTGTCGCGGCTCAGACGCGCGGGCAAGCAACAGATTGCAATCGCTGTCCGGGTTAGGGGTCACCACCACCCAGCGTTTGCCGGGTTGCGGAGTATCTTCCACCAGAGTAAAACCCAGGCTGTGAGTATAGTAGTCAATCGCGCGGTCGTAATCGTCGACTACAATCGCCACATAGCCCATACATTTCTTCTGTGTACGCAACGGAGGGTTCCTTAGTTGAGAACAGGTCAGGGGGCGGCCAGAGGGCAGAGCACTGAGGTAGCCCATATCAGAAGTAAATAGATATCAGATGAAATGATATTTTTCAATATGGTCAGACTGTGGCTTACTGTGACTATCAGCACAGGAGAATAAAAATTATGCCACGCCCGTTAACCACCACCGAAACCGCTCTCAACCAGCAAAACCTGCTGCCTCTGGCACAGCGTTATCAGGGGCCATTCTGGGCCTATGATGGCGAAGTGATCCGCCGGCAGATTGAAAAGCTTCGTGACTTTGACGTGATCCGTTTTGCCCAGAAAGCCTGCTCAAATATTCATATTTTACGGCTGATGCGTGCCGCCGGCGTTAAAGTGGATTCGGTTTCGCTGGGAGAAATTGAACGGGCGTTAGTCGCCGGTTATCCGGCCGGAGGGGACGATATCGTATTCACTGCCGATGTGCTGGATAATGCGGTATTACACCGGGTGGCTGAACTGAAAATTCCGGTGAATGCCGGTTCGATAGATATGTTACATCAGTTGGCGGAAGTGTCTGCCGGTCATCCGGTATGGCTGCGCATTAACCCGGGATTTGGTCATGGGCACAGTCAGAAAACCAATACCGGCGGCGAAAACAGTAAGCACGGTATCTGGTATCTGGCACTGAATGAGGCCTTACAGGTGGTCCGTGACAAAGGACTGACGCTGGCGGGTCTGCATATGCATATCGGGTCGGGAGTCGATTATCAGCATCTGCAACAGGTATGTGATGCAATGGTCGATCAGGTGATTAGCAGTGGAGCCGATGTTCCGGCCATTTCTGCCGGGGGAGGATTATCCATCCCTTACCGTTATGCGGAAGCAGAAATCGATCCGACGCACTATTACACCCTGTGGAACGGGGCGCGTCAGCGAATTGCCGATCATCTGGGGCATCCGGTTACCCTGGAAATTGAGCCGGGACGTTTTCTGGTGGCCCAGTCCGGGGTGTTGGTCAGCCAGGTCCGTGCGGTTAAACCGATGGGAAGTCGCCACTTTGTGCTGGTGGATGCCGGGTTCAGTGACCTGATGCGTCCGTCGATGTACGGCAGTTATCATGAAATTTCGGTGATGCCCGCCGACGGATGTCAGGCTGACAGCAGCGTGACCTTTGATTCCGTGGTGGCCGGCCCGTTGTGTGAGTCCGGGGATGTGTTTACCCAGCTGGAAGGGGGGATGGTGGAACCTCGTGCACTGCCCCGGGTCAGCGTTGGCGATTATCTGGTATTTCATGATACCGGGGCTTATGGCGCATCCATGTCGTCAAACTACAACAGCCGGCCACTGATCCCCGAAGTATTGTTTACCGAAGGGCAGCCGCGTGAAATTCGTCGCGCCCAGACCATCGGTGAGTTGCTGGCACTGGAGTCAGAGACCCCCCTGTAATGGCAGGCCGCCGGGCGGTTTAGCCCGGCTGATCGTTATATCTGGCGACCGAATGGCGGATCACCAGGGTAGGGTGGAACAGATGGGTGACCGGCGGAGCGGGTTCGTTCTTCGATAATGCCAGCGCCAGTGCAGCCGCCTGTTGGGCCATAGTGACGACCGGATACCGGATAGTGGTAAGACGAGGCCGCAGGTATCGGGAAACCAGCACATCATCAAAACCCATCAGTGACATCTGCTGTGGTACCTGAATGCTGTTGTCATTGAGCGCCGCCAGCGCCCCTGCCGCCATGGAGTCGTTATAACAGGCGACTGCGCTAAAGTCCTTGCCCTGGGCCAGCAGACTGATCATGGCCTGCTCGCCCCCGGTTTCGTCCGGATCGCCGAAGGCGACCAGTTGCCGGTTGGCCGGAAGCTGATGATCGCTCAGAGCGCGGTAATAACCCGCCAGCCGGTCACTGGCATCTGAAATTGCGTGGTCAGAGCAGATAAACGCAATATTTTCATGTCCCTGCTGAATCAGATGGCGGGTGGCCAGCCAGCCTCCGTAATTATCATCCAGCGCAATGCAACGGTGTTCGAAGCCCGGCAGGGTGCGGTTAATCAGCACAATCCCCGGGATATAGCGCATTAATTCCGACAGTTCATCATCCGGTATTTTTTTGACATGCAGCACCAGAGCTTCGCACTGATGGCGGATCAGTTGCTGAATGGCCAGCCGCTCCTGATGTTCATCGTGATAGCCATTCCCAATCAGCAGGAAGTTATTGGTCTGGCTGGCGACTTCATCCACCGCTTTTACCATCGCCCCAAAGAAGGGATCCGCCACATCTGCCACGATAAGACCAATGGTCGCCGTGGTTTGTTGGGCCAGTGCACGGGCATTGGCGTTGGGCTGATAATGCAGTTCCTGCATCGCCTCCTGCACTGCCTGGCGTGAAGCTTCACTGGCTTTCGGCGAATGGTTGAGCACGCGGGAAACAGTGGCGACTGAGACGCCGGCGAGTCTGGCGACATCCTTTATCGTTGCCATGATGGGATTCCGGGAAAACGTTTACACATTGGACCAGTGTTACGGAAAAGCCGACGAACTGCAAGCTGAGAAAATGTCGGCTAACCCGCAAATTTGATTAAAATAGTCAGGTTTTTCAGAATAATGACAGCGATTCGGGGAGGCCTCTGCGCTCAAAGGGCAGTCCCGGCAATCTGCAGGGGATAAGCGAGTGTGGAGATAGTTCAATGTATTTGAAGCGTTAATCTCTAAATAGCTGCTTACATTTTGCGGACAACTGTTGCGTTTATGTTGTAGAGAGAAACAGTGGAAACCTGGTAGATTGAAGGTCCCAGAGGTATTGATGGGTGAACATCAAAAGTTTTGATTACACCAACCTGCGCTGAAGCGCAGGTTTTTTTTGCCTTCGGTTTCTCATTTCTTCCGTTGCCCTGATATGCTATCAATGTTCACTCTCATTAAAGATTACCAACTGATACACACTTTCGCTGTGATCCTGCGGGTAAATTCATTATAAGACTGTGTTAATACGCCTTATTATTCATAATTCAGCGGAATGTTATGCCCCGGATAAAGAAGATACTGGGAAAAGACCAGATCAAATCAACGTTTAACCCTTTTCGTTTTCGCCTGGTATGTCTTGGTGTCGTAAGTTGCCTGGTATTTCTGGTGCTGCGGGTAGGTGATTTGCAGTTACTGGATCATCCAATGCTGGAAAAAGAAGCTGACCAGCGTTCGTTACGTGAAGTCGTGTTGCCAACCAACCGTGGCACCCTGCTGGACAGAAACGGCGATACCCTGGCACTGAGTGTGCCGTCGCGGGATATTATTGCCGATCCACTCAAGGTGCTGGAAGGAAACCCCAATTTTTACGACCCGAAATGGGCCTATCTGGCGGCGGCACTGGATATGCGTCCGGAGCAGCTGGCGGCGCAAATCACCGCCAGTCCGAAAAAACGTTTCCTCTATCTGGGCCGGAAAATCGAACTGGGTATCGCCAAAGACATCAGTCAACTGCATCTGACCGGGATCTCTTCGGTTTATGATGACAGCCGTTTTTATCCGATGGGTGATGCGGCAGCCCCGCTGATTGGCATTGTCGGTGCGGATAACAGTGGTCTGAACGGTATCGAGAAGAGTTTCGACAAAATTTTGCAGGGTGAACCGGGGAAAGAGAAATACCGCCAGGATGGCCACGGCAATATTATTTCGATGATCAGTTACCAGCCACCCACCCAGCCGCCGACGGTACAACTGAGCATCGATAAGTTTATCCAGTACACCATGTACAGTAAGCTGCGTGACGGCGTGTTACTCAATAAAGCAGACTCAGGTGCCGCGGTGATGGTGCGGGTAGACACCGGGGAAATCCTCGGCATGGCCTCTTATCCTTCGTACAACCCGAATAATTATGATGATGCCACTCCGACACAGATGCGTAATGTCGCGATTAACGACAGCTTTGAGCCAGGATCTACCGTTAAACCGCTGGTGGTGATGGAAGGATTGCAGCGACATCTGGTCCGTCCTGATTCGGTGATTGATACCACCCCTTATACGGTGAATGGCCATCTGATTCGTGACGTCGGACACTGGCCGCGGCTGACCATGACCGGCATATTGCAGAAGTCGAGTGATATCGGGGTATCCCACATTGCGCTGGCGATGCCGGCAGAAGTGTTGGTGAATACTTACCGTTCCTTTGGGTTAGGCAGGCCAACCGATCTGGGGCTGACCGGGGAAAGCACCGGTTACTTCCCGCTGCACCGCCAGCGCTGGGCGGATATCGAACGGGCGACATTTGCGTTTGGTTATGGATTACGTCTGACCCCGCTGCAGATTGCCCGTGAATACGCCACTCTGGGTTCATTCGGTATTTATCGCCCGTTATCAATCACCAAGGTTACCCCGCCGGTGGAAGGGACCCGGGTCGCCGATGAAGATGTGGTCCGCAGTGTGGTGCATATGATGGAAAGTGATGCATTGCCTGGCGGTTCAGGGGTTCGTGCCGCCGTACCGGGCTATCGTCTGGCGATTAAAACCGGTACCGCCGAAAAAATGGGCAGTAATGGTAAGTATGATGGCGGCTATATTAACTATACTGCCGGGGTCGCTCCCGCCAGTCACCCGGTGGTGGCGTTAGTCATCATGGTGAACCACCCGACAGCAGGTACTCACTTCGGGGGCACGGTGGCCGCGCCGATTTTCGGTAATATTATCGGCCCGGTGCTGAAGTATCTGAATGTGCCGCCGGATGCACTTTACAGTACCAATGCCAGCCTGCCACCGGGCACGGATACTTCAACTCCCGCCGATTAAATCCACGGCGTACCGCAGGCGGTGTTGTGGGACGAGATGTTCCCGGCGCTGTCTGCGCTGTTGAATCCTGCGGCTGGCCGCCCACTCCGGTTGCCAGTGAGAATAATCCGTCATTGTCATTGGCCGTTTCACCCCCCTTACATTATATTTTGAAGCGCTTTACCTGTCAGGACCGACAGGGCTTAACGAAATTCTTACGTTTTGACGGTGGAAATATAGCGGCTCTGTTGTCAATAATAGTCAGGATGTAATTTCATATCACCGCAGAAAGATGACTTCTGTCTGGTGTATTCACTTTCTCTGATAATCACGAAATCTGATGACTAATAACCAAAAGAAACCTGTTCGAACTCACTGGCTGAGATGGCTGTTGTTAGTGATCCTGTGTGCGATTATTGGCGGAGTCGTCTGGCGGGTGTGGTTTTCCGGCGGTTCGGCGGGGGGCTTTGCCGGCCCTGGTGGTCCCGGCGGCCATGGCCGTGGTGGAGAAACGCAAAAGCATCAGGGTAACCGTGGCGGCGGTCGTTGGGGCGGGATGGCAGGTGGCGGGGCGGCATCCATCGTGCATGCCGGCGTTGCCAGCCAGGCCGATGTCCCGGTCTACCTGAGTGCACCCGGCACCGTGATCCCGAATGCCAGTGTCACCGTGACCAGCCGGGTCGACGGACAGTTAGAGAAAGTCTATTTCACCGAAGGTCAGAAGGTCAAAGCCGGCCAGTTGCTGGCACAAATCGATGATCGTACTTATCAGGCGACGCTGGCCCAGTACCAGGGTGCGCTGGCTCAGAACCAGGCATTACTCACCAGCGCACGGTTAACCCTGGCCCGTTACCGTAAACTGTTTGCCGAAGATTCACTTTCCCGACAGGACCTTGAAACTCAGGAAGCCACCACCGGCCAGTACGCGGGTGCGGTGAAAGAAGATCAGGCTCAGATTGACAGTGCCAAAGTCAACATCGGCTATGCACGAATTACCGCGCCGATCAGTGGCCGGGTGGGGTTACGGCTGATCGATCCCGGCAATATGGTACAGAGCTCATCCACCACCGGTATTGTGACTATCACCCAGATGCAGCCTGCGGCAGTCACCTTCAGTGTTCCGCAGAGCAATATCCCGACCCTGATCAAAGCGCTGCATCATGGCGAAGCGTTACCGGCGACCGCTTTTGATCAGAACAACACCACGGTACTGGCACAGGGTGAAGTCCGCTTTATCAGTAACAGCATAGATACCAGCACCGGCAGCATCGAAATGAAAGCCACCTTTGCTAACCAGGATGAAGCCCTGTATGCCAACCAGTTTGTGAATCTGCGCCTGCAAACCAGTCTGTTGAAAAATGCCACGGTGGTGCCGGTACAGGCCGTGCAGTTAAGCAGCGATGGCAGCTTTGTGTTTGTGATTAACGCCGACAACACGGTGACCCGCAAACAAATCACCCCCGGTCCGGTCTATGGTACCGATAAGCAGGTGGTGCTGAGCGGGGTGAATCCGGGGGACCGGCTGGTGACCGATGGCATCGATCGTCTGACCACTGGCGCGAAAGTGTCAGTCGCCACAGACACTACAGTCAACAGTACCACGACCGACAGTGCCGCCTCTGCAGCGGCCGCTGAAAATAAAGACAGTACGCAGGCAAGTCAGTAATGAATCCGTCCCGGCTATTTATTCAGCGCCCTGTCGCCACCATCCTGCTGATGGTGGGAATTTTGTTATCAGGTATCTTCGCTTACCGCTTTTTGTCGGTGTCAGCACTGCCGGAGGTTGATTACCCGACTATTCAGGTCACCACGCTCTATCCCGGTGCCAGTCCCGATGTTATGTCAACCTCGGTGACCTCACCGCTGGAACGTAATCTGGGAGAAATGGCGGGCTTAAGTCAGATGACCTCTGACAGCTCCGGTGGATCTTCCATCATTACCCTGCGTTTCGATCTGAATCTCTCGCTGGATGTCGCCGAACAGGAAGTTCAGGCAGCGATTAATACGGCAACCAGCCTGTTGCCGGATGATCTGCCGAATCCGCCAACCTACAAAAAGGTCAACCCGGCCGATACCGCAGTGATTACCCTGTCGGCGACCTCCGATAACCTGCCGCTGACCCGTATTCAGGATTTGGTGAACACCCGGGTCGCCCTGAAACTGTCACAAATCAGCGGGGTAGGGATGGTGACCCTGGCCGGTGGGAATCAGCCGGCTATTCGCGTCCAACTCAATCCGCAGGCGCTGGCCGCCCATAACCTGACCCTGGAGGACGTGAATACCCTGATCTCCAACAGTAACGTCAATGGTTCAAAAGGCGGATTTGACGGTAAATACCATTCGGTCACCATTGATGCCAATGACCAGCTAAAAACACCGGAAGAGTACGGTAATCTGATCCTCACCTGGCAGAACGGTTCAGCTTTACGCCTGAAAGATATTGCCACCATCACTCAGGGGGCAGAAAACCGTTTCCAGTCCGCGTGGGCCAATAAGAAACCGGCCATCATTATCAGCGTGCAGCGCCAGCCCGGGGCCAACGTTATCCAGGTGGTGGATGGTATTAAAGCGCAGTTGCCAAAATTGCAGGCAACCTTACCGGACGGGGTCAAACTGACGGTGGTTTCTGACCGTACCCAGACTATCCGTGCCTCGATAGAGGATGTGCAGTTCGAACTGTTATTGTCGGTGGCGCTGGTAGTGATGGTGACCTTCCTGTTCCTGCGTAATATTGCGGCAACCCTGATCCCGAGTGTTGCGGTGCCGCTGTCACTGGTGGGTACCTTTGGGGTGATGTATCTGCTGGATTTCAGCCTGAATAACCTGTCACTGATGGCGCTGACCATTGCCACCGGTTTTGTTATCGATGATGCCATCGTGGTGGTAGAAAATATCTCGCGTCGGCTGGAAGAGGGGGAATCGCCGATGCAGGCGGCCCTGAAGGGGTCGCAGCAAATCGGTTTCACCCTGATATCCCTGACATTCTCGCTGATTGCGGTTCTGATCCCGTTATTATTTATGGGAGATGTGGTCGGCAGATTGTTCCGCGAATTTGCGATTACCCTGGCAGTTTCAATACTGGTGTCGCTGGTGGTCTCGCTTACGCTGACCCCCATGCTCAGTGCTTATCTGTTACGCCATATTCCGAAAGAGAAACAGTCGCGCTTCTCCCGCAAAGGGGAGGAGGTGTTTGACCGGATTATCCGTGGCTATGATCGTCTGCTGACGGTTGTGCTTAACCATCAGAAAATAACCCTGCTGGTGGCACTGGCGACCTTTGCACTGACGGCACTACTCTATCTGGCAGTTCCGAAAGGTTTCTTCCCGCCACAGGATACCGGGCTGATTCAGGGTGCCACGATTGCGTCTCAGGATATCTCATTCCAGGAAATGTCCCGGCGTCAGCAGCAACTGGCGGATGTGGTACTGCAAAACCCGTCGGTGGAGTCGCTGACATCGACTATCGGGATTGATGGTTCCAATACCAGTCTTAACAGTGGCCGGTTGCAGATTAACCTGAAACCCTTCTCTGAACGCAGCGATAGCGGGGCGGAAATCGTTAAACAGCTACAGCAGGCTGCGCTGAAGGTACCGGGAATTAAGCTGTATATGCAACAGGCGCAGGATCTGACGGTTGACGATCAGGTCACCCCGAGCCAGTATCAGTTCACGCTGGCCTCGCTGGACAGTGAAGATCTGGTGAACTACACCCCGAAACTGATCGCAGCCCTGGCAAAATATCCGGAATTTAACAGTGTGGTCAGTAACCTGCAGGATCAGGGGAGGATAGCTTATGTCGATCTGGACCGCGATAAAGCAGCCCGTCTGGGGATTACCGCCTCCGATGTCGATACCGCCCTGTATAACGCTTTCGGTCAGCGGCTGGTATCGACCATCTTTACCCAGGCTAACCAGTATCGGGTGGTTCTGGAAGTGGCACCGCAATACCAGCAAAGTCCGCAGTCACTGAACGATATCTACCTGCAGTCTTCGGTGAAGAGCAGCTCTGCCGCAGACAGCAGTTCGTCCACCTCCACCACTGACAGTCCCAGTAGCTCTTCTGGTACCACCACCACCACCGGCATGGTGAAACTTACCTCGATAGCCACTATCCATCAGCGCCTGGGTTCACTGATGAATATGCGGCTTAATCAGTATCCGGCGGTGATGGTGTCGTTTAATCTTAATCAGGGCTATTCCCTTGAGCAGGCACAGCAGGCGATTAGTGAAGTCAGCAAACAACTATCGATGCCTGCATCAATTACCATGGCATACCAGGGGGAAGCCTCGGCGTTCCAGGCGGCGACCGGCAATACGCTGTGGCTGATCCTGGCCGCACTGCTGACCATGTATCTGGTGCTCGGGATCCTCTATGAGAGCTTTATCCACCCGGTGACGATTCTGTCGACTCTGCCCTCGGCGGCTATCGGGGCATTGCTGGCCCTGTTGCTGACAGGTAATGAGTTCAGCCTGATTGCACTGATCGGGGTGATCCTGCTCATCGGCATCGTGAAAAAGAATGCGATCATGATGATCGACTTCGCCCTGGAAGCCGAAAATAAACAGCATATGTCCCCCCGTGAGGCTATCCATCAGGCGTGCCTGTTACGTTTCCGGCCGATTCTGATGACCACCATGGCGGCGTTGCTGGGTGCATTGCCGTTGATGCTGGCGACCGGGTCTGGATCGGAATTACGTGCACCGCTCGGGCTGGTGATTGTGGGCGGACTGATTGTCAGCCAGGTGCTGACCCTGTTCTCCACCCCGGTGATCTATCTGTGGTTCGACGGGATTTCTCAGCGTGGTAAGCGTTACCTGAAACGTAAACGCAACCCACGGGGGGCCTCATGAATATCACCCGGCTGTTTATTTTCCGGCCGGTTGCCACTCTGTTGCTGACCATGGCCATACTGCTGTTGGGTGCTCTGGGTTACCGGCTACTGCCGGTGGCCCCGTTACCGCAGGTGGACTTCCCGACGATTATGGTCAGTGCCAGCCTGCCTGGCGCCAGTCCGGAAACCATGGCAGCGACCGTTGCTACTCCGCTGGAGCGTTCGCTGGGGGAAATTGCCGGGGTCAGCGAAATGACCTCCAGCAGTTCGCAAAGCTCCACCACCATTATTTTGCAGTTTGATCTGAGCCGCGATATCAACGGCGCCGCCCGCGATGTGCAGGCGGCCATCAATGCTGCCCGCAGCCTGTTGCCTAGCAGTATGCCGTCGTTACCCACCTACCGTAAAGCCAACCCGTCAGACGCGCCGATAGTCATGCTGGCGCTGACATCGCCGAACCGGACGGCGGGTGAGTTGTATGATATTGCCGAAAGTAAAGTAGAGCAGGTACTGGCGCAGGTCAACGGGGTCGGGGCCGTCAGCCTGTTTGGCAGTGCGTTACCGGCAGTGCGTATCGACCTGCAACCGGCGAAACTGACCCAGTATGGTATCTCTCTGGATACGGTACGTCAGGCAGTGGCTGACAGTACCTCTAACCGGCCAAAAGGCTTTTTGCAAGGGGACAAACTCTCCTGGTCTATCGACAGCAACAGCCAGCTGGAGAGTGCTGCTTACTACCGTCATCTGATTGTGGTGTATCAGAATGGTAATGCCGTGCGACTCAGCGATGTGGCGACGGTGTATGACAATGTGCAGGATAAATACAATGCCGGTTTCCTGAACGGGAGTCCGGCGGTGATGCTGGGGGTAACCCGGCAGGCCGGGGCCAACATGCTGCAAACCATTGATGCGATTAAAGCCCAGCTGCCGGCATTAAGAGCCAGTATTCCGGCCGACACCGCCCTGAAACTGGTGGTGGACCGTTCGCCGCTGGTACGCGCATCACTCTATGACACCGAAGAAACGCTGCTGGTCGCCGTGTTACTGGTGATTGCCGTGGTATTTGTGTTCCTGCGTAACTGGCAGGCGGTACTGATCCCGGCAGTCGCACTGCCGGTGTCGCTGATTGGCACCTGTATGGTGATGTACCTGCTGGGGTACAGCCTGGATAACCTGTCGCTGATGGCACTGATTATTGCCACCGGGTTTGTAGTCGATGATGCCATTGTGGTGCTGGAAAATATCATGCGCCATATTGAATCCGGGCTGGGGCCGGTGCGGGCGTCAGTGCGGGGTGCCAGAGAGGTGAGCTTTACCGTACTGTCGATGACCGTCTCTCTGATTGCGGTATTTATCCCGATCCTGCTGATGGGCAGCATCGTCGGCCGTTTGTTCCGGGAGTTTGCGGTCACTCTGACCATTTCGCTGGTCATCTCGATGGTGGTGTCGTTGAGTCTGACCCCGATGTTGTGTGCGCGGCTGTTGAAACGCCACTCACCAGTCAGCAAACGTCCCCATCCGCTGTTCCGCTGGATAGAAACTCAGCTAAATCGCCTGTTAACTGCCTATACCCATGGGCTGAGCTGGGTGATGGCACACCAGAAACTGACGATGTTCAGCCTGCTGCTGACCATCCTGCTGAATCTGTTCCTCTATTCCGTGGTACAGAAGGGCTTCTTCCCGAATCAGGATACCGGATTGCTGGTTGGGGCCGTGCGTGCGGATCAGAATATTTCATTCCAGGCGATGCTGCCCAAAGTGAAGCAGTTTACCCAGATTATACGTTCCGACCCGGCGGTAGATTCGGTGATGTCATCAATGGGGGGCGGCATGTTCGGTTCCCGTAACTCAGCACTGTTCTTTATTCGCCTGAAGGACTTTAGTCAGCGCTCTGCAACCGCCACCGAAATCGCTAACCGGCTGACGATGAAAGGTAGCCAAGTGGCGGGCGCGCAGATGTTCCTGATGGCAGCCCAGGATATTCATGTCGGCGGACGCAGTGCTAACGCGACCTATCAGTTCAGTTTGCAGGCCGATGATCTGGATCTGTTAAGGGTCTGGACCCCGAAGGTGGCGGCCGCACTCAGGGCGATCCCGCAGTTAACCAGTGTCGATTCAGATTCACAAACCGGCGGCCAGGAAGTGATGATTGATATCGACCGTGACCGGGCCACCCGGTTAGGGGTGAACGTGAATATGCTGGATACCCTGCTGAACAACTCATTTAGTCAGCGCCAGGTTGCTACCATCTATAAGACGTTGAATCAGTACCATGTGGTGATGATGCTGCAAAGCAGTGATACTCAGGATCCGTCGGAACTTCAGCATCTGTATGTGATTAATAACAACGGAGACAGGATCCCGCTTTCCGCCTTTGCCAGCTTCAGAGGTGGCAATGCTCCGTTGTCTGTGGCGCATCAGGGTCAGTCAGCCACCAGTACCATTGCCTTTAACCTGGCGGATGGCGTTTCGCTGGAACAGGCGCAGCAACTGATAAGCCAGGCGATGGCGAAGATTGCGCTGCCGGATACTATCTCCGCCGGCTTCCAGGGCACGGCGAAAGCCTTTAGCCAACTGACGGCGACGATGCCGTGGCTGATTGCCGCCGCACTGCTGGCGGTGTATATCGTGCTGGGGATGTTGTATGAAAGTTATGTCCATCCACTGACGATACTCTCTACGCTGCCTTCTGCCGGAGTCGGGGCCTTGCTGCTGCTGATTCTGACCAATACACAGTTGACGGTGATCGCGCTGATTGGGATTGTGCTGCTGATTGGTATTGTGAAAAAGAACGCGATTATGATGATCGACTTTGCGCTGGATGCTGAACGCCGGCAGGGTCTGACGCCACAACAGGCGATTACCCAGGCCTGTATTCACCGTTTCAGACCGATCATGATGACGACTCTGGCGGCATTCTTTGGCGCACTGCCACTGGCGCTGGGACACGGCGGTGATGCCGATCTGCGCAGCCCGTTAGGGCTGGCGATTGCCGGTGGCCTGGCGCTCAGCCAGTTACTGACTCTCTTTACCACCCCGGTGGTGTATTTGTGGCTGGACCGGTTAAGCCGGGCCACTAAACGACAATGGCACCGTGTCCGGGCCCCAGGATCCTGATTGATGAAATTCACGAAAAAACTGACACCGGTCTGTCTGGCATTACTGCTCAGTGGTTGTATGGTGGGACCGGACTATCATCGTCCTTCAGCGGATATTCCGCTTCAGTACAAAGAAGCGAAAGGCTGGCAACAGGCACGGCCCGGGGACTCACTTCCCAAAGGGGAATGGTGGCGGGTCTACAATGATCCGGTGCTGAACCAGCTAATGCCACAGGTGGCGATTTCTAACCAGAACATCGCCATGTATCTGGCGCAGTACCGGGAGGCTCAGGCGCTGGCCGCTCAGTCGAAAGCCGCGCTGTTCCCGACCGTTTCCGGCAGCGCCGGTTCAACCCGCAGTGCCAGCCACAGCAGTGGCAGCAATCCGGTGCAGAATATTTCCAACAGCCATACGGCAGAGCTGTCTGCCAGCTGGGAACTGGATCTGTGGGGCAAGCTGCGGCGGACCCTGGAAGAAAACCGCGCCACCGCATCGGCCAGTGCGGCGGAGCTGGCGAATGCCACCCTCAGTGCTCAGTCTGAACTGGCGCAGGACTATTTCCAGCTACGCTTTATGGATCAGCGCATCGCGCTCTACCAGCAGAGTATCGACGCCTATAGCGGCTATTTAAGAGTGATTAATAACAAATACCAGGCCGGGAGTGAGGACAGAGCGACGCTGGCGCAGGCGCAAAATCAACTGGCAAGTACCCGCGCCACGGCACTGGATTATCAGTGGCAGCGTGCCCAGCTTGAACATGCGATTGCCTTATTACTGGGTAAAACACCTTCCGAATTCTCGTTGCCGGTGGCACCTTTGCAGGGAACCCTGCCATCCATTCCGGCAGCCGTTCCCGGCACTCTGCTGCAACGCCGTCCGGATATCGCCTACGCCGAACGTAATGTGGCCGCGGCCAATGCGGCGGTGGGGGTGGCCATTGCCGGTTACTTCCCTGATCTGAGCATCAGTGCCAGCGGCGGATTCAGTTCATCTGTGTTGCACAATTTATTCTCGCTCCCGCAACGGGTCTGGTCACTGGGACCTGAGCTTAGCGGCACGGTACTGGACTTCGGTGCCACCTCTGCCGAAGTGAATCAGGCAAGGGCTTCGTATGATGCCAGTGTTGCTACCTATCGCCAGACAGTTCTGACGGCTATTCAGGGGGTTGAGGATGATCTGGTGGAACTGAATACCCTGCAGCAAGAGATTGCGGCTCAGCAGGAAGCCACCACCGCAGCGATTGAATCTGCCAGGGTCACCCGTAATCAGTACGATGCCGGAATGATCGATTATCTGGATGTCGCGACCACCGAAAATACCAGTCTCAGCTCCCGCCAGAGCCTGCTTTCACTGCAGAGTACTCAGTGGGTGACCAGTGTGGCGCTGATAGCGGCGCTGGGGGGAGGCTGGGATAGTTCACAGCTGCCTGACGCACCTGCCGCCAGCCGTCAGTAATCCCGCCCCTTACAGCCACAGGATTCTGAGTTTTCAGCAGCTTGTGGCTGAGCACTAATTGCACAAAAATAGCGACATTTTCTGCCGGGGAATTGTGTCAGGCGAAACAAACGTGTTTAATTCCTGATATTACTATCTGAAAGCTCAGGAGAGTGGATGTTTAGCTTGTTGCGAGGACTTTGTCGGGTACTGTGGCGCATCCGTGTTCAGGGAGACTTATCGGTACTGAATAACAGCAAAGTGCTGCTTACGCCTAACCACGTCTCTTTCCTTGATGGTTTACTGCTGGCACTGTTTTTGCCGGTAAAACCGGTATTTGCCGTCTGGTCCGGGTTGTCTGATAAGTGGTATATGAAGGCGGTTAAGTCACTGGTGGAAGTGGTGACACTCGACCCGTTAAAACCGATGTCAGTCAAACAGCTGATCCGCATTGTGGAACAGGGGCGGCCGGTGGTGATTTTCCCGGAAGGCCGGATTTCGGTGACCGGCTCGCTGATGAAAGTCTACAGTGGCGCGGGCTTTGTAGCGGCGAAAAGCGGTGCCAGTGTGGTACCGGTGCGGATTGAAGGTGCCGAATACAGCTGGTTTGCCCGTAAAAGTGGTGAAATCCGGCGTCGTGCTTTTCCTCAAATCTCCCTGCATATTCTGCCTGCCACCGTGATTCCGATGCCGGAGGCACCCTCTGCCCGCCAGCGGCGTGCCCGGGCAGGTGAACACCTGCAACATATTATGATGGAAGCCCGGATGGCGGTGCGTCCCCGGCAAACCTTATTCGATGCCTATCTCAGCGCGGCCAAACGCTACGGCTGGCGTCGTCCCTGTCTTGAAGATGTGCAGTTTTCGCCGGACAGTTACCGTGGCTTACTGAAGAAAATTCTGGGTGTCGCCCGGTTGCTGGATAAATATTGTCCACCCACCGCCACTCCCGGGCTGTTACTGCCGAACACCTCAATCACCCCTGCGGTTATTTTAGGGGCAATTCTGCGGGGCCGCGTTCCGGCGATGCTCAATTATTCGGCCGGGGTGAAAGGATTGCAGGTGGCGGTCACTGCGGCGAAGATCACCACGATTTTTACCTCCCGACAGTTCCTGGATAAGGGAAAACTCTGGTACCTGACCGAAGGGATCAGCGGAGTCAACTGGGTCTATCTGGAGGATTTAAAACCGGCTCTGAAGTTCGCCGACAAACTTTGGATACTCTGGCACTTAGTGGTACCGCATAACGCACAGGTGGAGCAACAGCCGGAAGATGCGGCCATGATTCTGTTTACCTCCGGGTCCGAGGGAAATCCGAAGGGCGTTGTGCACAGCCATAAGAGTTTGCTGGCTAATGTGGAACAGATTCGTACCGTCGCGGATTTCCGGCCCGGTGATCGTTTTATGTCCTCGTTACCACTGTTTCATGCCTTTGGCCTGACCGTCGGGCTGTTAACACCGCTGTTTACCGGTGCAGAAACCTTTCTGTATCCCAGCCCGCTGCACTACCGGGTTATCCCCGAACTGGTCTATGACCGGAACTGTACCGTGCTGTTTGGCACCCCGGCCTTTCTGGCCCGCTATGCACAGTATGCACATCCTTATGATTTCGCCCGGCTGCGTTATGTGGTGGCAGGTGCCGAGAAGCTGCGTGACTCCACCCGGGATCTCTATATGGAGAAATTTGGGCTGCGTATTCTTGAAGGCTACGGAGCGACCGAGTGTGCGCCGGTATTATCCATTAATGTGCCGATGGCTGCCCGCTTCAATACCGTTGGCCGTATCCTGCCGGCGATGGATTACCGCCTGATTTCTGTCCCGGGTATTGAAGATGGCGGGCGCTTGCAGGTCTGTGGTCCAAACCTGATGAAAGGTTATTTACGCCTGGAAGCGCCGGGGGTGATTGAGCCTCCGGCGGCAGATAACGGTGAAGGGGTGAGTGAAGCTGGCTGGTATGATACCGGCGATATTGTCAGCTTCGACAGCGAAGGGTTCTGCCAGATTCAGGGGCGGGTGAAACGTTTTGCCAAACTGGCGGGAGAAATGGTTTCCCTGGAAATCCCGGAACGGGTGGCTTTGCATGTTTCTGGTGATTATCAGCATGCATCATCAGTTAAATCTGATCCTCTGCGCGGTGAAGCCCTGGTATTATTTACCACAGATCCGCATCTGAACCGGGAGCGGTTACTCCAGGCCAGCCGTGAGCTGGGCTACAGTGAGTTAACCGTCCCGCGGGATATCCGTTATTTGTCGCAGTTACCTGTGCTGGGCAGTGGAAAACCCGATTATCAGCAACTGAAACTGATGGCCGCAGACGCGGAACCGCAACCTGTCGGGGGTGATAATGAATGATTTGAGTTCAGGTCCTGCGCCCGAACGGAGCTCTGGTTTACGACCGGTACTACTGGCTCAGTTTTTTTCCGCCTTCGGTGACAACGCTTTATTATTCGCCACCCTGGCGGTGCTGAAACGCGCTGATTATGCCGAATGGACACAACCCGTGCTGCAAATGGTGTTTGTGGTGGCTTATGTCGTGCTGGCCCCCTTTGTCGGACAGTTTGCCGACAGTTTCCCCAAAGGGCGGGTCATGATGTTAGCCAACGGACTGAAATTTATCGGTGCCGCGTTGATTGGCATTAATTTTAATCCGTTTGTCGGTTATGCGCTGGTGGGGATTGGCGCGGCGGCTTACTCACCGGCCAAATACGGTATTCTTGGCGAGCTGATGAGTAAAGAGCAGCTGATTCGTGGCAACGGACTGATGGAAAGCTCCACGATTGCGGCCATTCTGCTCGGATCGGTAACCGGCGGTGTGCTGGCTGACTGGCATATCTCTACCGCGTTGCTGGTCTGTGCGGTGATTTATGCGCTGGCCGTGCTGGCGAATATGCTGATCCCACCCTTACCGGCGGCTAAGCCCGGCAAAAACTGGCGCTGGCGGCATATGGTCAGCCGTTTCCGTCAGGATGGGCAGGCCCTGTGGCAGGACACCGACACCCGTTTTTCGTTAATAGGTACCAGTATGTTCTGGGGCGCCGGAGTCACGTTGCGTTTTCTGCTGGTACTGTGGGTGCCTGCCGCATTGGGGATTGTGGATAATAAAACGCCGACATTGCTGAATGCGATGGTGGCTATCGGGATTGTTGGCGGTGCATTACTGGCGGAAAAACTTATCTCTCTGAAGCATACAAGGCGATGCATGCCCGCCGGAATTCTGGTCGGCTTGGTGGTGGTCGCCTTCACCCTGACGCACCATCTGTACAGTGGAGGATTCTGGCTGATTGTGCTCGGTATTTGTGGCGGGCTGTTCGTGGTGCCGTTAAATGCCCTGTTGCAGGTGCGTGGTCAGGCTTCTGTCGGGGCGGGGCCGGCGATTGCGGTACAAAATCTGGGGGAAAACATGGCCATGCTGGTCATGTTGGCCATCTACACACTGGCTGTACGCCTGGGAGCTTCTGCGGTATTGACGGGGATTGCCTTCGGTAGTCTGTTCTCACTGGCGATTGTCGGTTTATGGATCTGGCAATGGAACCGGCAGCGTCAGCAATCACGTCAGCAGCCGTTGTAACCTGCCGCGGCCAATAAGCCGCGGCAGCCAACCAGCGAAGCTGTTAAGGCGCCGGATAGGTATAGCGACGATGAATGGCTTCCAGTTGTTGCATCAGTTCTTCATCCAGTGTCAGATTAAAACTGTCAATATTCACCTTCAGCTGCTGCAGCGTGGTTGCGCCCAGCAGGGTGCTTGCGACAAAAGGTTGCTGACGAACAAATGCCAGCGCCATCTGAGACGGGTCCAGACCATGTTGTTGCGCCAGGGCGACATAGGCAGCTACCGCTTCCGCAGACTGTTCTCCGGAGTAGCGGGTAAAACGGCTAAACAGGGTATTTCTGGCATTCGCGGGTTGTTGACCGTTCAGGTATTTACCGCTTAAGGTCCCGAACCCGAGCGATGAATAGGCAAGTAACTCTACCCCTTCATACTGGCTGATTTCCGCCAGTCCGACTTCAAAACTCCGGTTGAGCAGGCTGTAGGGGTTCTGGATGGTCACAATGCGCGGCAGTTCATGTTTTTCTGCCAGTTGCAGGTAGCGCATCACTCCCCAGGGGGTTTCATTCGAGACCCCGATATAGCGGATTTTTCCCGCCCGTACCTGTTCAGACAGAGCTTCCAGGGTTTCCAGCAGTGTCACCGGCACATTTTCTTCGGTGTACTGATAGCCCAGCTTGCCAAAAAAGTTGGCAGGACGTTGCGGCCAGTGGATCTGATACAAATCGAGGTAATCGGTATTCAACCGTTGCAGGCTGGCATCCAGTGCCGCCCGGATATTTTTGCGGTCAACCGCCTGACCGGGACGGATCTGCGCATCACTGCCTCTGGCAGGGCCGGCCACCTTACTGGCCAGGATAATTTTGTCGCGGTTACCGGTTTTTTTCAGCCAGCTGCCAATATATTTTTCGGTCAGCCCCTGAGTTTCCGGACGGGGAGGGACCGGATACATCTCGGCGGTATCCACCAGGTTGATTCCCTGGCTCAGGGCAAAATCTAATTGCGCATGTGCATCGGCTTCACTGTTTTGCTCGCCGAAGGTCATGGTACCCAGGCCCAGCTGACTCACTTCCAGCGAACTATGGGGAATGCGATGATAGAGCATTGCTGGTTTCCTTTTTGTCATGGTTGTCATGATGGGTAAGGGAAAATCTACACTGGCACCCGGCGCAAGTCCAGACCAGCCGGATGTCGCAGTCTGTTTCGCCGGACCCCGGCGGCAGGGATTCCCAACAGGCGTAACCTCAGGTTACCTGACTTTTGGCGTTCGACGTCCGGGCACATCAGTCTCTGCCAGCAGAGTGTAAAATATTGTCGGAAGGGGGGCGTCACCGAAAAACGATAACCTGCTGCCGCGATCTCTGTCACTGTCTTATCAGAAAGTTATAATATCGGGCAGCCACCTGAAAGAATCATTCTGAACGACCTAGCGTTCAATAATACCGGAGATTTCGTCACCGTTAATCTGGATGAGATTGCCTGCTTCATCGGTGTATTCCACCAGACCGGTATCTTTATCTATTTTGGGTTTCCCGTCAGTCATGATCATCCGGCCATCTTTGGTCGCCATCACATAGTGACTACTGCAACCCGCTAACAGTGCGCTACCCAACAAAATGCCACACAGGGCGGTTTTTTTTAGATTTTTCATTCTGTTCCCCGACAGGTTTTAGATTCATTATTCCTGGTATAAATGATTTACACAAGGTAAACCAACCGGACAGGTCTGAATTAAAAAATAAACCGCTAAAAAGCAGTAACTAAATATAAACGGGAAGTGTCCGGCAGCCCACAGTGGCGTTTGCACTGCTGACTACCGGCCAAAGAGCATGGCGAAAACTTAGTGGCTGTTTTTCTTACCGCGCAGCAAATTGAGTAATTCGACCCCCATCGAAAAGAACATCGCGAAGTAGATGTAGCCTTTTGGCACATGTACTGCAAAACTTTCCAGTATCAGGGTAAAACCCACCAGGATCAAAAATGCCAGCGCCAGCATTTTTATCGTCGGATGACGCTCAACAAACTCACCAATCGCCCTGGCGGCAAACATCATCATCAGTACGGCAATCACTACCGCAGCCATCATAATAAACAGATGGTCTGATAAACCGACGGCGGTGATCACCGAGTCGAGGCTGAAGATGATATCCAGCAGCATGATTTGCACTATCGCACCGATAAAGGAATGAACGCGGCTCTGTGGCGCTTCTTCATCACCTTCGATAGTTTCGTGGATCTCTTTACCCGATTTCCAGATAAGAAATAATCCCCCGGCCAGCAATATCAGGTCTCTGGCAGAAAAATCATGACTCATCAGGGTAAATAACGGCGTCGTCAGGCGCACGACCCAGGCGATGGAAGCCAGCAATGCCAGTCTCATCAGCATAGCCGCCATCAGGCCTAAACGCCGCGCACTGTTTTGCTGATGTGCTGGCAGTTTAGATACGACCAGCGAAAGAAAAATAATATTGTCGATACCCAGGACAACTTCCAGAACAATCAGTGTCCCGAGCGCCAGCCAGGCATTAGGGTCCGCAATCCACTCGAACATACTCACATCAATCCTAAACGAAAGCTAAACAGAGAGTATAACCGGGCTATATTCTGCGACTAAAGTAAAAAATGACGGGCCAGCAGGGGGCCGGTAAAGGTTTTCTTCAGATAAAAGCCCCGTGGCAATGTCATGACGGGCTCCCCGTGCGGGCCGATGCCTTCGGTCAGGGCTTTGCTGTTGGCCGCTTTGGGACGGATTTGCAGATACTGACCATGCCTGGCGGTAATCTTATCCACCTCACCCAGCACAATCATCTCCATCAGTTCTTCCCAGTCTGCCTGCAGCATTTGATCTTCCTGTTCCGAAGGGCTCCATAACAGCGGGCTGCCTATCCGGCGCTGTTTCAAAGGAATGGTCCTTGAGCCTTCAACCGGAATCCATAACACCCGGGACAGCTTGTGCCGCAGATGGCTGTGTTGCCAGTCTACGCCTGTGTTACCGGTCAAAGGTGCAACACAGACAAAGGTGGTTTCCAGCGGACGGCCCAGGCTATCTACCGGGATGGTTTTCAGTTCTATTCCCAGGTGAGCGAAATCCTGCTCTGCTTTGCTGCCGGCACTGGCTCCCAGATGAAGTTCTGTCAGGGTACCGACCCAGCCTTTATCCCGTCGCAGATCTGCCGGTACAGAAATAGCCAGTGCTGCAGCCAGTTCCTCCAGAGACTGGCCTGCCAGAGCATAGGCTCGTTGCATCAGTACCTGTTCATTTTCCGGGACAGGAACGGGTGGGGAAGGATAATTCATAAGGCTCCCGGGGTTGGTTAAAAATTACCCTGCTATAATCTGTGAACCATACACAGGATAAATTACAGGGGATAAACCAGATAATAGCATGATTAATCGTAATTTTTTATCCTGTTATCGGCCGGAAGCAGCTCAGGCCCCGGGGTTTATACCCTGTTGTCATCAATAATAAACAGGATTATACGCCCTGTTATCCACAGAAAAATGGGATAACTGTGAATTAACCAGACTACTGGTTCGATTCACAGCCTTGACTTTACCTGAAAGTGCCATTTTTTTTGCTGTTGTGGGCAACATCTCGCCATAAACTGTGGATAAAAATGGCGGCGGTGAAAATTTGCGCAGTGAGCTAAGTGCTGTTTGGGTCGGGTGAGTATCTTGTGAGTTTAGAAAGTGGAAATAATAGTTAACATTATGATGTATATGTATTATTTTATTTTTATTTCGCGCGGTGGATCGTGTTTACCTACTGCATTATTCAGGGAATTCCCGCGTTCTGCACAAAGCTATCCACAGAAAAGGTGCATAAAATTACCTGCCATCGAGCGTTTCTGTTTATAACTTGACTAAAAATTGTGAGTTATCCCGGAATTATTATAGTCAAAGCCCATCAGCCAATGGTTTACCGCCTGTAAGGAGTATGAAACAATCAGGCTATCTAAAGATAGCTTTGAGGTAGTCTGGTGATCGATGATGATGGCTACCGCCCGAATGTTGGGATTGTAATCTGTAACAGGCAAGGACAGGTTCTGTGGGCCAGGCGGTTTGGACAACATTCCTGGCAATTTCCTCAGGGAGGAATAAACCCTGGAGAAACCCCGGAACAGGCGATGTATCGCGAGTTGTTCGAAGAAGTCGGGTTGCATCGTAAAGATGTACGTATTATCGCCTCTACCCGTAACTGGCTGCGTTACAAGTTGCCTAAACGTTTGGTGCGTTGGGACACCCGGCCGGTATGTATCGGCCAGAAACAAAAATGGTTTCTGTTACAGCTGCAATCTCATGATGGCGCTATCAATGTCCAGGGAAGCAGTACGCCTGAATTTGATGGCTGGCGCTGGGTAAGTTTCTGGTATCCGGTGCGGCAGGTTGTTTCTTTCAAACGGGATGTTTATCGCCGGGTGATGAAGGAGTTTGCTACTGTCGTGATGTCTGTCGCGGAAAATTCACTGCAACGCAGTCAACCCTCAGGCAGAAGAAAAAGAGGATAGAGCATGCCGCTGATGCTCACTCAGTTGCGCGATATTGTCGAAAAGGTAGCCAGTGCCTCCCGGTTGAATGAGGCGCTGGAGATCCTGGTCAACGAAATTTGCCGTGTCATGGAAACCGAAGTCTGTTCGGTGTATCTGGCCGACCAGGAGCGCCAGTGCTATTACCTGATGGCGACCCGCGGTTTGAAAAAGCCGAGAGGTCGCACCATTACCCTCGCTCTGGATGAGGGGATTGTCGGGCTGGTCGGCCGGCTTGCCGAGCCGATTAACCTTGCCGATGTTCAAAGTCACCCCAGTTTCAAATTTATCCCGTCGGTAAAAGAGGAAAACTATCGTTCATTCCTCGGGGCGCCCATTATCAACCGCCGTCAGGTGCTGGGGGTGTTGGCGGTTCAGCAGCGTGAACTGCGTTCCTTTGATGAAACCGAAGAATCGTTCCTGATGACTCTGGCCACCCAGGTCGGAACCTTGCTGTCTCAGTCACAGGTCGGACAGCTGTTTGGCGTGTTTCGCCAGAGTCGCATCCGGGCGATTGCGGCTTCTCCCGGGGTTGCTGTCGCCCCCGGCTGGGTAGACCATATTCAGCCGACGCTGGATCAGGTCACTCAGGCTTCTACCCTGAATACGGCTCAGGAAAAAGAACGCTTACTGCAGGCTATCAGTGAATCCGGCGACGAGTTTCGTCGTTACAGTAAACGCTTCACCTCCAGTGTGCAGAAAGAAAGTGCGGCGATTTTCGATCTCTATTCCCACCTGCTCAGCGATCCGCGTCTGAAAAAGGATCTGCTGGCGGAAATTGATCGGGGATCGGTGGCGGAATGGGCGGTGAAAACGGTGATTGAACAATACGCCGGACAGTTTGCCGACCTGAAAGATGCCTATCTGCGTGAACGCAGCGGGGATATCCGCGAACTGGGCCAGCGTTTGCTGTTTCACCTTGATGACAGTCTGCAGGGGGCCAATGCCTGGCCGGAACGCTTTGTGCTGGTGGCCGATGAACTAACGGCCACCGCACTGGCCGAAGTACCGCCGGAACGGTTGGCGGGGGTTGTGGTGCGTGATGGTGCCGCCAACTCTCATGCCGCGATCCTGACCCGTGCCATGGGGATACCGGCAGTCATGGGGGCGGATATTCGCCCGGAACAACTGAACAAACACCTGCTGATCGTTGATGGTTACCGTGGTGAGTTACTGGTCGATCCGGAACCGATCCTGATTAAAGAGTATCAACGGCTGATCCGTGAAGAGAATGCCCTGAGTAAAACGGCCGAAACAGTCGCAGAACAACCGGGTGAACTGAAAAGCGGCGAGAACATTGAGATTCTGTTGAATGCCGGGCTCAGTGCCGAACTGGAACAGGCACTGAACAACTGGGTTGACGGGGTTGGGCTGTACCGGACCGAAGTGCCGTTTATGTTACAGAGTGGTTTCCCTTCAGAAGAAGAGCAGGTTGCCCAGTATCAGGGAATGTTGCAGCTGTTTAATAACAAGTCGGTCACGCTGCGAACTCTGGATATCGGTGCGGATAAACAGCTGCCTTATATGCCGATTAGCGAAGAGAACCCGAGCCTGGGGTGGCGCGGAATTCGCCTGACACTGGATCAACCGGATATTTTTCTGGTGCAGGTCAGGGCAATGCTGAGGGCGAACGCGGCTTCCGGGAATCTGAATATTCTGCTGCCGATGGTCACCAGCATTGATGAGATTGATGATGCCCGTAAACTGATTGAGCGGGCAGGTCATGAGGTCGAAGAGATGCTGGGCTACGTGATCCCTCGTCCGAAGGTTGGCATCATGATTGAAGTGCCGTCGATGGTATTTTTGATCCCTCAGGTCGCCCGTAGCGTGGACTTTATCTCCGTGGGCAGTAATGACCTGACCCAGTATCTGCTGGCGGTTGACCGCAACAACACCCGGGTGGCCAATCTCTACGATCCCCTGCATCCGTCGGTTTTGCAGGCGCTGTACCATATCAGTGCGGAAGCCCGGCGGCATAATCTGCCGATGAGCCTGTGTGGCGAAATGGCCGGTGATCCGATGTGTGTGGCCTTGCTGATAGGTATGGGGTTCCGTCATCTGAGCATGAACGGCAAAAATGTCCCCCGGGTAAAGTATCTGTTACGCCACCTGGATTGCAGTGAAACGGAACAGCTGGCTGAGCAGGTGCTACAGGCCAGTACCGCCAGTGAAATTCGTTATCAGGTCGCGGTTTTTATGGAGCGGCGTGGATTAGGCGGACTAATCCGTGGCGGGCGCTAAGTGCTCATTCATGTTTACATTTGCTGATCACACCGTAAGAGTGGCTGTGCTATCATGCGCACCTCTTTACTGTCTGGCTCCCGGGAATCCCCGTGACGGCAGGCTTTCAGATAGAAAGAATAATGGTGAAAGATGACTAACGGCTATCTTGCTTTTCCAAAATTTGACCCGGTGATTTTTTCTGTCGGTCCGGTTTCGCTTCACTGGTACGGTCTGATGTACCTTGTCGGTTTCATTTTTGCCATGTGGCTGGCGGGTCGTCGGGCGAATAAGCCTGGCAGTGGCTGGACCAAAAATGAGGTCGAAAATTTACTCTATGCCGGTTTCCTCGGGGTCTTCCTGGGTGGGCGTATCGGTTATGTCCTGTTCTATAATCTGCCGCTGTTCCTGGCGAATCCGCTCTACTTGTTCAAGGTATGGGATGGTGGCATGTCATTCCACGGGGGACTGATTGGTGTCATTATTGTGATGCTGATTTTTGCCCGCCGTACTCACCGTACTTTCTTTCAGGTATCTGATTTTATTGCCCCGTTAATCCCGTTTGGTCTGGGGGCCGGTCGTCTGGGGAATTTTATTAACGGTGAGTTGTGGGGCCGTGTTGACCCGAACTGTCCGTGGGCGATGCTGTTCCCGGGGTCCCGTGAAGAAGATGTGGCTTTGGTGGCGACGCATCCACAATGGCAATCGTTGCTGGATACCTACGGGGTATTGCCACGCCATCCGTCGCAGATTTATGAGCTGTTACTGGAAGGGGTGATTTTGTTCATCATCCTGAATGTGTTTATTCGTAAACCGCGCCCACGGGGAAGTGTTTCTGGTCTGTTCCTGATTGGTTACGGCGCTTTCCGGATCATTGTTGAATTTTTCCGTCAGCCGGATGCCCAGCTGGGACTGTTCGATGGCGTAATCAGTATGGGGCAGATCCTCTCCATACCAATGATTCTGGCCGGTGTTATTATGATGATTTGGGCTTACCGTACCAGCCCCCTGAAACAACCGGGTGAAGTAAAATGAAACAGTATCTGGAACTGATGCAGAAGGTGTTAAACGAAGGCACAGCCAAAGACGACCGTACCGGCACCGGGACGTTGTCGATTTTTGGTCATCAGATGCGTTTTGATCTGCAGCAGGGCTTCCCGCTGGTCACCACCAAAAAATGCCATCTGCGTTCCATTATTCATGAACTGTTGTGGTTCCTGCAGGGCGACACTAATATTGGCTACCTGAAGGACAATAAAGTCAGTATCTGGGATGAATGGGCGGATGAGAATGGCGATTTAGGCCCGGTTTATGGCAAACAGTGGCGTAGCTGGCCTGCCGCCGATGGCCGTCATATTGACCAGATCAGCGAAGTCATCCGCCAGCTGAAACATGACCCGAATTCACGGCGTATTATTGTTTCTGCGTGGAATGTCGGTGAGCTGGATAAAATGGCGCTGGCACCGTGCCATGCTTTCTTCCAGTTTTATGTGGCTGACGGGCGACTCAGTTGCCAGTTATATCAACGTTCCTGTGATATTTTCCTCGGACTGCCGTTCAATATCGCCAGTTATGCACTACTGGTTCATATGGTGGCACAGCAATGTGATCTGCAGGTGGGGGATTTTGTCTGGACAGGCGGGGATACCCATTTGTACAACAATCACCTGGAACAGACCCGTTTGCAGTTAACCCGCGAACCGCGTCCGTTACCGGTGCTGAAAATTAAGCGTAAGCCGGAATCTATTTTCGATTATCGCTTTGAAGATTTCGAGATTGAAGGTTACGACCCGCATCCGGCTATCAAAGCCCCGGTCGCTGTCTGATTTCACTTTTCCGGTACTGAAATAACGCGGCAGAGCCTGACAGCTCTGCCTTTTTTTTGGGTTGATGTCTCAGAATTGCGGGGGCTCTCTGGCTTGTCCTCCGGGTGCCTGCAATCTGCATTCCGGGCCTACGGGCAGCTACCTAAACCCTCAGTTTTCGCCTGTCGTCTGGATAAATTGTTCGCCACACTGGGGCAATGAACAGAAACCGATTAATGATATCCACCGGTGGATTCACGATACCGGAACTGATGGTCGTTTTGCTGATTATTGCCCTGCTGGCCGGTGGCTCCGGGCATCTCTGGCAAAACTGGCGTCACCGGCAGCAACTGTCAGAAACCGCCATCAGGTTGCACTTTTTCCTTACCGGGATTCGTGAATATGCACACCGCACCAACCGCGATTTACCCTTGGCGGTAACACAGCGCAACGGTTACTGGTGTGTTGATGCTCATCCGCGGCCGGAAGCCAGAGACTGCAGCCAGCCAGGACGTTTTGTCTGGAAATCCCCCTATCCTCAGCAGGCCGCTCCTAAGGTCAACGGACAACCCGGGTTCTATGGACGCCGGAGTGTGGCACGGGCCGGAAGTATTGAGTTTGGGCCGGCTGAGCAGCGCTGGCGGGTGATCATTTCGGCTCATGCCCGAATCCGTGTCTGCCCGCCGGAACAGGAGGGCTGCCTGTGAAAAAATTTCCCTGGTTACCTTCATCGCATAGAATTTCGGCCGGTTTTACTTTAGGAGAAATGCTGCTGGCACTGTTACTCACCGGCATCATATTTCTTGCCGCCGGGCAGTTTTTTCCGCAGTTGTTTCAGCAAACCCGCCGGTTACAGCAACAGCAGTTGCTGGCTCAGGAGATTCAGCAGTTGATGCTGATTCTTGAAAAAAGCCTGCGCCGCGCAGGTTACTGCCAGCAGGCGCCCTGCATCCTGCCCGCTATCACGATAAGTCAGGATG
Source organism: Tatumella sp. UBA2305 (assembly GCF_002345795.1). Taxonomy (NCBI): domain Bacteria; kingdom Pseudomonadati; phylum Pseudomonadota; class Gammaproteobacteria; order Enterobacterales; family Erwiniaceae; genus Tatumella; species Tatumella sp. UBA2305. The sequence goes on from NZ_DDVT01000020.1 coordinate 50,999, forward strand.
GACACTGCCTGATTGTGCGGAGTCAGGAGCGACGCCAGGTATCTGCCGGACTGGCCGGGGCATTACACAGTGAAAGTTATGGTTACCGCTGGCGTGAAGGACAGATAGAAACCCGGCGCGGTGTGACCGGGTGTCAGGGCAGTGGCTGGGAACGGCTGACAGACCCGGCGACTCTGCGGGTGGATGAACTGGCTTTTAGTCTGCAGGCACCCCGCATTGGCATCAGGTTACGGGTGTCAGCCGGGCCGGATATCAGCCTGCGCCGTCAGCACTGGTTACTGGCGGAAAATTTGTGAACCGCCGGGGCAGCAGTCCGCTGTTAATGGTCATGGGACTGTTATTGTCAGGGATTATATTACTGCATGGCAGCGCCCGGTTACTGGAAAACAGCATGGCAGGGATAGCGGATGAAACGGTTTATTTGCGGGACTTCTACCAGGCGCAGTCGGCATTGCAATGGGGGTTATCACGCCAGTGGCCGCGGGCGGCCGGCTGGCAATGCCAGTCACCCGGTTCCCGGGAATGGCGGAGTTGTCTGTTATGGCAAACCGCCGATACCGCACTGTTACTGGGACAGTCAGCTAACGGAGAAAAAAATCTTTGGCGGCAGGTGGCTACAGCTAACACGGCTGGCGGGAAGGTGGTGGCTGTTCCCGCCGGATGGACCGACCTCTGTCCGCTACCGGACGAGGCACTGTGCGCCCTGTCGTCGCCAGGGGTTTAGTCTGGCAGAATGTCTGATTGCGTTACTTATATTATCACTGAGCGTTTTGCTGCTTTCCGGATATCATCAGCAACTGGTATATGGTTTCCGGATACGGCAGGCACAGCGTGATGCCGTTTGGGCAGCGACCCAGGTGCTGGCGGGTAAACCCCCGGCAGGGTGGGACAGTGAGTTGCAGCGTAAGGTGACGGAGGATGGCTGCCTGCGGGTTAACGCGAAAGTGCAGGGGCCGTTTAACCGGCATGCGGAGCTGGGACAGTTGTTTTGTCCGCCGTTTAATCAACACCTGCCGGAATAAGTGTGCCAAGGCTTGCAACCGGTGGGTGAGCAGGTAGAGTGACGGGCATAGCCGGCAGCAGTTTCAGGAGAAAATATGTTCAGCGTTTACCATTCCAATCATCTGGATATTTTGAAGGATCTGACTGCCCACATTACTAAAGTGCAGCCGCTGGAGGATCCTTTTGCCAGTGAAGTGGTGTTGGTGCAAAGCCCGGGGATGGCACAGTGGTTGCAGATGTCACTGGCAGAAACCTTTGGTATTGCGGCGAATATAGAATTTCCGCTGCCAGCCACCTTTATCTGGCAGATGTTTGTCCGGGTATTACCCGATATTCCTCAGCAGAGCGCATTTAATAAAAGTGCGATGAGCTGGAAGCTGATGACGCTGCTGCCGGAGATGCTGGAACGCGACGATTTTCTGCCTCTGCGCCATTACCTGACTGACGATGAGGATAAACGTAAGCTCTTTCAGCTCAGTAGCCGTATTGCCGACCTGTTTGACCAGTATCTGGTCTATCGCCCTGACTGGCTCAATTTGTGGGAGCAGCAGCAGATGGCTGAGGGGCCTGGCGAGGCTCAACTCTGGCAGGCCCCGTTATGGCGGGCGCTGGTGGAATATACCGCCGAACTGGGCCAGCCAGAATGGCACCGTGCTAACCTCTATTCACGGTTTATTCAGACGCTGGAGCAGAGTACTACACCGCCACCCGGGTTGCCGCCACGGGTATTTATCTGCGGTATTTCGGCATTACCTCCGGTATACCTGCAGGCCTTACAGGCTCTGGGCCGGCATATTGATATCCATTTACTGTTTACCAATCCCTGCCGTGATTACTGGGGGGATATTCGTGATGCTGCGTTTCTTGCCAGGCTGCAAAACCGCCAGCGCCGGCTCCATAACTCCTCGCAGCAACGGACAATGTTCCGCCAGCCGGATCAGGCGGCTTTGTTGTTTACTTCAGAAGGGGAACAGCAACTGACCCAGCCGTTACTCGCCTCCTGGGGTAAACTTGGGCGGGATAATCTCTATTTGTTGGCACAAATGGATGCGCTGGACAATGAGATAGATGCCTTTGCCGAACCCGGTCGCGATACTCTGCTGCACAGCCTGCAACAGGATATTCTCAACCTGGAAGATCATGCGGTGACCGGGCTGACGTTAGAACAATTCAATGATAGTGGCCGTAAGCGCCGTCTGGCCGCAGATGATGAGTCGTTTTCGTTACATGCCTGCCATAGCCCACAACGTGAAACCGAAGTGTTGCAGGATTACCTGCTGGCTTTGATGGAAGCCGATCCTGAGCTGAAGCCGCGGGATATCATTGTGATGGTTGCAGATATCGACAGTTACTCGCCGTTTATCCAGTCGGTCTTTGGCGGTGCTGACCGGCAACGCCATATCCCGTTTGCCATTTCAGACCGACGAGCCAGCCATGCTCATCCGGTCATTCAGGCGTTTCTGCAACTGTTGTCACTGCCTGACAGCCGTTTTACGCCGGAAGATGTGCTGGCATTACTGGAAGTTCCCGCGCTGGCAGCCAGGTTCGCGATTAATGAACAGGGGTTAACCACCTTACGGCACTGGGTAGATGAATCCGGTGTTCGCTGGGGGCTGGATGACCACAGTGTCAGTGAGCTCTCGCTGCCGGTGACCGGACAACATACCTGGCAATTTGGTCTGCAGCGAATGTTGCTGGGATATGCACTGGACAGTAACCAGGGCGACTGGCAGGGGATTTTACCCTACGATGAAGCTGCCGGACTGATGGCGGAACTCGCCGGGCAGTTGGCGGAATTACTCAGTTGTCTGACGGAGTGGCGCCAACGTTTACGGCAGAATCAGACTCTGACTGGCTGGCAGCCCTGCTGCCGCGAGATGATGGCGACTTTTTTCGCGGGGGATGCAGACAGTGAAGCCGCTCTGGCTATTATTGATGAGCAATGGCGACAGTTGACTGAGCAGGGGATTGAGGCCCGTTATCCGGCCGAAATTCCGGTCACGATACTGCGTGATGAACTGCGTTCGAAACTCGATCAACAGCGGATCAGCCAGCGCTTCCTTGCAGGCCAGGTGAACTTCTGTACCCTGATGCCAATGCGTTCAATACCCTTTAAAGTGGTTTGCCTGTTGGGAATGAATGATGGCGTTTACCCGCGAACCCTGACGCCTTCAGGGTTTGACCTGATGCAACAATCCCCCCGTCGGGGAGATCGCAGCCGTCGTGATGATGACCGTTACCTGTTTCTTGAAGCCCTGGTGTCTGCCCGTGACCGGCTGTATATCAGCTATATCGGCCGAAGTATTCAGGACAACCGGGAGCGCCTGCCCTCGGTTCTGGTCAGTGAGCTGTGTGAATACATTTCGCAGAGTTTTTGCCTGCCAGGAGATGAAATACTCAATGTGGACGACAGTGCACGGCGGGTCGCTGAACATCTGGTACATCATCACAGCCGTACCCCGTTTGCGGAACAAAACTTTATTCCGCACAGTGGCGGGCAGAGTTTTGCCAGTGAATGGCTGCCTTCAGCCCTCGGACAGGGAGAAGCGATGCCTGACTTTGCTCAGCCACTGCCTGATTATCAGTGTCAGGAAATCAACCTGAATCAGCTGATAAACTTCTGGCGACATCCGGTACGGGCATGGTTCACGGAGCGTCTGGGAGTGCGGTTTGTCGATCAGCAGGAGGATCTCCCGGATACCGAACCTTTTGAACTGGATAATCTGCAACGTTATCAGCTAAATCAACAGTTACTGAATACGCTGATCTTCGGACAGGACAGTGAACTGTTTTTCCGCCGTCAGCGGCTGGCCGGGCATCTGCCCTATGGCGCATTTGGCTCAATTTTGCGTGAGAAACAGCTGGCTGAGATGCAGGAAATTGCCGGTCTGGTGCAGGGACAAATCGCAGAAACCCACAGCATCGAAGTCGATCTGGAGTTGTCGGTACGGCTGACTGGCTGGCTGACCGGCGTTCAGCCGGATGGCATTTTACGCTGGCGTCCCGGGGAACTGAACCTGAGTGATGGCCTGCTGTTATGGACAGAGCATATGGTGTATTGCGCTTTGGGCGGTCAGGGTATCAGCCGGATGTATGGGCGTAAGAATAGCTGCTGGCGTTTTTTACCACTGCCTCAGGCAGAGGCCATTGAGCAACTCGAACATCTGATAGCCGGTTACAGGCAGGGGATGAATCAGCCGTTGCTACTGCTGAAAGGTTGCGGTGGAAGCTGGCTGACGGCCAGTCTGGGGAAAGATAATCAGCTGTTGACCGATGAAGAGACCCAACGCAAAGCCCTGCAAAAACTGACCGATGCCTGGAATGGTAATTTTCTGGTGGCTGGTGAAGGGAGTGACCCTTGCCTGAAACGGCTATCCCGTGAGGCAGACCCGCTGATGATTCAGGAGATATGCTCCGCGGCTGAGCGGTGGTATCTGCCGGTGATTTTAGCCCATGTCGCCGAATAAACTGGCGGTATCGCGACTGATAATATTAACCATGAGTAACTGATGATGAGTTTGCAACAGGCTGAAACACTGGACCCGTTACTTTTGCCTTTGCAGGGCCAGAGACTGATTGAAGCCTCGGCCGGCACCGGTAAAACCTATACCATTGGTATTCTGTATCTGCGTTTGTTGCTGGGACTGGGCGGCGAAAACGCTTACAGCCGTCCGTTATCGGTCGAAGAGATACTGGTGGTGACCTTTACCGAAGCCGCCACCGCAGAATTACGTGGACGTATCCGTGACAATATCCATGGTTTACGGATTGCCTGTATTCGTGCGGTTGACGGTAAGCGCCGTGAAGCCGAATCCACCGCCCCGTCAGACCAGCCCCCGGTCGAACAGGACAGCGCCTGGCTACCTTTGCTGCAACAGATTACCGATTTACCGGTCGCAGCCGGGTTGTTGCTGGCGGCAGAGCGTCAAATGGATGAAGCCTCAATATTCACGATCCATGGCTTTTGCCAGCGAATGCTGAATATGAATGCTTTTGAGTCCGGGATGCTGTTTGAGCAACAACTGGTGGAAAACCAGCAGCAGTTGCTGAACCAGGCCGCCGCAGATTTCTGGCGCCGTTACTGTTATCCGCTGGAGATGGAGACTGCCCGCGCAGTGTTGGATAACTTTAGCGGTCCTGAGCATTTACTGGCTTCTCTGTTGCCGTGGTTGCAGGGGGAGATGCCGGAGATTAAATCCCCGGTCGCTGAAGATCAGAGTCTGCAACAATGCCATCAGCAGAATATGCAGCGTATTGATGCGCTAAAACAGGCCTGGTCTGCGGCGTCGCGGGATATCCGGGAGTTGATAGAACAGTCTGATGTAGATAAGCGCAGCTACAGTAAGAAGAATTTACCGGTCTGGCTGGAAAAACTGGATCTTTGGGCCGCAGATTCAGAGAGCGGTTATCAGTTGCCGAAAGAACTTGAGCGATTTACTCAAAGCACACTGAGTGAAAAAACTAAAAAAGGCCAGGCTCCACAGCATCCGGTATTTACGCAAATTGAACTGTTTTTGCAGCAGCCAGTCACTCTGTATGATTGTCTGGTCAGTCATGCATTGCGCGAAATTCGACTTTCCGTGCTACAGCAAAAGCGCCAGCAGGCTTTGTTAAGTTTTGATGATCTGCTCAGTCGGCTGGATTATGCCTTGCAACACGAGGCAGGGCCGGCGTTGGCAGAATCTATCCGCCAGCGTTACCCGGTGGCAATGATTGATGAATTTCAGGATACCGACCCGTTACAGTACCGCATCTTTAACACACTGTATGGTGGCCAGGCGCAGAATGCCATGTTGCTGATTGGTGATCCAAAACAGGCTATCTATGCCTTTCGTGGCGCGGATATTTTCACCTATATTACCGCCAGAAAACAAGTCAGTGCTCACTATACGCTGGGCACTAACTGGCGTTCGTCACCGGCGATGGTCGCCGGCGTAAACCGTTTGTTCTCCGGGACAGAAAACCCGTTTATCTTCAGCGACATTCCTTTTCAGCCGGTCGCTTCCAGTGGGCGTAACCAGGCGCTCAGCCTGCAACTGGACGGAGAGATTCAGCCGGCACTGCGCTTCTGGCTGGCCCCTGGCGAAGGCATGGGGGTAAGTGAGTACCAGCAAATCATGGCGAAACAGGCGGCGAATGATATTGCCCGCTGGCTGACGGCCGGACACCAGGGTAAGGCCTGTTTTATCGACAGTAAGCAGCAGTCAAGACCGGTGACGGCTGCAGATATTACGGTGCTGGTGCGTAGCAGCCGTGAAGCCGGAATCATCCGTGAAGCTTTACAGGCCAAAGGGATTGCCTCGGTGTATCTCTCCAGCCGCGACAGTGTCTGGCTGACGACCGAAGCCCGGGAACTGTTGTGGATTTTACAGGCAATACTGGCCCCGGAGCAGGAGCGGACGTTACGCACTGCGCTGGCTACCTCCATTATTGGTACCGATGCCGCAACTCTGGAGCAGATAAGCCAGGACAGTCACTGCTGGGACGAGGTTACAGACCAGTTTGCCGGCTGGCAGTTGTTGTGGCGCCAGTCCGGAATCCTGCCGATGTTACGTGACCTTATGATTCAGCAACGGCTGGCAGAAAATTTACTGGCCAGTGAGGGCGGAGAACGGCGTCTGACTGACATCATGCACCTTGGTGAACTATTACAGGAAGCCTCTGTACAACTGGACAGTCCCCACGCGCTGGTCCGCTATCTCAGCCGGCAGATCTTGCATCCGGATATCAACGCCAGCAGCCAGCAGTTACGACTGGAAAGTGATCGTCATCTGGTGCAGATAGTCACTATTCATAAATCGAAAGGGCTTGAATACCCACTGGTTTGGTTACCCTTCGCCGCCAGCTGGCGGCAGGCAGAAGCCGCCTTATATCATGACCGGGAAAGCTATTCGGCAGTGCTGGATTTACAAAAGCAGGAACAGAGCCTCGAACTTGCCGAAGAAGAGCGACGTGCCGAGGATTTAAGGCTGCTCTATGTCGCGCTGACCCGTTCGGTCTGGCATTGCAGTATCGGTCTGGCTCCGCTGTTCCGTGGAAACCGAAAAACTCAGGGAGAGACCGATATCCATCACAGTGCCATTGGTTACCTGTTACAGCAGGGGCAGCCAGCCACGGCAGAACAGCTACGTCAGTACTTACTCAGTCTGGAGGACGGGAATATCGGGGTGGTGACCGCAGATAATGCGGAGGTCGGTGACTGGCATGACTCAGTAATCTCAGATAAGACGCTGTCCAGCCGTCAGCTGACAAGATCACTCAATGATTTCTGGCGGGTCACCAGCTATTCGGGCCTGCAACGACATGGTGGATCACGTCTGCTGGATATCATGCCGGGCTTTGACATTGATGCGGCCGGCGAACAACAAAATGAACAATCCTTGTCACTGACTGCGCATCACTTTCCGCGTGGCGCAGGTCCGGGGACATTTCTGCACAGCCTGTTTGAACAACTGGAATTTAGTCAGCCAGTGCCTGAGCAGTGGCTGGCCGACCAACTAGCCGCACACGGTTATCCGCCTCACTGGCTTCCGGTATTATTGCAGTGGCTGAATACTTTGCTCAACACCCCGCTGACGGCAGGCGGGTTATCATTATCGGCGTTGTTGCCACAGGACCGGCTGGTGGAAATGGAGTTTTATCTGCCCATTGGTCAGTTGTTACAACCGCAGGCACTGGATAGTCTGATGCGACGTTTCGATGACTTGTCTGCACGGGCTCCGGCGGTGGATTTCTTCCAGGTGAAAGGCATGCTGAAAGGCTTTATCGATCTGGTCTTCCGCTGGCAGGGTAAATATTACCTGCTGGATTATAAGTCAAACTGGCTGGGCGCTGACAGTAGTGCCTATACGCCGCAGGCGATGCAGCAGGCAATGATTGATCATCGTTACGATATGCAATATCAGCTGTACAGCCTGGCGTTGCACCGCTACCTGAAGCAGCGGATTAACGGTTACCAGTACCAACAACATTTTGGGGGGGTGTTCTACCTGTTCCTGCGGGGAATGGGGGGAGAACAGCCGGAGAACGGGGTGTTTTATACCCGTCCGGAGGAAGACTTTATCCGGAATCTGGATAACCTGTTTGCCGGGAATGAGGGAATAACTGATGTCTGAATTCGAACAGTTGCTGAAACAGGCTCAGGAAGCTCAAATGTTTCGACCACTGGACCTGCGTTTTGCCAGTCTGGTGGAGCCCGGGGGGGCGTCCCCGGAGTTACTGGCGGCCGCCTGTCTGAGTGCCGGCAGTGGGGAAGGGCATGTTTGTTTACCGTTATCGCTGCTTCGGCCGGATAAGCTATTTTCCGGGCGTCAGTTAGCGCTGGCCACAGAACTCTGGCAGGCCGCCGGAGCACCACAGGAAGCAGAGTTATGGCAGGAACGGCTCAGTCACTGGAATGCGGTGAGTGATGGCTCACTGGCCGCGCCACTGGTGCTGGACAACCACAGGCTTTATCTGCACCGGATGTGGCACCAGGAACGCCAGGTAGCTGATTTCTTTTCCAGTGAGTTACCGGCGAAACTGACCGAACCTTCAGAAGTGAGAGCCATCCTTGATCAGTTATTTGGTGAGGAAGGTAATAACTGGCAGAAAATAGCCGCGGCAGTGGCCCTGACCCGGCAACACTCCGTGATCTCCGGCGGTCCGGGGACCGGCAAAACCACCACGGTTGCCCGGCTGCTGGCGGCCTTACTGCTGCTGGAACCACAACGGTTACGTATCTGTCTGGCGGCTCCCACCGGCAAAGCGGCCGCCAGGCTGACGGAGTCGCTGGGTAAAGCGTTGCAGGCTTTGCCGGTCAGTGATGCCCTGAAATCCCGCTTTCCGCAGGAAGCGACCACGCTGCACCGGTTACTGGGTGCCAGACCGGGGACCCGTAGCCTGCGTTATCATGCCGGGAACCCGTTACATCTGGATGTTCTGGTGGTCGATGAAGCCTCCATGGTGGATTTATCGATGATGGCTTCTCTGATCAGTGCCTTGCCACCTGCGGCACGGGTCATCTTTCTCGGAGATCGCGATCAGCTGGCCTCGGTGGAAGCCGGGGCGGTTCTGGGGGATATCTGCCGTTGTGCGGAGTTTGGTTACAGCCCGCAGCGGGCCAGCGAGCTTGCAGAACTTACCGGTGCCAGTCTGAGCGGAACGGTGGTTGAGCAGGCACCTGCGGTGCGTGACAGCCTGTGCCTGCTGCGTCAGAGTTACCGTTTTTCTGCCGGTTCAGGTATCGGGCAACTGGCGGCCGCGGTTAACCAGGGCGATTTGTCCCGGCTCGACACGGTCCGTCAGGGGGACTATCAGGATATTGCCCTGCGTTCTCTGACTTCGGCCGATGACTGGCTGGAGATGCTGGGAGAGATCAGTGACGGTTATGCCGGAATGTTAGAAATGATCCGCCAGCAGTCTGCCCCTGAAGCCGTCCTGCAGGCCTTCAGCCGTTACCAGCTGCTTTGTGCATTGCGTGAAGGGCCCTTTGGTGTCAGTGGTCTGAATCAAAGGATAGAGCAACGCTTACGGCAGCAAAAACGCCTCGCCCCGGCTAACGGACAGTGGTATTCAGGAAGACCGGTGATGATAACCCGTAATGACAGTGCATTAGGGCTGTTTAACGGCGATACTGGCATCACCATGGCGGATAGTCACGGGCAACTGAAGGTCCACTTTATACTTCCGGAAGGGGATGTTAAAGCGGTGCAACCGAGTCGTTTACCCCCGCATGATACAGCCTGGGCGATGACCGTGCATAAATCTCAGGGGTCGGAATTTGACCACACCGCACTGGTATTGCCACCTCAGTTCAGCCCGGTACTGAGCCGTGAACTGGTGTATACCGCCATTACCCGCGCCCGTAAACAACTGACCATTTACAGTGACGAACAGTTGTTTAACCGGGCGGTTCAGTCGCGGACGGTAAGACGCAGTGGACTGTCCTGGCAACTGGCACAGCCCCTTGTCTGACGCTTTCCAAATGCCTGCCTCTGTCTGACAGAGGCAGGCATGAAGTCAGGTCAGGTTCAGCATCAGTACTTTAGAACGACGCTGATAGTTGTACATTTTCTTTTTGGTTTCCGGCAGTGATTCGATATCGACCGGAATAAAACCACGTTCCTGGAACCAGTGGATACTGCGGGTCGTCAGAACAAAAATCTTCCGCAGTCCCATCATTCGTGCCTGCAGGCAAACATGCTGCAACAATAACTCACCTCTGGAGGAACTGCGATATTCCGGATGCACAGCTACACACGCCATCTCACCAATCATCTCTTCCGGGAACGGATAGAGTGCGGCACAGGCAATGGTCAGGTTATCGCGGACAACCACGGTAAATTTATTGATTTCCATTTCCAGCTGTTCGCGGGAACGGCGAACCAGAATACCCTGTTGTTCTAATGGCCGGATTAACTCCAGTATTCCGCCGATATCGTCGATTGTGGCTTTACGGATCTGCTCGGCAGACTCCATCACGACCTGAGTACCAATACCTTCCCGCGAAAACAGTTCCTGTAACAGAGCGCCGTCTTCCTGATAACTGATCAGATGACTGCGGGGAACACCGCTGCGGCACGCCTGAACAGCGCCACGTAAAAAACGCACGGTGCCGGACAGATATTCTCCCTGTTGTTCAAAAGTATCTACCCGTTGTTGTGCCTGGTTCGGGAACATTTCCGACACGATATTGCCTTCGGCGTCGGTCACGCCTTGCTCCGAACAGAAACCAATCATTTTTTCTGCTTTCAGTTTGATGGCTACCTGAGTGGCCACTTCTTCCGAGGTCAGGTTGAAGCTCTCACCGGTGACAGAAACGGCTACCGGGCCAATCAGCACAATAGCGTCATTATCCAGCTGACGATGAATTGCCTGATGGTCGATACGGCGGATACGTCCTGAGTGGCAGTAATCCACCCCGTCATCCACTCCCAGGGGCTGGGCGATAATAAAATTACCGCTGACGACATTGATATGGGCACCCTGAAGCGGAGTATTGCTAAGACTCATTGATAAGCGGGCGGTAATTTCCAGTTGCAGACGGCCGGCAGCCTGTTTCACCAGTTCCAGTGAAGTTGCGTCAGTTACCCGGGTATGTTTGTGATACAACGGCTCCAACTGATGGTCGGCCAGATTCGCATCAATCTGTGGACGGGCACCGTAGACCAGTACCAGGCGAATTCCCAGGCTATGCAATAATCCAATATCATTCACGATGCCGGAGAAGTTCTCATGTTCAATGGCTTCACCACCAAGCATAATGACAAAAGTCTTGTCGCGATGGGCGTTGATGTACGGGACTGTATGACGAAACCCCTGAACTAATTCGGTACTACGTTCCTTCACGGCACTCTCCGGATGAATGGTTATTCGGTTTTATTGTATTTTTATTCTTTTATGCGTGGATTTGCAAGTCCTGTTCCGGTCACCGCTTTACCGCTTAGTTTATGATTTTTCATTAATATAACTTAATTATCATGGGGTTAAGTCAGTATTCATCATCATTGGCAGTGAAATGTTTTCTTACCGGAATCACTGTTTGTTGCCATTTTAACCCGTTGCCCGGGGCAGAGAAATAGCGCCGCGGTGTCTCTGCTGAGGGGGCACAGTCACTGTGGTTGTGCAAGGGAACATCAGGCAGCCAGAGCAAAGTATGAGCTGGTCAAATGACAAAATGATGCTGTCTGTTCATTGGGTTGGCTATGCCATGCTTAAGGCGTATTAAGGAGGCTACCGGAATCCCCGTCAGAGGAAGTAGTGTTAATCCAGCGAAGATTCCCGGAGGGCTGTCGGGAATCCCCCCCGTACAGGTCACTCTGCCAGGCCGCAGCTTTCGATACCTGAGCATTGGTAAACTGCCAACCCAGCAGCGAACCGATACAGGCGACAACCGCCAGCGCGGTGATAATTTGTCCGGCCAGTGGTGTAAACATCATTGAGAACAAACACCAGACCGAACGGTGCGTCGGAGGTGATCAGTTGATCATTGGGTACAATCTCCTGAATTACAGGGGTTGACGCGATTTAGACGATAGCCGCAAATCCGGTACCAAACAGGCAGGCCAGCGGGACGTTACGCTCAGGATTCCCGACCGCATCAGAGTTAGCACCTGCTGACTCTACCTCCGGGAATGCCCATAATGTCAGCGAAATACCGGAAGAAATGGCACCGTCGGTAGACATTGAATGTGGGGGCCGGGAGGCACTGAAAATTACCAGATCGAACCAGAACCAGCCGATCACCGACAGACCCGCCACCGGAATAATGATCCCCCGGATAGTGAAGCTTGAGATTTTGCCGGAGATTTTGGGTCCTTTGAAGTTAGCAATCACGGTCACTACCAATATTGCCACCACAGTCAGGAAGGTATGAACCGGTGAACTTTTGATCCATGGCGCGAACGGTGCCATATAGCCTGCAGCGGAGGCGGCAATAGCAACACAACTGAACATCAGACAGATATAGTAAGTATAAGAGACGATAAAAACAGTCCGCAAATTGCTTACCTGCAGGCACTTCAGGCATGGGATAATGCTTTCCCGGGGTTCGAACATGAGACCGAAGGGGCCGGGAAAGAGCAGGGTGGATATCACGTGATGTGTGTAAAAGCCTGACAAGTCCTCCGTTCTGTTAATCTAATATCGTTCCGGACGGTAATATTAAGGTAATAATCATCAGTCAGTAGCTGGAATAACCAGTTACTGACTTTCTTGTATTTATTTAAGAGAAATAAATATTCAATTTATAATAGTCAGATTAATTGATTTTAAGAAATTTTTTTCGGGTCTTAATGTAATGAGATGTTAAGCGATATATTTGTCTGTAGAGGGGTGTTTGATGAGCTTCTGGTCGTGGGTAAATTACATGATTAAAGTCAATTAATGATTATTCTGTGAATATTTATCGGGAGTATTGTCTCAGTAAGTGGTATTTCTTACCCCGACAAAAATAATATTTCCTGTGTATTCCATTCATTCAGAGAACATCATGACTGATACCATAAAAAACATTAAACATTTAGATCTCGATAAGGCCTTTCAGCAACTGTTAAGAGAGGAACGATTTGGCTCCCAGGCCGAATTTGTTGAATATCTGACGGCAAATGGTTTTGCCCATATCAACCAGTCCAAAGTATCGCGAATGCTGACCAGTTATGGTGCGGTCAGAACCCGTAACGCCAGAATGGAGATGGTCTATTGCCTGCCGGCGGAGCGGGGGATTCCTACCGCGAAAACGACGCTGAAAAGTTCTGTGCTGAGTGTTGAAACCAATGACTGGATGGTCGTCGCTCATACGGTTCCCGGTGCGGCTCCTTTGATTGCCCGCTTACTTGATTCCTGCGGAAAATCAGATGGGATCCTGGGAACCGTAGCCGGCGATGATACTATCTTTGTCGTTCCGGTGATTGGTATTAATTCTCAACAGTTACAGAAATCAGTAATAGGTATTCTAAATTCAGATAGCTGAAAAATATTACTATTCGGGTTAACCGATTATATTTTCTGTGGTCAACTTACATAGGTGATTTATGGATATTAAATCTGTTCTGGCCGGACTGGTCAGACAGGCAATGGCAGAGAGTAATATAACAACAGATAAATCTGTTACTGCACGTCCGTCAGCCCGTCCGGAGTTCGGCGATTATCAGATAGATAGTATGATGGCTATCGGCAAATCTCAGGGACAGAATCCGTTGCAGTTAGCAGAGCGGGTTGCCGCCCAACTGATGAATAATAAACAGTGCAAGGAAATTATTGCACGGGCGGAAGCCGTCAAACCCGGGTTTATTAATCTGTTTCTTAATAATGAGTGGCTTCAGTATCAGAGCGGTCTGGCATTGAATGATGTTCGTGTGTTGGTGGAAAAACAGCCAGCACAGCATGTGGTGGTGGATTACTCCTCACCTAATGTCGCCAAAGAGATGCATGTCGGTCATTTGCGTTCCACCATTATCGGTGATGCCAGTGTCCGGACGCTAGAGTTTCTGGGGCATAAGGTCACACGGGTGAATCACATTGGGGACTGGGGAACTCAGTTCGGTATGTTGATTGCCTGTCTGGAAAAAGCCGAAAACGACGGCAATATTTCCCTGTCTGACCTGGAAGGTTTTTACCGTGCGGCCAAAAAGCTGTACGACGAAGATCCGGAATTTGCGCTCAAAGCCCGCCGCTACGTGGTTAAACTACAACAGGGGGACGAGTATTGTCGCCGGATGTGGCATAAGCTGGTGGAAATTTCGATGACGCAGAACCAGAAAAATTACGACCGGTTAGGTGTCTCGTTGTCGTCCGCTGATATTCGTGGCGAGAGTTTTTACAATGCGATGCTGCCAGAGATCGTCAATGATCTGCTGGAACGCGGTATTGCGACCGAAGAAGCCGATACGGTAATGGTGTATCTGGAGAGTTATCGCAATAAGCAGGGTGATCCGATGGGGGTGATCATCCGTAAACAGGATGGCGGCTATCTGTATACCACCACCGATATCGCCTGTGCGAAATACCGTTATCAGACACTGCATGCCGATCGGATTCTTTATTACATTGATGCGCGGCAACACCAGCATTTAATGATGGCCTGGGAAATTGTCCGCCGTGCCGGATATGTCCCACCGTCGGTCAGCCTGGAACATCATAAATTTGGCATGATGCTGGACAGAGAGGGCAAGCCGTTTAAAACCCGGGAAGGGGGGACTATCCGGCTGTCAGAGCTGCTGGAGGAAGCCGTCGTTCGCGCACACAAACTGGTCAGTGAAAAATCCCCTCATTTGCCGGCCGACGAACTGCGTGAACTTTCAGAAATCATCGGTATTGGTGCGGTGAAATATGCAGATCTGTCGAAAAACCGGATAACGGACTATGTGTTCGACTGGGACTTAATGCTGAGCTTTGAAGGTAACACCGCACCTTATATTCAGTATGCCTGTGCGCGCATCAGTTCGATACTGCGTAAAGCAGAGCTGATTCAGCCGCAGGGCGACCCTGCGGTTACCCTGCTGAAGTTTACTTCAGACACTGAGCGAAGCCTGGCGGTGAAGATTCTGCAATTTGAAGAAGCATTGCTGGCAGTGGCACGGGAAGGGATGCCTAACATCATGTGTAGTTATCTCTACGAGCTGGCTTCCCTGTTCTCAGGGTTTTATGCGGCATCACCTATTCTGAATCACCCTCAACCGCAGGAAAGACAGAGCCGTCTGGCGCTGGCAGCACTGACAGGGCATGTATTAAGGCAGGGGATGGATACGTTGGGACTCAGAGTACCGGAAAGAATGTAAATCTGAGCAGGCCCCCGGGCCTGCGATAGTTTTCAGCAGACGAAAAAAAAGCTTATCAAAACAGATTTGATAAGCTTTCTTATGTTGGTTGCGGGGGCCGGATTTG
>NZ_DDVT01000020.1:66551-169667 GCF_002345795.1 Tatumella sp. UBA2305
GCTGCTCCACCCCGCGTCCGTGGAAGCGCACTATACTCCTCATGGGATCTGATGCAACCCATTTTTTAGAAAAAACGTAAAAAAAACCGTGGTCTGCTGAATTTTCCGACGGTTTTTGTCTTTTTATGTAAATCCCCGGGGTGGGGGCGGAGGATGATTTAATTATCCGGTTCCCTCTGCTATCTTCGCCACAGACAAATCATTAAAGGCAGCATTAATGAAAGGAAACCGGGTAAAATATGCAGTGACGGGGGTTATTCTGGCCTTACTTGCCGGATGTTCTTCAAAACCTACCGATCGCGGTCAACAGTATAAAGATGGCAAGCTCGATCAGCCGTTTGCATTAGTTAACCAGCCTAATGCACATGGCGCACCGGTCAATGCCCGGGATTTTGCCAGTCAGGTCAGACAGATTCAACTCGCTTCCGGCGGGCTATTTAACCGCAACCGCAGTACCTATCAGGCCATTGAAAGTTGGCTGGCCGCAGGTGGCAATACCCGGCAGTTACGGCAGTTTGGTGTAAATGCCTGGCAGATGGAAGGGACTGATAATTACGGAAATGTACAGTTTACCGGTTATTACACTCCGGTTATCGAAGCCCGTTATACCCGACAGGGAGCATTTCAGTACCCTATCTACCGGATGCCACCTCGTAAACGAGGCCACAAACTCCCCAGCCGTGCCGAAATCTATAATGGTGCGCTCGATTCACGTTACGTGATTGCCTGGAGTAATTCCTTAATCGATAACTTTATGATGGATGTGCAGGGTAGCGGGTATGTGGATTTCGGCGATGGCCGTCCACTGACCTTTTTTGGCTACGGTGGCAAGAATGGCTGGGCCTATCATAGTATTGGCAAAGAATTGATCGATCGCGGTGAGGTGAAGCGCGAAGATATGTCAATGCAGGCTATTCGTGAATGGGCGCAGAATCATTCTTATCAGGAAGTTCGGGCTTTACTGGAGACCAATGCTTCTTTCGTATTCTTTAAACCGGAAGAGTATACCCCGGTCCGGGGTGCCAGCGCGGTGCCTCTGGTAGCCAAAGCCTCGGTAGCCTCCGATCGCTCACTGATCCCGCCAGGTACGGTGCTGTTAGCTGAAATTCCGCAACTGAATAATCAGGGTAAATTTAATGGTACCTATCAGATGCGGCTGATGGTTGCTCTGGATGTTGGCGGAGCGATTAAAGGTCAACATTTCGATATTTATCAGGGAATTGGCCCCGGTGCCGCACAACTTGCTGGCTTTTATAATCACTATGGACGAGTTTGGGTGTTAAAATCAGCCCCCGGGACAGGACTACTGACCCGTTAATTGTCCGGGCCTCCTGCGGGAGGCCATCAAGAGTATGGTGACCTGAACCCTACAATGTTCCGGTCATGAAGTTAATCAAAGAGGAACTATGCCGGAAGTTACCGATAGCTGGCGCCAGCGGTTTGGCGGTACAGGGCGTCTGTATGGTCAGCAGGCGTTGAATTATTTTGCGCAGGCCCGTTTTTGTGTGGTCGGGATTGGTGGCGTGGGTTCATGGGCCGCAGAGGCGCTGGCCCGTACCGGTATCGGCAGTCTGACATTAATCGATATGGATGACGTTTGTGTCACCAATACTAACCGGCAGATTCATGCACTGCGCGGCAATGTCGGCCAATCCAAAACAGAAGTGATGGCTGAACGTATTCGTCAGATAAACCCGGAATGTGATGTGGTGTGCGTGGATGATTTTGTCACCCCGGATAATGTTGCCTCTCTTATCGGGTCTGGTTTTGATTATGTGATTGATGCTATCGACAGTGTCAGGCCAAAAGCCGCATTACTGGCTTACTGCCGCCGTTACAAAATTCCACTGATTACCACCGGCGGGGCTGGTGGCCAGATTGACCCGACCCAAATCATGGTCGCCGATCTGGCCAAAACTTTTCAGGATCCATTGGCGGCGAAGTTACGCGAACGGCTGAAGTCAGACTATTCAGTGGTAAAAAACAGTAAGGGTAAGCTGGGGATTGATTGTGTCTTTTCCACCGAAGCGCTGGTCTACCCACAACCGGATGGGACGGTGTGTGCCTCGCGCAGTACTGCAGAAGGGCCCAAGCGTATGGATTGTGAAGCAGGATTTGGTGCTGCCACCATGGTTACCGCCAGTTTTGGTTTTATCGCGGTTGCTCACGCGCTGAAGAAATATCTCGCGCGCAGGCAGCGTCAGAGTGCCGCGTCAGCCCTCTGACGAGTCATCCTGTTCAGGTTTCTGCCGCTTGTCTGATGGCGGCAGCCAGTGCATCCAGGCCACTACTGCGGCTGGTACTTAATTGTTGTTTCAGCCCGAGTTTATCAAAGACAGCCAGCGGGTCCAGACTGAGGATTTCGCTGGCTGTTTTTCCTTCGTTGATAGTCAGCAGAACAGCCAGTAACCCCTTGACGATTCGGCCTTCACTGTCGCCATAAAAATGCAGACGGCCATCCGGCAGTTTCTGACTCCCCAGCCAGACCCGGTTTTCGCAGCCAGAGATCTCAATCGCTGGTTGTTTCAGAGTTTCCGCCAGTGGTGGCAGTTGTCGGCTTAACATGATCAGTTGCCGGTAGCGCTCTTCCCAGTGTTGAAAACCAGAAAATTGCTGTAGCAGCTTAGCTTCCGTGATCTCACTCCCAAACGGATGAGGCGCAATTATTTCATTCATGAATTTACTCGCTTAACAACAGAACGGCTGTGCTGACCGCATGGACCAGGGCGTCCACATCCTGCTGATTATTGTATGGGGCAAAAGAGGCTCGTATCGTGCCAGGGGTGTTCAGCGCGGCCATCAGTGGCTGAGCACAGTGTTGTCCGGCGCGCAGAGCAATATTCTGTTCGGCCAGTAAGGTCACCAGATCAGCAGGGTGGATGCCCTCAATAGTAAATGACAGCAAGGGGGCTGAGTGCTGCCGAAAACTGCGGAAGCCGGGCAGCGCAGACAGCCGAATTTCTGCGTCACTGGCCAGCGACTGACTCCACCTCTCTGCGTGTGACAGATTAACCTCAGACAAAAATTTCAGAGTGGCATTAAACCCATAAACGCCGGCAATATTCGGGGTACCAGCTTCAAAGCGCCAGGGCGCGGGGCGCGGGGTAAAGCCTTCAAAGCTGACGTCGTCAATCATTTTGCCACCACCGAGCCAGGGGGTCATTTCACTGAGTCGTTCTTCACGGGCAAACAGTACACCAAGTCCGGTCGGTCCGTACATTTTATGGCAGGAAAACAGATAAAAATCGACCGCCAGTTGCTGTAAATCTGGCGGCTGATGAACCACTCCCTGTGCCCCGTCGACCAGAACCTTCACCCCGGCGGCATGTGCCAGCGCGACGATTTTTTCTAAATCGGGCAGGGCTCCGGTAACATTTGACATCTGACTAACAGCCAGCAAGCGGGTTTTTGGCGTCAGCAGTCCGGGTAACAGGTCATAACGTGGCAATCCCTGCGCGGTGACCGGCCATTTGACCACCTCTGCGCCACGCTGTTTCGCAATCATCAGCCATGGCAGCAGGTTGGAATGATGTTCCATTTCGCTGACCAGAATCTGATCACCTGGCGCTAATTGTTGACTCAGCCAGCTGTTAGCGACCAGATTTACCGATTCGGTCGCCCCCCGGGTCCAGATGATCTGCCGTGCAGCACCAGCATTAAGTAAATCAGCGACCTGCTGACGGGTATTTTCATATAATTCGGTCAACCGCCGGGCCTGAACATGTTGGCTGCGGTGAACCGTGCCTGAAGTGCGGTAAAATTCCCGGGTGGCTTCTGTCATTGCCCGCGGTCTCAGGGCGGTAGCCGCACTGTCCAGATAGATCTCCCGGCTGTCCAGAGCAGGGAACTGGCGGCGAAATTCCGCAGGGTCAAAACCATTCATAACATACTCGTATCTGATAAATTTAAGATAAGCCTGAAAATGCCTCTGTTTACTGGCGGATTATCCACTTTGTCTTATGCTTTTATAAGCTGACTGTCAGCAGAGATTCGCATAAGACAGTTGTCACTGCGATCACTGACAGGCCGCGTCATTCAATGATGACTGACAGTATAAGATACCCTGATTAAGGAGATAATAAATGAAAAAGCCTATTGCAGCAGCATTCGTTGTTTCAGCACTGGTGTTTACCCTGGCGGGTTGTTCTTCTAATTATGTTCTGCACACTAATGATGGTCGTACTGTGGTTACCCAGGGGAAACCCACCGTCGATGATGATACCGGCATGATGGTTTACAAAGACAGTAATGGTAACAAACAACAGATTAACCGCTCTGACGTTAAAGATATGACTGAAGTCGGACAATAATTGGTGACAGCCGCTGTGCTGACAGCGGCTGACTGATGGCCCCAGACACCTTTGGTGTCACGGGGCCATTGCTCCGGGTAACGACTTTCGACAACTGCCACCACCTTGTTTTTTGCTCCCCTGTCAGGCTGTCCATCCTCAGCTTTCTACCAGGTACACCTGCCCCTGTTATGCTTTTTTTGCATTAACTAAATCTATCCAAAATGAGTAAATAATCACGCGCAAACGATTGGCTTCTGATGTGGTACGACGTGGCATGCATAAGTATTGCAAGGGGGTTGTCTGGTAGTGATATGTGCTGATTAGTGGTTTACAGGCAAAAAAAAACACCGCAAAGAGCGGTGCTGTAAAAAATATAAACTATGGACAGACAGGGTATATCACAGGAAATTAAGCAGGTCTGAAAAACAGACCCAATGCAAACACAACATCACCACCCAAAGCCAAAAGCCTCTGGTACCCTGAGGTACAAGACGCTTTCCGTTCCGGCTCAGGAAGTGGCGCAACTATAGGTATTTGCTGGAGCTTCCTCAATGGACAATTTATAATGCTTCGGATTAATATAACTAATACCTGAATCGTGACGGTTTCGGTATCCCTGAGTCTGTGAATCTGAAGAGTGTTATGTCCAAACGTCTGCCACCACTCAATGCGCTGAAAGTTTTTGATGCAGCCGCGCGGCATTTGAGTTTTACCCGGGCTGCCGAAGAGTTGTTTGTTACCCAGGCAGCGGTGAGCCACCAGATTAAGTCACTGGAGGATTTTCTGGGGTTAAAACTTTTCCGCCGCCGTAATCGTTCATTATTACTGACCGAAGAAGGTCAGAGTTATTCGCTGGATATCAAAGAGATTTTTGCCTCGTTAAATGATGCCACCCGCAAACTTCAGGCGCGCAGCGCCAAAGGGGCATTAACCGTCAGCCTGCTCCCCAGTTTCGCGATCCAGTGGCTGGTCCCACGCCTTTCCAGCTTTAACCAGGATTGCCCGGGGATTGATGTGCGAATTCAGGCCGTCGACCGCGAAGAGGATAAACTCTCCGATGATGTGGACGTCGCGATTTTTTACGGTCGCGGTAACTGGCCAGGGTTACGGGTCGAAAAACTCTATGCTGAATACCTGTTACCGGTCTGTTCTCCGGCCCTGCTGACCGGAGAGTTTTCCCTCAAGAGCCCGGCGGATCTTAGCCACTTCACCCTGCTGCATGATGCATCGCGGCGTGACTGGCAAGCCTATACCCGTCAGTTGGGGTTAAGCGGCGTGAATGTTCAACAAGGCCCGATATTCAGCCATTCTTCGATGGTTTTACAGGCCGCAATTCACGGACAGGGGATCGCGCTGGCGAATAATGTTATGGTGCAGAGCGAAATTGAGAGTGGGCGATTGGTTTGTCCGTTTAATGATGTTTTAGCCAGCCAGAACGCTTTTTATCTGGTTTGTCATGACAGTCAGGCAGATCTGGGTAAAATAGCCGCTTTCCGGCAATGGATTCTGGCGCGTGCTGCCAGTGAACAGGAAAAATTTCGATTCAGGTATGATTAATTCTCGCCGCAGTGTCTGAGGGCAGGATGAGGAGCAGGTGATGTCCAGCCGTACTATGTTTATTTTTGTGGCTGTCAGCGGTTTTCTGCTGGTGGCTTTTGGGGCATTTGGTGCCCATGTATTAAGTAAAACTCTGGGAAATAATGAAATGGCCTGGATTCATACCGGGCTGGAATATCAGGCATACCATACCCTGGCCATTCTCGGGCTGGCCGCAGCCATGTTACGCAGAGCGAATATCTGGTTTTACTGGAGTGCAGCGATGCTGGCACTGGGCACCGTCTTGTTCAGCGGCAGCCTGTATTGTCTGGCACTGTCTCACCTGAAGTTTTTCGTGTTTATTACGCCAGTCGGGGGACTCTGTTTCCTGGCCGGATGGTTTTTGATGTTGATTGGCGCTCTGCGTCTGAAAAAGAAGGGTGAGCAGCCATGAATAAAGTCTTGTTATATTGCCGGTCGGGTTTTGAAAAAGAGTGCGCGGCGGAAATTACGGCGCGTGCAACTGAATTACAGGTATTCGGTTTTGCCCGGGTGAAGGACAACTCCGGCTACGTAATTTTCGAATGCTATCAGTATGAAGATGCCGATAAACTGATTCGGGAGATTGCTTTCCAGTCACTGATCTTTGCCCGGCAGATGATTGTAGTGGGAGAGCTTCTGCGGGATTTGCCACAGGAAGACCGGATTTCGCCGATAGCCGGGATGTTGACCGGGGTAGTAGAGAAGGGCGGCGATCTGCGGGTTGAAGTTCCGGATACTAATGAAGCGAAAGAATTACTGAAATTCTGCCGTAAGTTTACGGTGCCGTTGCGTGCGGCATTACGTAAGGAAGGTATTCTGCTGAATTATGAAAGCAGTAAACGTCCGGTGGTTCATGTATTCTTTATCGCTTCCGGGACCTGTTATGTCGGATATTCCTTGCCTGAGAATAACTCGCCACTGTTTATGGGCATTCCCCGGCTTAAGTTCCCGTCCGATGCGCCCAGCCGTTCTACGCTGAAACTCGAAGAAGCGTTTCATGTGTTTGTACCGGCGGATGAATGGGATGAGCGTCTGGCCAGCGGCATGTACGCCGTGGATCTGGGGGCCTGCCCCGGGGGATGGACTTATCAGCTGGTGAAACGCAGTATGATGGTGTATGCCGTGGATAATGGCCCTATGGCGCCATCACTGATGGAGACCGGGCAGGTGATGCATCATCGCGAAGATGGTTTTAAATTCCGTCCACCTAAAACCAACATCAGTTGGCTGGTGTGCGATATGGTAGAAAAACCGGTGCGGGTTGCTTCCCTGATGACAGAGTGGCTGGTCAATGGCTGGTGCCGTGAGGCGATTTTTAACCTGAAACTGCCGATGAAAAAACGCTATGAGGAAGTTTCACAAAACCTGCAAATGATTGAACAGGCACTGACTGCCGGTGGCGTGAATGCTCAGATTCAGGCCCGGCAGTTATATCACGACAGAGAAGAAGTGACAGTTCATATCCGGCGTATCTGGAGTGCTCATCCCGGCCGGCTGGACGAACGGGGGTAACCCCCGGATTTATCTGCTGCCCGGCAGATAACGTAAACTTTTCAGATTGCCCTGCAAACAGAGCCCGGCAGAGAGCCGGGACACCTGACGTGACAGCAGGGCGGTTTCCATTTCCCCTCGTAATTTTTTCTGCCACTTTTCCGGCACCTGATCCAGCTGTTGATATAACTGTTCCAGGTTATGGAAACGACTTATCAGTTCGCTGGCACTTTTGGGTCCGATACCGGCCACTCCCGGGATTTTACTGCTGCTGATACCGCATAATCCCCAGTAATCAGGCAGTTGTTGTGGCGTTACCCCATATTCTTCACGAATAAAAGGCACGTCGAGCCAGCGTTTCTGAAAATAGTCGCGCAAACGGATATCCGGGGCCAGTAACTGGCAATAGCCTTTATCGGTCGACACTATGGTGGCCTGATGCCCGGCCTGCGACATTTTACTGGCCAGCGTGGCGGCCAGATCATCAGCTTCATCTTCACCGGCTTGCCAGCAGTGAACTCCGGATTGTTCAAATATCTGCTGAAGTGTTGGCATCATCTGGCGTAACTGTTCCGGCATTTCCGGACGTCCGGCTTTATAACCCGGCAGCAACTCATGCCGCCAGCCGTGACGATGCAGGGGATTATCAAACACCGCCACCACATGCGTAGGCTGACTGTGCTGCAGTAACTGGTGAGTCGCGGCACGCACACCGTTAACACACTGATCCCCCTGAACGGCATGAATCCGTCGGATAAGGTTTAGCGCATCGATAATTAACAGATGATAAGTCATAACCGCCGGAAATAAGTGACCAGGAGACCATCAGGTGATGGAGAGATTGCCGGCGACCCGGGCCGCCGGCAGACCATACTATCAGATGATAATTTCGTAGCAGGGTTCATAAGCACTGCCCGGTAATTTCATCCGGTGCTGAGCAATGAAGCCCTGCAACAGAGCATCCATCCGTTGCATAATATCGGCATCACCATGAATTTTAAATGGCCCGTGGGCACGAATTTCCCGAATCCCGGTATCTTTCACATTTCCTGCGACAATACCTGAAAACATACGACGCAGATCCGCGGCCAGTTTATCCTTGGGCTGATCCTTATGCAGGTTCAGTGCCGTCATATTGGCATGGGTCGGCTGGAACGGCAGTTGCAGTTCGGGTTCAATACGTAATGACCAGTTAAAACTGTAGGCGTCACCGGTCTGGCGACGATACTCTTTCACTGCCGGCATGGCCTGTTTTATCGCTTTGGCCACTGCCGGTGCATCATCAATAATGATTTGATAATGACGGGTGGCTTCTTCTCCCAGGGTGTTAACGATAAAATCATCCAGCACGCGAAAATAGTCGGCGCTTTCCCGGGGGCCGGTCAGAATTAACGGTAACACCTGATGCTGATTGGCCGGATGCATCAGAATCCCTAACAAATACAACAGCTCTTCCGCGGTGCCTACCCCCCCGGGAAAAATGATGATGCCATGAGCAATCCGCACAAAAGCTTCCAGACGTTTTTCGATATCTGGCATGATAATCAGCTCGTTGACCAGCGGATTAGGGGGTTCTGCCGCAATGATTGACGGTTCGGTCAGGCCGATAAATCTGCCTTCGCGATAACGTTGCTGTGCGTGACCGACCGCCGCCCCCTTCATCGGTGCTTCCATAACACCGGGTCCGCAGCCGGTACAAATATTCAGTTCCCGCAGACCAAGCTGGGTACCCACATCACGGCAGTATTGATATTCAACCGCATTCACTGAATGGCCACCCCAGCACACGACGTTATTCGGCAATTCGCCGATATGCAGTGCACGGGCATTCCGCAGGATGGAAAATACCAGGTTGGTAATAAAGGCTGAATCTTCAGTATGAGGATCCCGAAAAGCCTGAGAATTATTCAGTTGTCCGGTCACGAACAGGATATCACGCAGTACTGCGAATAAATTGGCCTGCAACGAACGGATAATTTGTCCGTCAACAAAAGCATCTTCCGGCGGGTTGATTAATTCCAGTTTCACACCGCGTTCACGGCGTAACACATTAATATCAAAATCCCCGAAGCGGGATAACAGCTGCTGGCTGTTATCGGTCAGACTTCCGGAGTTCAGTACCGCCAGTGAGCAGTTACGGAACAGTTGGTATAAATCACTGCTGGCGGTTTGCTTCAGCATATCCACTTCCATCTGGGAAAGCAGATCCATTGCCCCGAGCGGGCTGATATGTGTAATCAAGAGAACTCCTTACTCCCCATGGGGAACTGCTGCATCATACATCGGCTGAACCAGGAATTGCCGTGACTGAGGCTCCCTGTCCGGTCATCAGTCTGATAACCGGGTTCTCTAAGTATCGCTTTAGTCTGAATTTTAACAAGGTTTATCCGTGCGGATTCTGTGGTAAGACAGGACCGGAAACAGTGACCCCGGGTGTCACGGAGTTGCCGGTCAGAGGAGGTTAACCAATACTCCGCCAGCAGGAACAGGATATTCCCGCAAGGCAGAGATAGAGATAAGGAAAGGGTTACTGGCGGGCCAGACGTACCGTTGGGGCGTCAAAACTGACGTTGCTGCGCCATGGGTTAATATCCAGGCCTCCACGACGAGTATAACGGGCATAGACGGTCAGTTCTTCAGGCTGACAAAATTTAAGCAGATCACAAAAGATGCGTTCCACACATTGTTCATGAAATTCGTTATGCTGCCGGAAAGAGAGCAGATAACGCAGTAGTGGCTCACGACGGATACGCGGTCCGCGATAGCGTATCATCACTGACCCCCAGTCTGGCTGAGAAGTGATCAGACAGTTCGACTTTAGTAAATGGCTAACCAAAGTCTCTTCTACGACCTGAGGTTCGGTGGCACCGGCCAGCAGGGTATTATCAAAACTATAGTTATCTACGCTCACTGGCAGTGAATCGATACATTCTCCGCGGAAGGAACCCACAGGCTGACCTTCAAATTCGTCCAGGTTGTGCAGGGTAATTCTGACATCTCCCTGAGCGCAGGCCGAGAGGTCCTGTTCAAGAGTCTGTCTGACCGATTCCATGTCGGCAAATTTTGTCTGATTAAAGCTGTTGAGATAGAGTTTAAAACTTTTAGATTCAATCAGGTTAAGACTGGCGGCACTCAGGGCCATATGACCGATGGCGACCCGGGGAACTCCCAGAGAATTCAGCCACGAGAGTTCATATAAGGTCCACAGATCCTCTCCGTGGAAGGGTAAATTATCATCGTGCAGCTTCAGGGCATCGCGGTTAAGACTTCGCGGCACCGGCTGTAACAACTGTGGTGCATAATGTTCTGTGTAAGAGGTTTGTTTCCCAAGGGGCAGCCCTTCAAGCGCCTGGTGATGGTCATAATGATTCATAACAGTACCACTGGTAAAATAGAGTTGTGCTCAGTGTACCCGATCAGAAGTGAGAAAATGAATGATGCAGCAAACCTTAGATGCCATGAGGCAGTTTAGCCGCCGTTATTGTGATGAGTGGCAGCAGAAAACCGGCCATCTGCCCTACAGTCGTGAGCTGTATGGCATTGATTCACCCTGTGAAGTCAGCCGGGATACGCAGGGAGTTTACTGGCAGCCGCAATCCTTTACTCTGCCTTCATCGCTGGATGCGGTAGAACGTGGCCTGGAGATAACCCTGCAACCGGCGGTCACCGCCTGGTATACCGCTCAGTTTGCCGGGGACATGCAGGCTGAATGGTTCGGATTGCCAGTAACTTTGCTGCAGGTATGGAATGAAGATGATTTCAGTCGTGTTCAGGAAAATTTGATTGGTCATCTGGTGATGAAGCGACGACTGAAACAGACTCCCACCTTATTTATTGCGGCGACCGACCAGGATACGGAAATTATTTCGATATGCAATCTCAGTGGCGAAGTCATCAGAGAGTCACTGGGTACAAAAAAACGTGAAGTTCTGTCAGAAACTGTCGATGATTTTCTTAATAAATTAGGTGTTGTTGTAACAAAATAACCTGTTTTTAACGATTAATACGTAAGAGATCTCTTACTTCAGGTGTAAGAGATCAAAAATCAGATTTTATTTCAGCCAATCATAATATGCATAAAACCCTATTTTTTCAGTGGTTTATTTTAAAGTCATTGAAATATATAGATAAATAGGATTTTTTCAGTGAAAATTGTGTTGCGAAAAATAGCAACTCTGACAGAATAGCTTCCACAGGCAGGATGCCATGGATACTTAGGTTTTCAGGATGAAACCAACCCAGGGAGGGTGGTGTTTTACAGGATGTAAGACACCGCAAGGCGGGTTAAGGAAGAACCAGCCTGCTCTGACAAAGAGTGAATAACACCTCCGAAGGAGGGAAAATTGCTGTAGCGGATGTATAGCGCCTCATTGGACCGGATCGCAGTCAGGATGACCTTGCTGATACTGAATAAGTCCACTGAATTGCAGGGAGCAAGAATGTAGCCGGATTGCTGCGAACAGACTGGGAGTACTGTTTTTTACAGTACTCCCTTTTTTATCCCCTCGCTTTCGCCGGTTGCAATGTTATGCTGGCGCGGTTTTTATCCGTATTCAGGAGATACCCGTGACTTCGCATTCGATTATTCTGCAGCGGCTGGCTCAGCTGGAACAGATTCTGCGTGACCATCAGTTATGGCAGCAGAGTGCTCCCGAACCTCAAGCCCTGAGCAGCGACCAGCCTTTCTGTCTGGATACGCTGCATCCGCTGGAATGGCTGCAATGGGTATTAATCCCTCGCCTGGCTGCCCTTGTTGAGACCGGTGGAGAATTACCCGCCAATATGGCAGTGACCCCTTATTTTGAAATGGCGCTGGAGCCACAGCTTAGCGTCCGCCCCGTGTTACTGGTGACCTTAAGTCAGCTTGACGGTCTGTTTGTACAAGAATCTGTTTAATGCTTGAAATTATCTATCAGGATCAATGGCTGGTCGCGGTCAACAAACCGGCAGGTATGCTGGTTCACCGTAGCTGGCTGGATCGCCATGAAACTCGTTTTGTCATGCAAACCCTGCGTGATCAACTGGATCAGCACGTATTCACCGTACACCGGCTGGATCGCCCCACGTCGGGTGTGTTGTTGTTTGCGTTATCAGCCGAAGTTGCCAGACTGTTATCTCAACAGTTTGAACAACATCAGATGCGGAAAACTTACCACGCCATTGTGCGTGGCTGGCTGAATGAAGAAGGGATCCTCGATTATCCGTTGATGGAAGAGCTGGATAAAATCGCTGACAAACATTCACAGGTTCCGCGGGAAGCTCAACCGGCGGTGACCGGTTATCAGCCTCTGGGGCAGGTGGAGTTACCGGTGCCGGTGGGACGTTATAACAGTTGCCGTTACACGCTGATGGAACTCAGCCCGCGTACCGGAAGAAAACACCAGTTGCGCCGTCATATGTCTCACCTCCGGCATCCGATCATCGGTGACAGCAGGCACGGTGATTTACGCCAGAACCGGGGGGCCGCTGAACATTTTGGTTGCCGGAGACTCATGCTACACGCCAGCCGGCTGGAGCTGACTCATCCGGTCACCGGAGAACTATTGCAGTTGCAGGCCGGACCCGATAGTGTCTGGGTGCAGGCTTTTGAACACTTTGGCTGGCAGGCGTTGCTGGCGAAATTACCCGCCGTGACTCAGGCTGAGCAAGGGAGCAGCAGTGCCCCGGCGAGCACAGAGGAAAGTTAATGGCTAATATCGGAATTTATGTCGGTACAGTGTATGGCAATGCGTTGCTGGTCGCAGAGCAGGCAGAGCCGCTGTTGGTCGCGGCCGGCCATCAGGTGCAGATATTTGAAGAGCCTGATCTCAGCCAGTGGCTGGATGAGAGTATCAACGTCCGGCTGATTATTACCTCGACCACAGGACAGGGCGAACTTCCTGACTCGATTGCCGGGCTGTATTATGCGATCAAAGAGCAGACAGGTTATCAGCCTTCCGTCCGCTATGGTGTCATTGCTCTGGGCGACAGCAGCTACGAAAACTACTGCGCCGCAGGATTGTTATTTGATGAACTTCTTCAGGAACACCAGGCCCGACGAATAGCTGATGTTTTGCTGATTGATGCCGGTGAACATCCGGAGCCTGAAGAGGTTGCCTTACCCCGGATTGAACAGTGGACCGGCTTGCTGTAGTCCTCAGTCAGGCTGAACGAGGGTTATTCCTCAGCCAGCCATTGTTTTCCTGCGATAATAACCTTTTCTGCTTCATCAAGCAGTTCAAAGATCTCCGGCTCCAGCTGACGGGGATCAGGCTGCTTACGCAACGCTTCCTCCAGCCGTTGACAACATTGTTGTAACTGCGGTACGCCACAATAAGCACAGCTACCCTGCAGTTTATGGACCTGATGCAAAATATCCTGATGCAACCCGGGATGCAGTGGACCGGTTAATACCTGTTGTACCTCGGGGAGTGAATTCAGCAACATTTCCAGCATCTCTTTTGCCAGACTGGTTTTTCCGGCCGCCCGTTGCAGGGCGAGTGGCCAGTCGATGACACTGTCCGGCGAGTGTGGGGGTTGTTTTGTCGGCGGCAGGGCATAGCGGGATAACAGCCGGTAAAGGATTTTTTCATTGACCGGTTTAGCTAACGATTCATTCATCCCGGCCGCTAAAAATTGCTGTTGCTGTTTTTCCAGAGGGAAAGCAGTGACAGCAATAATCGGAGTATGTTGATGCAAAGGCAGTTCACGGATTTGAGCACTGGCCTGCAAACCATCGATTTCCGGCATCTGCACATCCATCAGGATGGCATCGAGTGGCCTCTGACTGGCGATGTCGATAGCCTGTTTAGCGCTTTGACATAATATGCACTCAGTCACCTGATCTTTTAGCAGCGCGCCAATCAGTTTCAGGTTAGCCGCATTGTCATCCACGGCCAGAACGGTCAGTGGCAGGCGAGGCATCGCAGCCAGCGGTACTTCCTGTTTGGATGAGAGTGGCTGATAGCGCAGGGCCTGAAGAATTTTCGCAAGCGTCAGAGGTTTTACGATAACCCGCAGACCCTGTTGTCTTAGTGTTTCAGCATCGGGCATCAGGGGGGCTGGCAGCAGCATAATAATTTTTCGGCCATGCTGATGCAGTGTCTCAGGGAGGCGGGTCGACAGGAGTTGTTGTACTGTCAGGTCCGGCGGCACTGCATAGATCAGCCAGTCAGCCTGTTCAGGCGGCAGTTGCTGTGTGGTCTGGAAATGTTGTACCTGCCAGGGTAAACCGCTCAGGGAGGTAATGCCATCGCAGGCAGCCTGTGGGTGCGATTCAATATAAAATAGCTTTTGGCCGTTGATTGCCGGATACTCTGCGGCCACTGCCGGTGGTTGCTGGCTCAGGGGTAAAGTCAGTAATACGGTGAATATTGTGCCCTGCGGATCATGGTGGCTGACGTCGATGGTGCCGGCCATTTTATGCACCAGCTGACGGGTAATTTCCAGCCCGAGACCTGTGCCGCCATGACGGCGGGAAATACTGGCATCCGCCTGGGTGAAGGCATCAAAAATCCGGCTTTGTTGCTGTTGGCTAATCCCGATGCCGGTGTCACTCACCTGTAATTGCAAAGTGACTTCATCAGGTTGTTGATCCATGGCTTTGATGGCGACTCTGACGGTGCCGCTGGGAGTGAATTTTATGGCATTGTCGATCAAATTCATCAGTATTTGCCGGAAGCGCAACGGATCACCTTTCAGGTTATCGGGGAGCTTCGGATCAATACTGACGGTCAGTTCCAACCCTTTATCGTGGGCGGCGGGCGCCAGAAGTCTGAGTGTTTCATCCAGGGTCGCCTGTAACGCAAACGGAATGGACTCCAGTGTGAGCCGCCCCGCTTCAAGTTTAGAGAAATCCAGCACATCGTTGATGATTGCCAGCAGATGACTGGCGGAGCGCTCAATAGTTTTCAGATAATCGCGCTGAGTCTCATTCAGGGGAGTTTTGAGTAACTGGCGACTGAAACCGATGACACCGTTCAGCGGAGTACGTAATTCATGCGACATGGTGGACAGGAATTCGGACTTAAGGCGCACAACCTGCTGCGCTCTTTTATTCGCCAGGTCCAGTTCAATATTACGAATTTCCAGTTGCTCCAGGGTTTCACGTAAATCTGAGGTCGCCTGATTAATGCTTTCCTGCATCTCTTCATGGTATTCCTCCAGTGAAGCGGCCATCCCGTTGATCCCTTTCTGTAGCAGGCTGAGTTCCCCCGGGATGACACCCGTGACCCGGCTGCCGGGATGTCCGCGACCGATCCGGTCCACCGTCAGGGCCATTTTGCGAATAGGCCGGGTGATATCATTGCTTAAACGCCAGGCAATCAGTAATGCGGTTCCCAGGCTTGTGATGAGCAATAACGCAGAAATAAAAATTTCCTGGTAGAGTTCCAGACGGATAGCCCGTAAATCCAGTTCAATAGCCACATAGCCAAGGATATTTTTCCCGTGACTGCGGCTACCCGGCGATGCTTTTTCCGCCTCATTTCCACGGGATATTATCGGGGTTCGCAGGATGGTGAGGTTTCCCTGACGGATTATGGTCACATCGTCGGTGAAAGGCGTGGTGTGGCTGCTCATCATCAACCCGGTGTTCTGATTATTGTTCGAACTGACATACAGCTGTTTTTGGTTGTCGAACACACTAATCGCACGGACAATAGAAGAATGACGCCGGTGCAACAGACTGACCAGATTTCGAATGGCATCTTTGTCATAATAGGTCATGCCGTATTCGCAGGAGACAGCCAGAGGTTCTATGATATTAGTACCCGCGAATAACAGCTGACGTTGCAATTCACTATAACGATGAATAACAAACCAGGAACTCATTAACAGACCCAGGGCTAAGGTCGGTGCCAGAGTCAGCAGAATCATCCGTGCGCGCAGGCTGAGTTTAGTCATAATTTTTACGGTTGATGTTTTCCATCCGCTCCCTGAAATTTGCCGGCATTTGCTCCGGTAGCTGTTGGGCAATGTGTAATATTAAGAGAATAAATAACTGATGGTGCAATTTTACTCGTCTGCAAAGCGTAGCCGCCCACAAAAAGAGCTGGAGGTTACCATTGATGAACTTGACCCTTTTGGACAGGGGGTCGCCCGCCATCAGGGCAAAACGCTGTTTGTCAGCGGGGCACTGCCGGGGGAACGGGTCCGCGTGACAATACTGGAAGATAAACGCCAGTTTTCCCGGGGTAAGGCGACCCGTTTACTGAGCACAAGTCCGCAACGTGTCGCACCGCGCTGTCAGCACTTCGGGGTTTGCGGGGGATGTCAGCAGCAACATGCTACCCTGGAGTTGCAACACCAAAGTAAAACGGCGGGTTTGCAACGCATGTTGAGTCAGTCTGCTGGCCGCAGTATTGACGTTGAACAGATTATCAGTGCCGATGAGTGGCATTATCGTCGCCGTGCCCGGCTCAGTTTACGGTGGAATAAACCACAGCAACAACTGGATATGGGGTTTCGAAAAAATGGCAGTAATGACATCGTTAATATCAGTCAGTGCCCCGTATTGGTGCAACCCCTCACCCGGTTGTTGCCTGAGCTGCGCCAGTGTTTAACCGAATTACAGGGCGTTCGTCATTTAGGACATCTTGAACTGGTTCAGGCAGACAACACGACGGTACTGGTATTGCGGCACCTGAAACCATTTTCTGCCGAAGACTTAGCAAAACTGGAACGATTTTCGCAGAGTCATCAGCTGACGTTGTTTTTTGCGGCGGACAATGACACTCTGCAACATATTTGCGGAGAAATGCCCTATTATCAGTCGCATAACCTTAAGTTGTCCTTTAGTCCTCAGGATTTTATTCAGGTTAATGATAAGGTAAACCAGCAGATGGTGGCCACGGCGATAGACTGGCTGGCATTGCAGCCCGGGGACAGGGTGCTGGATCTGTTTTGTGGTATGGGTAATTTCACCCTGCCATTAGGAAAATTTGTAGAAAATGTGGTGGGTGTGGAAGGGGTTGCAGCATTAGTCCGTCAGGCAGCGTATAATGCGCAGGATAATGATTTGCCGAATGTCTCATTTTTCCGGCACGACTTAGAGCAGGATGTGACAGGTCAGCCCTGGGCAACACAAGGATTCAACAAGATATTACTCGATCCGGCCAGAGCCGGTGCAGCAGGGATAATGTCACATATAATCGCACTGGCACCTGAGCGAATCCTGTACGTATCCTGTAATCCAGCGACGCTGGCCCGTGACAGCGAACCGCTACTGGCGGCAGGGTATGCCCTGCAACGGGTCGCAATGCTGGATATGTTTCCCCACACCAGCCATCTGGAATCAATGGTGCTGTTTAGCAGAACCGAAACGACCTGACGGGTCGTCATGCAGGAGAAGTTATGGTTGCGGTACGAAGTGCGCATATGAATACGGCGGGGGAATTTGCCCTTGAACAGTGGATTGCCAGTCTCGGGATTGCTAATGAGCAGTCCTGTCAGCGTCTGGCGGACTGCTGGCGTTATTGCGAAACGGAAACCAGAGACCATCCGCTGCAACCTATGCTGCTGTGGCGCGGTATTGAGATGGTCGAAATTCTGACTGAGCTCAGTATGGACAACGATACCTTGCGGGCAGCACTTCTTTTTCCGCTGGCCAACGAGAATGTCGTCACTGAAGAGCAGTTAGAAGAACGTTTTGGCAAAGGGATCGTTTCGCTGGTTCATGGTGTGCGTGATATGGATGCTATTCGCCAGCTAAAAGCCACGCATAATGACTCCATGGCTTCAGAACAGGTGGATAACGTCCGCCGGATGTTGCTGGCCATGGTTGAGGATTTCCGTTGTGTGGTTATCAAACTGGCAGAGCGGGTCGCACATCTGCGGGAAATGAAAGATGCCCCGGAAGATGAACGGGTTCTTGCCGCCAAAGAGAGTACCAACATTTATGCGCCACTGGCCAACCGGCTGGGAATTGGTCAGCTGAAATGGGAGCTGGAAGATTACTGCTTCCGATACCTTCATCCGGACGAATATAAACGTATTGCCAAGTTGCTGCATGAGCGGCGGATTGACCGTGAGCAGTATATTGAGAATTTTGTCGACAGCCTGCGACAGGAAATTGCCCGCGAAGGTGTGCGTGCCGAAGTTTACGGACGACCAAAGCATATCTATAGCATCTGGCGTAAGATGCAGAAAAAATCGCTCTCTTTCGATGAACTGTTCGATGTTCGTGCGGTGCGTATTGTGGCAGACCGACTGCAGGATTGTTACGGTGCGTTGGGGATTGTCCATACCCTTTACCGTCATCTGCCCAGTGAGTTTGATGATTATGTCGCGAACCCGAAACCTAACGGCTATCAGTCGATTCATACGGTCGTCTTAGGGCCTAAAGGAAAAACGGTAGAAATTCAGATCCGCACCCGGCAAATGCATGAAGATGCTGAACTGGGGGTGGCGGCACACTGGAAATATAAAGAAGGTCCGGGGATTACCAGTGCGCGTGGAGCCGCCGGCCATGAAGAGCGCATCGCCTGGTTACGCCGTCTGATAGCCTGGCAGGAAGAGATGGCTGACAGCGGTGAAATGCTGGAAGAAGTTCGCAGTCAGGTGTTTGATGACCGGGTGTATGTGTTTACCCCGAAAGGCGATGTTATCGATCTGCCGGCAGGTTCAACGCCTCTGGATTTTGCTTATCATATTCACAGCGATATTGGTCATCGTTGTATTGGTGCCAAAATTAGCGGGCGGATCGTGCCGTTCACCTATCAATTGCAAATGGGTGATCAGGTCGAAGTGATTACCCAGAAACAACCCAACCCCAGCCGGGACTGGCTGAACCCAAATCTGGGATACATTACCACCAGCCGTGGCCGGGCCAAAGTTCATGCCTGGTTCCGTAAACAAGACAGAGATAAAAATATCCTTGCCGGGCGGCAGATCCTTGACAGTGAGCTGAGCCGCATGGATATCAGCCTTAAAGAAGCTGAAAAGCTATTGTTGCCCCGTTATAACATGACCTCGATGGATGAGGTTCTTGCCGCGATTGGTGGCGGAGATATTCGTCTTAACCAGATGGTTAACTTCCTGCAAGGGAAGCTGAATAAACCGACGGCCGAGGAAGAAGACCGTATTGCGTTACGTCAGTTAACCCAGAAGAACCACAACCCACAGCACGTGCATAAAGAGAGCGGTCGGGTCGTGGTGGAAGGTGTGGGGAACCTGATGCACCACATTGCCCGTTGCTGCCAGCCGATTCCCGGCGATGATATTGTCGGATTCATCACTCAGGGGCGGGGGATTTCCATTCACCGTGCTGACTGTGATCAACTGGCAGAGCTGATGAATCATGCGCCAGAACGTATTGTCGATGCGGTCTGGGGGGAAAGCTACTCCAGTGGATATTCGCTGGTGGTTCGGGTGGTCGCGAACGATCGTAGTGGGTTGTTGCGGGATATCACCACCATTCTGGCGAATGAAAAGGTGAATGTTTTAGGCGTTTCCAGCCACAGCGATACCAAAAAGCAACTGGCGACGATCGATATGGATATTGAAATTTATAACCAACAGGTACTGGGGCGGATTCTGGGTCGTCTGAACCAGGTTCCTGATATTATCGACGCCAAACGCCGCCATTAGCATCTTACAGCGCGGTGACCCGGAGGATACGGAGTCACTGCGATCTTCTGCCCACCTTCCTGATTTCCGGATTGAGCAATGAATGAATCATACACTGCACTTCAACGTCTGCTAACCATTATGCAAAAGTTGCGGGATCCGCAGCAGGGCTGTCCCTGGGATAAACAGCAAACTTTCGACAGCATTGCACCCTATACCCTCGAAGAGACTTATGAAGTTCTGGACGCTATTTCCCGTCAGGATTTTGTCGATTTGCGGGAAGAACTGGGCGATTTGCTGTTCCAGGTCGTGTTTTACGCCCAGATGGCCGGGGAGCAACAGCTGTTTGATTTTACAGATATATGTAACAGTATCTGCGCCAAACTTGAGCGTCGACACCCCCATATTTTTGCCGGTAATGATCGCAGCGATATCACAGAGATTAACCGTCACTGGGAACAGTTGAAACAACAGGAACGTCAGGCAAAAGCCCTCACTTCAGCGCTGGATGATATTCCGCGTGCCATGCCAGCTCTGATGCGGGCCTGTAAAATACAAAAACGCTGTCGCAACGTCGGTTTTGACTGGACGGAAACCGGGCCGGTACTGGATAAAGTGCACGAAGAAATTGCCGAAGTGATGGAAGAGGCCAACCGACCGGTCATTGACCCGCAGCGGCTGGAGGAGGAGATTGGTGATCTGCTGTTTGCCACCGTTAACCTTTCACGGCATCTTGGCAGTAAGGCTGAGACCGCGCTGCAGAAAGCCAACGATAAATTCGAAAAACGTTTTCGTCAGGTAGAGCAGATTATTGCTGAACAAGGATTGACGATGCAGCAAGCCACTCTTCCGCAAATGGAAGAGGCCTGGCAACAGGTCAAAAAGCAGGAGAAATCGGGATCCTGAGTTTCGCAAAACCGCTTCTGCGGCGTTAAAGTACGCCGCAGAAACAGCTATAACCGAAAGTTTTACCTCAGGTTTAGTACTCGCCTTTTTCACCCGGCGCAGGAATAAAGGTTGGCTGTCCCTTCACCCCGGAATAGGTCAGGATAAGTATCGTTTCTTCATTACCGCTGACCCCCCGGTGGTAGTCATTAACAGACTCAGTAAATGCCTGACCCTGTTTAAAGGTTTCTGATTTTCCGGACGCTTTGTCCTGCAGAGTCAGCTGGCCTTTAAGGACATAGCCGGCATTTGGAAAACCATGCTTATGACAGGGGAGCGCTGAATTCGCCGGAATCGTCAGTTTGATGACCGTTAGTTCCGGACGTTCTGTCGGATAATGGTCATAGGGTTTACCATTCCATGATGACTGGCTCTGGGCCAGGATATCTGCCTTACCTGATGCTGTTGGTGGATCCGCAGCCAGAGTAGATGCAGATACAGACAATAAGCTCAACGCGAAGACAGGCAGGGTAAAGTATTTTTTCATATTAACCTCTGATCGTTATTTATTCACTTTAAGCCGTTCAGGCAAACTAAGCGTAGTTAGAGATAACAGGAACTTTCCATTGACAAAAAAAGAACATTATGTTTCACATTTAGTAACATTATGGGTGTTGTTTAGGTGAGGGATTGTTTTACGGCGATGATTGCAAACAAGAATCTTGTTATTTTTTACCCTTTAAGTCAGAAATTAGCGCCCGGGTGTGCTCACAGTCAGTTTTTACCGTGGCTAACACGTTTCAGCTTTTTGATTAAAACTGAAAGAATTGTGATTAAAATCAACCCCTGAGCCCCTTTTATCGCGTAGTGTGTCGGTTACGCAGAGTGAAGAGGCTTTGAATCATCATTTGTGGCGGATGCGCCTTTCAGGTAGACTGTGTTCCCGTCCTGGTGATTCCACCATCTTTAAACCTTAACTCTCAGGTTCAGCATGACAACGAACTATATTTTTGTGACCGGCGGGGTCGTTTCCTCTCTGGGTAAAGGCATTGCTGCAGCCTCTCTGGCAGCTATTCTTGAAGCTCGTGGTCTGAAAGTGACCATTATGAAGCTTGACCCTTATATTAACGTCGATCCAGGCACCATGAGTCCCACCCAGCATGGTGAAGTATTTGTCACTGATGATGGTGCAGAGACGGATCTGGACTTAGGTCATTACGAGCGTTTTATCCGTACACGGATGTCCCGCCGTAATAACTTTACTACCGGACGTATCTACTCTGAAGTGTTACGTAAAGAGCGTCGTGGCGACTACCTGGGCGCGACGATTCAGGTGATCCCGCACATTACTAATGCGATTAAAGAACGCATTATCGAAGGCGGCGAAGGCCACGATGTGGTGCTGGTGGAAATTGGCGGTACAGTCGGTGATATCGAGTCACTGCCGTTCCTGGAAGCCATCCGTCAGATGGCGGTGGATGTCGGTCGTGAACATACTATGTATATGCACCTGACACTGGTTCCTTACCTGGCGGCTGCCGGGGAGGTAAAAACTAAACCGACGCAACATTCTGTTAAAGAATTGTTATCGATCGGAATCCAGCCAGATGTGCTAATCTGTCGTTCGGACCGTGCGGTGCCCGCGAATGAACGTGCTAAAATCGCATTGTTCTGTAACGTGTCAGAGAAAGCGGTTATCTCACTGAAAGATGTGGATTCCATCTATAAAATCCCGGGCATGCTGAAATCTCAGGGGCTGGATGACTTTATCTGTAAGCGGTTTAACCTGAATGCTCCACAGGCTGATTTGTCTGAATGGGAACAGGTGATTTACGAAGAAGCCAACCCTGGCGGTGAAGTGACTATCGGGATGGTGGGTAAATACGTTGAACTGCCTGATGCGTATAAGTCAGTGATAGAAGCGCTGAAGCATGCGGGTCTGAAAAACCGTGTGACTGTGAACATCAAACTGATTGACTCACAGGATGTTGAAACCCGTGGGGTTGAATTACTGGCTGGCCTGGATGCTATCCTGATCCCTGGTGGATTTGGTTCGCGCGGTATCGAAGGTAAAATTATTACGGCCCGGTATGCCCGTGAGAATAAGATTCCGTATCTCGGCATTTGCCTGGGGATGCAGGTGGCACTGATTGAGTTTGCCCGTAACGTGGCAGGAATGACCGGTGCCAGTTCAACGGAGTTCGAACCTGACTGCAAATACCCGGTGGTTGCGCTGATTACAGAATGGCGTGATGAAGAAGGTAATGTTGAAGTACGAGATGAGCAAAGTGATTTAGGCGGTACCATGCGCCTGGGGAGCCAGGCTTGCCAGTTATCTGAAGACAGCCTGGTGAGCAAGATGTACGGTGCTCAGACGATTGTGGAGCGTCATCGTCACCGCTATGAAGTGAATAATCTGTTACTGAAGCCTATTGAAGCCGCAGGTTTACGGATTGCGGGTCGTTCCGGAGACGACCAGCTGGTAGAAATTATCGAAAACCCAAATCATCCGTGGTTTGTGGCCTGCCAGTTCCATCCGGAATTTACCTCGACACCGCGTGATGGTCACCCGCTGTTTGCCGGATTTGTTAAGGCATCGGTTGATTATCAGAAAAGTCTGGCGAAGTAAGCTTATCACTGCAACGCGCGAACTTTTCGCGCGTTGCTTGTCTTAGGATTAAGAAGTTTTAGCTTAACTTGTACTGAGGAAAAACGAATGTCCAAAATCGTAAAAGTCATCGGTCGTGAAATCATCGATTCACGTGGTAACCCGACTGTTGAAGCAGAAGTACATCTGGAAGGTGGTTTCGTTGGACTGGCAGCTGCACCGTCAGGAGCTTCTACGGGGTCCCGTGAAGCGCTGGAACTGCGTGATGGCGATAAATCTCGTTTCCTGGGTAAAGGCGTGACGAAAGCCGTCGCTGCCGTTAACGGGCCAATTGCTGATGCGGTGACCGGTAAAGATGCCAAAGACCAGGCGAACATCGATAAAATCATGATCGAACTGGATGGTACCGAAAACAAGTCTAAGTTTGGTGCTAACGCTATCCTCGCGGTTTCACTGGCAGCCGCTAAAGCCGCAGCCGCTTCTAAAGGCTTGCCTCTGTACGCACACATTGCTGAACTGAACGGAACCGCAGGTAAGTTCTCTATGCCATTGCCGATGATGAACATCATCAATGGTGGTGAACATGCTGATAACAACGTTGATATTCAGGAATTTATGATCCAGCCGGTGGGTGCTTCCAGCATTAAAGAAGCTATCCGTATTGGTTCTGAAGTTTTCCATCATCTGGCTAAAGTTCTGAAGGCCAAAGGCCTGAACACCGCAGTAGGTGATGAGGGTGGTTATGCACCTAACCTGGCTTCTAACGCAGAAGCTTTAGCGGTTATCGCAGAAGCGGTAAAAGCAGCCGGCTATGAGCTGGGTAAAGATGTGACTCTGGCTATGGACTGTGCGGCGTCTGAGTTCTATAACAAAGAAACCGGTAACTATGAACTGAAAGGTGAAGGTAAAACCTTTACTTCTCAGGAGTTCACACATTACCTGGAGCAGTTGACTCAGCAATATCCTATCGTCTCTATCGAAGATGGCCTGAATGAATCTGACTGGGAAGGTTTTGCTTACCAGACAAAAGTCCTGGGCGATAAGCTGCAACTGGTCGGTGATGACCTGTTCGTGACCAATACTAAAATCCTGAAAGAAGGGATTGAAAAAGGTATTGCTAACTCTATCCTGATCAAATTTAACCAGATCGGTTCTCTGACCGAAACTCTGGCTGCGATCAAAATGGCGAAAGATGCCGGTTACACTGCGGTCATTTCTCACCGTTCAGGCGAAACCGAAGATGCGACCATCGCCGACCTGGCGGTAGGTACTGCTGCGGGCCAAATCAAAACCGGTTCAATGAGCCGTTCTGACCGTGTTGCTAAATACAACCAGTTGATCCGTATCGAAGAAGCACTGGGTCAGAAAGCTCAGTTCAACGGACGTAAAGAGATTAAAGGTCAGGCATAATCATTGTCGGAACCTGATACCGGAAACCCTCTGACTTGTGTCAGAGGGTTTTTTTTATCAACAGACAGGGGCTGACATCAGAAGCTGATGGTTAATTTTCTCTATTTCATTAACGCTCAGTAAGCCAAACGGGTAAATCACACTTTGTTGGCTTTGTCCCTGCTCCCGGGGGGCATGACGAAAAATATCTAACGGAAAAAGAGTATGGTTAAGTAACTCTTCGGGGATTAACTTTACTTCGGCACGGAAAGTGAGAAAGCCGGCATTATTCAGTCCACAAGCCCGGGTTTCCGGCCACAGTTGTTGTATCCCCTTCAGTGCCAGAAGCGCTTTATGTTTTCGCGTTTGCAGGCTATCGGTCAGATATTTCATAAAATGTGATGAATCGAAAAATGCACTGAGCAGTGCTCTGGTCAGAGGATTAGTCTCACTATTCAGTAACGGCAGGTAACGCTGCATCAGCTGCATCAGCCTGACCGGCGCCGCGATACAGCAAATATTCATACCGTTACCGGTCAGTTCAGACAAATGGGTCAGGTAGATAATCTGCGGATCGGGATAATGCCGGCTGAGGGCTGGAATGACTGACTGACCAAATCCCAGCATCGCAGCACTATCATTTTCGATAATTAATGCATTGTGTCGGGCTGCCCACTGACAAAGTTTGTGCCGTCTCGTCATACTCAGGCAACTCCCGGTCGGGAACTGCAGTGCCGGAGAAGTAAAAATTAAATCTGCACCTTTTTGTGGAAACTCTTCGACCCGAATGCCCTGTTCATCCACCGTGACCGGAATAACCTGAAAGTTAAGGCAACGGAACAGTTCTTTTACGTTCAGCGGGCAGGGGTCTTCTACCAGAACGGTCACATTTTTTCGGGTGCTGGCCAACGTTTTGCCTATCAGTAGCAATGCTTCCTGCATTCCGGACAGCATCAGCAGGTTTTCGGGTTGTAATGAAATTCCTCTGGAGATCCGGATAAACCGGCACAGAC
The DNA here is from genome assembly GCF_002345795.1 of Tatumella sp. UBA2305. Classification (NCBI taxonomy): domain Bacteria; kingdom Pseudomonadati; phylum Pseudomonadota; class Gammaproteobacteria; order Enterobacterales; family Erwiniaceae; genus Tatumella; species Tatumella sp. UBA2305. The sequence goes on from NZ_DDVT01000020.1 coordinate 92,354, forward strand.
TTTTCCTGAGTTGTCTGTCGCTGACCTCACTCTGATTCCATCCCGCGGGTTGTCTGGCTGAGCTATTATTGAGGCACCAGCGGCGAATAAAATGTTTTGGTAATTGCATTCGGTGGTGATGTTCGAGCCACTGATAAACACAGGTGGCCGGGCTTCTGCTATCTGTAAATTCTGGAATCCCCCCACTGACTGTATCGTCAACCAGTGGGTCGGGCGAGGGGTCTGCCAGTGCGGGGGTACCGGTGACCAGATAACCACTGCGTTCATGACCCTGAATATATCCCAGACTTTCCAGACTTTTATAAACCAGCATAACGGTGCCACGTGAAACTTTATAGCGATCACTCATCGTACGTATTGATGGCAGAAAATCGCCCCGTTTCAGGGTGCCAATAAAAATCATTTGACACACATCATCTATGATCTGTTGTTTAATGGTTTGTTTGTTCAGCATGTAAACATGTTCCCTATGAATATCACTGAATTATTCTTGTATAGATAACATGTAACCAAAGAATTTCGCAAGATAAATAAAATATTGTTACCAGTTTGTATTTAATTATTTTTCAGGTGTTATCATGAGGCTGTGAGATTTTTCTTTAAGGATGAATATCAGAAAGTAGTCAGGTAATAATAAACAAAGTGATGGAATATTCCTATGGGGAAATATATCGTAACGGTATATGTAATGTTATTGATTAACGGGTTTGGTCAGTAATTTCGGTAATATGTCCCGCCCTGGGCAGATTAATTTTAAAATAAGGCCAGTGACATTTTAAAATTTCAATTTTGTTACTTGTTTATCCCCGGGCTGAACGTATCATGAGGTCGTTAACCAGGGCGCCCGGTAACGCAGTATGAAGGATTATTGTTAACTATATTTAATAGATACTATCATATTTAAGGATGACTACTCATGATTAACCAACTGACCTCATTGTCACTGAAAGCACAGATCGCTGTGAAAGAGAGCGGGTACCGTGCATTCAAGGCGCTGTCTAAAGAAGATGGTGTTACTGCTATCGAATATGCGGTAATTGCGGTTGCTATCAGCGGTATGTTGCTGACCTTGTTTGGTTCAGATGATGCGGCATTCCTGAAGGCGATCAGAGAGAAATTTACCCTGCTGGGTGAAAATATCAGTAGCGCTAATGCAAAATCTTAACAGATAATTTAATTAAGGAGGTGTGACTGGCCTCCTTGTTTTGTAAAGTTATATGCTTATATTTCTTTATGGCCTTCTGGCCTTTGTGTTGTTATCAGTGTGCTATACCGATATTTCTTCCAGGAGAATAAAGAATACTGCGGTTGTCTTTATTGCGGTGTTGTCGTTGACGATATCTGTCGTTCAGGGAAACAGTATCAATATATTCTGGCCATTTATTACTCTGGTGTTGGGAATGTTTTTGGTGACCGTGAATGTTATCGGGGCCGGTGATATTAAACTTATTTCTGCGCTCAGCCTGTCTCTTCCTGCGAAGCAGATGGCTGATTTTATCTTCTGGATTACATTATCCGGAATACCACTGATTATTATTGTGGTTGCCTTACGACTGTGGCATCCGGGGAGCAAAAAAATGACTCTCCCCTATGGCGTTGCGATCAGTTGTGGTTATTTACTTCATCTTTTGGGATAAACAGGACATTCAGTGAACCAGAGACTATTGGTAATTTTGGCTGTTTTATTACTTATTGTCGGCGCATTTGGCTTGCTGATGAGTAACGGTACCCCGGAACCCACCGATACCCCGGTCTCCTACCGGCTGGTGAATTATTTTGTCAGTGAAAAAGACCTCCCCGCAGGTAGTTTGTTAAGAGATGAGGATTTAGCCATGAAAACCGAATCTTTGCCCGCGGACAACGCGACAGGGACAGAAATGACTGCCGAATCGCTGCGAGGCATGTTTCTGGTCACCGCAAAACGGCCTGGCGAGCGTATTTTTGCCGGAGATATTAGTCCGGACGATCCAAAGAATAAGCTGGCCGCCGCCAATATGATTCGCTACAACACGGTGATTAATGAGCGGTTTACCGGCGCCATACAGCAACTACGGCCGGGGGATTATGTGGATGTTTATTTACGATTTATGACCGAAAATACCCGGCCCCGGCGTAAGAACAGCGAAGGCATTTTGCAGGGAGAATCCTCGCTGAATTTATTTCGGATCTTCGAAGCCAGAAGGGTGATCAGTCGGCCGGAAAGAGCCTCATCATCGCTGCTGGAGCGTCAGTCATTGACAGAGAGCCGGGATGACAAAGCCACAGGCAGTCTGTCTCTCGATTTAGAGCTTAGCCCGGGCGATCTGAAAAGGTTGTATCTGGTCACCCAGAAATACGAAGTGATTCTTTTTCCTGTCACCCAGGATAAGGTTCAGCGGAAGGCTACCAGCGTAAAGCCAGCGACAGCTAAAGGAACAGCTAAATGAATTGCCTGACCCGACATTTACCCCGGTGTTATGGATTGCGGTTGTGGTCTGTCGCTTTGCTGCTGGCAGGCTTGCTGTTGCCGTTATCCTCTTTTGCCGAAACCCTGTACCTGTCGAAAGGGGGGGCCAGGACCCTAAAAATGAATACCGTGATTGATACCGTATTTACCACCGATCCGGAAATCGTCGATTACAACCTGATCAGTGACCGTGAAGTGGTGATCTATGGCATCCAGAACGGGATTGGCGAGATCCTGCTGGTACAGAATGATGTGACGCGCAAAATTAAAGTGGTGGTAGATCCGCTGGTAGGAAAACTGGCTTCTCAGATACAGGATCAGTTTCCCGGTTCCACCATTGAACTGAGGAAGGTCGGGGACAGCTATATTCTCGCCGGGGTTGCGGTAGATGAAGAGAGTCGCGACGCGATTTACCAGATAGTCGGTGAAGCGCTGGGAATGGAAGCCGAAATTAAAGATACCACCTTTACCACCGAGAATTCCGGTGAGTTAAAGATCACCGCGCTCAGGCAATTCCAGTACAAGAAACTGCAAAACCGTATGCGTCTTCCGCAGGCGAATCAGGTCAATGTCAAAATTTCGATAGTTGAACTGAACAAGACTTACAGTGACAGCCTGGGAATCGAGTGGGGGCAGGCACTGGACGTGGGCAACTTTGTCCTCAATAAACTGAAGTTTAATGCCAACGAACTGACGTCAATGATTCATGCGTTGGGGAATGAATCGGTGGCCAGAGTACTCGCCGAACCGAATTTGTCTGTTTTATCCGGAGAAACTGCAGATTTCCTCGTCGGGGGGGAAATTCCTGTGGTCACCAGTTCATCAAATGGGACTTCCGTGGAGTACAAAGAAATCGGGGTCAGGATGACCATCGGTGCCAAGGTCGAGAACAGCCAGAAGGTCAAGCTGATGATCTTTCAGGAGGTCAGTAATGTCGACTCTCAAAACACATCCACCAGCACCAATTATATTCTTCCTACGCTGAAGTCGCGTAAAGCCAGAACGACAATCGAGCTGGCAGACGGCGAGAGCTTTGTGCTGGCGGGTTTACTGAGCGAATCGGAACAGGAAGTACTGAAGAAAGTCCCCTTTATCGGCGATATTCCGGTGCTTGGCGCATTTTTCCGTTCTACGGCGGCTCACCGGGAGAAAACCGAACTGGTGGTGGTGGCCACGGTTAATCTGGTACGGCCTATCTCCTCCAGTCAGGTCACCTTACCGGCCTGGCAGCGCAGTAGTTTGCTGGAGCGCTACTTTAATATCAGTAACGTGAAAGGCAGCAGCGCAGAGAAAGGCGTAGTTAATTTTATAGAGCAGGGCGGTTTTATTTATTAGCGAGGCAGTGTATGCGGCAATGGATTCTGCTGTTTATAGGATTATGGAGTTGTGCCGCCACGGCCGCTCAGGGGTATCAGTTTCAGCTGAAAGGTCGCAGCGATATAGATCAGGAGATTCTGGTGTCTGAGGTCGTTTCCTTTCACCAGTTTCTCGGCGGTTCACTTTCTGTGCAATGGTATCTCAATGATGCCGATGCCCTGGCGGAGCGCATCAGGCAGCGGCTGATTAATGCCGGAATTTCGCCTAACCGGGTCCGGTTACAGAAAAAGCCGGTACAGAACACCACCTCACAAGTAGCGCTGGTGAGCATTACTCTGATTACCCAAAAAAATGATGCGTTATGTCAGTCGAGGAAAAGCACTTACCAGTTCGACAGTTACCCCGAGCTTGGCTGTGCGATAGACAATAACCTCAATACGTCATTGCGCCAGTAAACGACTGACTTACAGAGCGGCAGGGAGGCCGAATGCTGTTATTTTCCTCCAATGAGAAAAGCCAACAGACTGATAGCGAAAGTGTCCTGGTGATCGCTGCGGATACGCAGGTGATGGATAAAATTTGCGAGCAACTGACGATCCGGGATACCGGAGAAATTCGTCGTTTTTCCGGTTCGGTAACGCAACTGGAAAATTATACCGAATCCGCGGATGTCAACGTGGTGGTTTTTGAAGTCAGTGAAGCCGATACCCCCGAATCAGTCGCACAGCTGATGGAGTTGCATATTTCACGTACCGCAATCCAGATAGCTATTGGTCACCGGGATTCACTGATGCTGGCCGACAGTTATCTGCAACAGCGCATTTTTTACTGCCATTACCCGTCACAGCTTAACCGTATCGGATCGCTTATTGCGGCGAGAAGCCAGCCTGGCAGAGATGTGAACAGCGCAGTCAAAATGGCTATCCTGGGCTGCAAAGGGGGGATTGGGACTTCCTCTCTGAGTTATTACATCGCGGAAGATATTGCCAGACTGCGCCAGTCAGCCACCTTACTGGTGCAGGGCAGTGGAGGCAGCCGCAATCTGGATCTGATTTCCCGGGTTTCGATCAGCAATGAAGTCACGTTGTTGCAGAACAACTTCTATGCAATGTATGAAGAGAAAAACCATGCGTGGTATTTCAACAATCCGGTCTATGACCGTCATCAGTGCGTAATATTCGACTTCAGTGCCTATAACGCCTCTGACGAAGATATCGAAAACGTACTGACCCATTCTGATTGTGTATTACTGGTCTGTGACCGAAATCTGTCTTCTGTCCGTGTGGCGAAGAAAATCATTGAAGCCAATACCCATCTGCAAAGTAGTAATAACGGGATTAAACGGCTCTATCTCTGTTTTAACCAGCATCATCCGAAAGTGAGTGGCGAAGTCAATGCCCGTGAAGCCGGAGACCTGGTAGGACAGCCTGCGGATGTCGTAGTCCCTTATCTGCTGAAAGCCGGAGACCCTTCAATGTCGCTGGATTTCAGTGGTAAGCACAGAGCTACCCTGCAAAACATCAGTTATCTGCTGTTAGGCAAAAAAAGGACCGCTTCAGGAAAATCAACCTCGTTGTTTTCGGACCTGAAAAAACGGCTAACAAGGACGTCTGAATAATTATGAATCAAAAGTACGCAGAGCTTGCCCGGCAATTACGCAGTCTGGCCTTACCCAGGCTTGATCTCGATCAGATAGACAAAATGCTCGATGACCGTAATGCCCTGATCCGCGAAATATCTCAGGTTATCCACCGGACCAGCGTCGAGCACAGTCAGTACCTGCCTGCCGAAGAGACCCGTGAACTGGCATCGGCCATGGCGGATGAAATTCTTGGCGTCGGCCCGCTACGTGAACTGATGGAAGATGAGTCTGTCAGCGATATTCTGGTTAACGGTCCTGAGAATATTTTCGTAGAACGCAGTGGCAAGCTGGTTTTCACCGGTAAGCGTTTTGTTGATAACCAGCAACTGACGGATATTGCTAAACGTCTGGTCAGCCGGGTGGGCAGACGGGTGGATGAATCCCAGCCACTGGTGGATGCCCGTATGGCTGATGGTAGCAGGCTAAATGTGGTGATTAATCCGGTGGCGCTGGATGGTACCTCCATCTCTATACGTAAATTCAGCAATGTCTCCCGTACCCTGCGTGATCTGGTCAACTGGGGGGCGATGAGTGAGCAGATGGCCAATTTTCTGTCCATTGCGGTTCGTTGTCAGGGCAATATTGTGATTTCCGGAGGGACAGGTTCAGGTAAAACGACACTGCTCAATGCTCTGTCACAGCATATCAACAGTGATGAACGCATTATTACTCTGGAAGATGCCGCAGAATTAAAGCTGCAACAGCAACATGTGGTGAGGCTGGAAACCCGGATGGCCGGGGCAGAGAACACCGGCCAGATCACCATGCGGGATCTGATGATTAATACTCTGCGTATGCGTCCCGACAGGATCATTGTCGGGGAGTGCCGTGGCGGTGAAACGTTTGAAATGTTGCAGGCCATGAACACCGGACATGATGGTTCAATGACCACTCTGCATGCTAACTCACCGCGTGATGCGGTGGCCCGTCTGGAAAATATGGTCATGATGGCCAATCTTAGCCTGCCGATTGAGGCTATTCGCCGCAATATTACCTCGGCGGTTAACCTGATTATTCAGGCGAGTCGTCTACACGACGGGTCGAGAAAAATTACCCATGTGACCGAAGTGATGGGACTGGAAGGCGATACTATCGTATTACAGGACATCTTCAATTTCGCGGTGGATGACAGTGTGCAGGGGAAAGTGGTCGGGCGTTTTGTCACCCCTGGTCTGTCAGGCCGTTCCAGCGTCTACCAGCGTGCCAGAGAGCATGGGTGTGAAGACCTGTTAAAATCAGTCTTCGGGTGATCCGATGAACCTGATATTCATTTTACTGCTGGTTATGGCGGGACTCTTTCTGCTGATTGTTCTGCAGAGGAACAAGTTTACCCGCCAGTCGCTCTCTTATTCCGGACAGCGCAAACAGGTACTGATGTCGATTATCAGTCAGAAAACGGCCACGGTATCTGATGAAGCATCGCTGATGACACGGCTGAAATCCGGGACAGAAGAGCGGCTGTCTGCGATTTTTCGGGTGTTTCATGCCGGCAGCAGCGCCGCACTGATAAAAAATCTGCTGATTCCGGTGGTGGTGACGATGGCGCTACTGGCACTCAATGTACTGTACATCGGTTTTCCATTGAGTTGGGTGCTGGCCGTCGGGCTGTTTGCCAGTTACCTGGTCACGTACAAAATTTTGAAAAAACGTCGTTACCAGCAGTTCTCTGTTGATTTTAGTGAAGCGCTGACCACCATTGGCGGCGCGATTTCTTCCGGTCGGACATTTTTACAGGCTATGTCTGATTACAGCCAAAACTCCAACAACTCTCTGTCCCGTGAATTTACGGCAATTTCCCGTCGCCTGAATTTTGGGGAACAGGCCGAAGTGGTTTTTATGGAATCCTGGCGAAATTATCCCTACCGGGAATATTACTTTTTCATTGTCGCCATTCTGCTGAATATTAACAGTGGGGGCAGGTTGCGGGAAGTTCTGAACAAGTTGCAGCGCTCTATTTCGAACAGTATCGCGATGGAAAAAAAGATGCTGTCGATGACCTCTGAAATGCGAATGTCTTCAAAAATAACCGGAGCCATCCCGTTTGTGTTTCTGATACTGCTGAAATTTATCAGCCCGGAAAATTTCCAGTATGTACTGGAAGATGAGGATGGCCGGGTATTGCTGTATTACCTGATTGGCAGTGAGACTTTGGGGCTGCTGGTCATCAAATTTCTGATGAGGAAATTGTAATCATGAGTCCGATGCTGATTATGCTGATAACGGTTGTGATAGTGGTGGCCGGTAACCTGGTGCTTAACAAAGTCAGAGCCAGCAAGCTCAGGCAGGCGCTGGTGGTCGAGGATGCCACCGTGCACAAACTGAAAATACAGCAACTGAAAGATCACCATCATACCGAAATTGTTCTGGAACAGAACAATCCCTTGCTGAATCTCTACCGCAGGCTGGATGCCAATATAGCTTATAAAGGGATGATGTCACTGGGAATGTTTTTACTGATTATGCTGGCGGGCAAGCTGACCGGACAGTCCCTCAGCCGTGAATCGTTGTTGATGGCCGCCATGATAAGTCTGGTCACGACCATTATCCTGCCCGGTACGCTGCGTTCTTTGTTTGTAAAACGGCGGGTTAAAGTCCTGAGTTCTGAGTTGCCCTGGATGATTGAACTGCTGGCCATCAGCGTGCAATGCGGGATGACTATTGAACAATCCTTCCGGTTTTTATCTGACAAAATGTCCGGCATCAATCCGGATTTTGTCCCTTTTATCAACCGGCTGGTGCGAAGAACCGAAGTCAGTGGCCTGAGTTCGGCGTTAGACCATTTCTACCGCGAATTGCCTTCGGCAGAGACCCGCATGTTTTGTGCGATGTTGCAGCAAAGCCTGCAGTACGGATCGTCGATGTACGAACAACTGACCGAACTGGCCCGTGAAATAAGGGAAGTCCAGTTACTGGCCACCGAAGAAAAGATTGGTCAGCTTGGCGCAAAAATGAGTGTGCCGTTAATTCTGTTCTTTATGTTTCCGGTAATCATTATTGTTGCTGCACCGGGAGTCATGAGACTGATGGGACAAATGGGAAATTAATGACGTGAAAATGCTAAAACGGATAGCAACATCAGCAATGATATGTCTTCTGGCCGGTTGCAGTCAGCCTTCCACCACGGTAGCCGGTAAACGTTTTGCTCTGAATGAGGGAAAAGCAGACGAGCAACTATTGCTCAGGACCGGGAACTATTCCGGGCTTATCAAAATGAAGCAGCAGGAACTGAAGAAAAATAATTCACCGGAGACCCGCTATCAGTTGGCGGAATATTATTATCTGTCAGGTGATTTCAACTCTTCATTATTCCACCTGCAAAAATTACTGGCAGCTGGGGGCAGCCTGAAGGTGTATTTACTGGAGAGTAAAAACCTTAGTTCGTTAAAGAAATATAAAGAAGCCCTCAGTTTTGTGGCAATGGCTTTGAACAAAAATAAAAATAATGGTGAGGCGCTGAACCTGAAAGGGGTTATTCAGGCTGAAATGGGCGATCTTAAGGGGGCATTAGCCAGTTTTGAACTGGCACGCAATGCTTATTTCCAGGAAGAATCTGTGGTTAACAACATCGCCATGATTTATATCGTGCAAAAACGTTATCACGAAGCGGTACAGATGCTGTTGCCGGTTTATCTCAGGGGCTACCGTAATCCTCAGCTGGAACATAACCTGGCCTTCGCACTGGTGAAAACCGGTGATTTACGCTACGCCAAAGAGATTATTAAGCGCGGCAACTATGCCAAAAACCCGGATATGCTGGTGGCGGATCTTTTCAGGGTAGAAAGTTTCTGATGTTATTACCGGAGCAGGTTATGCGTATCATGATCAGAATGATAAAGCGTTTAGGGAACCGTGAACACGGATCTATCACCCTGGAATTTGCTTTTATATTTATTATTTTCGTCTTTTTTGTTTTTCTTATTTTTGAAGTCTGCCGGTATATGTATATCTCTGCCTCGGTAGATTTAACCTTAGCTGAAGCCGCAAGGATCACATCGCGCTCAGAAGAAATTGTGGACTACCCTGATTTATTCGCCCGAACGGTGGATGAACAAAGTGATCTGTTGTCGATGTTTATAGATCCTGATGAATTCACCTTAAAAATTACCTATTGCAGCTCTGTCAGTGCTGCCATGACAGGAAATTGCAGCAGCGGTAGTGGCAGCAAATATCCGCTGGCGATTTACAGCGCAAGCTACCGCTATCAGCCGTTACTGTTTAGCTATGATGATGACAGCAGTATCAGCCAGCTTCTCACCAGCCTGAATAAGCCAATTAGCCGGCGGCTGGTCTATGTACAGGAATATGAACGGGGAGATCAGTAACATGACATGGAAGAGAGTGCTGTTACGGCAGGGAAGATCGGAGCAGGGTTCTGTCATCGTTGAAGCTGCCTTTATTTTTCCTTTGCTGGTCATACTGGGTTGTGGAGCGATGGATTATGGGTTCTGGCTGCTGACCCGCAGTAAAGCCGAGCGGATAACGGCGTCTCTGGCCGCAGTGATCCGCGAGCGAACCACCCTTTATGAAGGGCGTGAGACCTTAACCACCACCGATGTGAACCAGCTGGTGAGTCTGGCCAAATATATGGCCAATGATAGTAGTGTCGATAAATTATGTGTGCAGGTGGAAAGCCTGAGTTTCAAAAGCGTCACCACCAGTCCTCAGGCCGATCAGTATCAAAAACTGACGGGCGGGGCCGCAAAGTGCTCCCCGGGGGTGACGCCACTGACCAGTTACAGTGAACTCTCACCAATGAGTATTCGTGGCCGATGGGTGCCGCTCTATCAGGTGACACTGAGTGTCCCCGCCCCCAGGGGGAGTATCTCCGCTCTGCTGAATCACCTGGAAGCACTGCCTGAGACTATTACGGTGTCTAATATCGTGCTGGTGCGCTAAACAGAGGCCGGAGATGAAAAGAGGCTTCCACGTGCTGTTGATCGGTAGCTGTTGTTTATCGGTGGCCGTGGCAGCGACAGGTAAACGTACAACACCTGCGGCTCCTGTGGCAGTCAGAGCCCAGGCTATCATTTTTATCGACAGTAATACTCCCACTGATATTCGTATTAGCCGGGAGATAAATCATCAGTTGTATCTGAGTCCGACTCTGGCACGACGACTGGCAGTCACGCTGATAGACATTAATCCGGCAGGATTCAGTCTGACAGGGGCAGCAAGATATCTGAAAGACCCGGCGGGAATCTGGGTAGAGAAATACCGGCCGCCAGGGATACCGGCTCTGTTTTGTCTGCAAGGCACCCGCCAACAATTTTACAATCTAACTACAGCGGAAGACATACGGAAATGTTTATAAAAAGGCTGAACTCTGTGCTACGCCGGTTCAGGAGTGAACGTGGCGTCATGATTATTCCTCTGGCGATTCTATTCCCTATATTATTCGGATTGATGGCCTTAGGCATTAACAGTGTCTCAATGCTGGCAAACAGGGCGCGTATGGCCGATGCGGTGTCAGAGGCAACCCTGGCAGTATCGACCGCCACCATGGCCAATGATAACCAGACTGTCAGCGGCCGGCAGGAGATAGAAAAAATGCGCGACACCGTGGCGTCGTGGATGAAATACTATTTTCCGGCGATGAAAACTGCACCGGAAGTGGAATTTACCGTGATGGACGGACAGCAACTGCCCGGCTCAGAGACCCGCTACACTTATTATAATGTTGATGTTGCCGTCACCTTACCGCAACTGTTCCTCTACCAGACTGTGACTGTGGATAAGACAGACTATACGCTGAGGGCAGGCAGGGGGCATGTGAACAAATATGTCTCGAAACCGGCCGATTATGTGTTTGTGGTCGATTTTTCCGGATCTCAACGGGGTACCCGCCTCAATATTCTGAAGAGTGTGTTTGCTGAAATTACCGACTTCGTACTAAACAATAGCCCGGGATCGAAAATTGCCATCGTTCCCTTTAGCACCGGGGTGTCGGTGATTATGCCGGGAACCAACCAGCGTGGCGGGCAAAACGTCGGATGTTCGGTGCTGTTTGTGCCAAACCCCGGGTGGGATATTAATTATGCATTCTGGAGTGATAAGAACGTTTCCACCGCCTATGCGAACAGTCCGCTTAATACCCAAACTTACTATATGGACTATTACCGGTATAATTTTTACAGGAGCTACGTTGCAGCCTCTTCCCCGACCATTAATCTGGCAGACATGCGTAAGCGCTGGTGTCGTCAGAACCCTACTAAAGGTGTCAAAGAGGGGCGGGTCGAATATTCCTGTTTTGATCCCCGGGATAAATACCCGGACCCGTCGGACCCCCGTAATCAGCTGGAAGATATTTTCAGTGATGAGTCACTGAAGCTGATTAACAGTGAATATGAGAAGGCGGCCAGGGTCTATTCAAAGCAGTTAACAACATGGACTATTGAACATGATGCGGCGATCAATTATCCGGCCACACTGGAAAGGATGTTTGATAATGACGCCATTATTACCTTTCCTGTCCTCTGGACACCTTATGCATCATCATCTTACCGCCCTTACTACCGAATGTGTCAGCAGGTTGGCTGGTGGAAGCATGTCATAGGCAGTGACCTGACCAAACAGAGTGCCAGGTCGTGGCTGATACCGCTGACGGATTCACAGTCATTACTCGATCAGTTCCAGACGATGGATGCTCACGGCTATACCCATCTCTCTTCCGGGCTTATTCGCTCGGTTCCGGTCATGATGGAGGGCACCAACCGCCGTAAGGTATTTATTATGATGTCGGATGGTGAGGAGAGCGACCACCCGCAGATTACCACCGATAAATGGCTGAAAACCTATAAACTCTGTCAGAAGATTGAGGAGGGGTTTCTGGCCCGCCCGAAAACTAATACCGGCAGTGTTGAGCTCTATTATATCTCCACCACCAATGCTACAAAGTGGGTAAAGTACTGGGCAGAAAACTGTACCGGTGTCGCCCGTTCCAAAACCGCGACTGAACGCGACGATTTAGTGAAGCTGATTAAGGGGATTATTACCGATGAAACCGGCCATCTGGCGATAGATTAATCCACACGGGGAGCCCGGGGTTTGCCGGCGCCGCAGGATCAGACATGATCTGCGGCGTCGGATCTGTAATAATAGCCGATTACTTAAACACGACTATTGAGCCAGTAATGCAGTACCCGATTAACGAAATGTTTCAAACCCTTCAGGGCGAAGGCTTTTTCACCGGTGTGCCGGCGATATTTATCCGTTTACAGGGTTGCCCTGTGGGCTGTGCCTGGTGTGATACCAAACATACCTGGGAAAAATTACCGGAGAATGCGGTCCCGGTGGGGGATATTCTGACCAGGACGGTCGAAAGTGATCAATGGGGCAATGCTGACGCTCTGACTATCCTGAAAATGATTGGCCAGCAGGGCTGGACCGCCCGCCATGTGGTGATTACCGGCGGAGAACCGGCGATTTATGATCTGCGGCCACTGACGGAAGCGCTGGAAGCCTTTGGTTATCGTTGCCAGATAGAGACCAGCGGAACCCATCCGGTGCAGTGTTCGGAGGACACGTTTGTCACGGTTTCTCCGAAGGTCAATATGCGTGGTGGTTATGACGTTCTGACCCCGGCGTTGCTTCGTGCCGATGAAATTAAACACCCTGTGGCACGGCAGCGGGATATCGATGCGCTGGATGAATTGCTGGTCAATATTCAGGATGAGAAATCACGGGTCATTGCGTTGCAGCCCATCAGTTGCAAGCAGGATGCGACAGAGTTATGCATCAGTACCTGTATCGCCAGAAACTGGCGACTCTCTATGCAGACTCATAAATATCTGAATATTGCCTGACCGTCAGGCTGGCGGGAATAGCTGGCGGATCACGCTTGATCCGCTGTGATTATCCGCGATAGGTGCAGCCTGCGGTGCAGGTCTCTTTGATCATGACGGCGCTGAGCAATGGCAACTGAGGTTTCATTTTCTGCCAAATCCAGATGGCCAGCACTTCACTGGTAGGATTTTCCAGCCCTTCGATTTCATTCAGATAATGGTGATCGAGTTGTTCATACAGCGGTTTAAAGCGTGCTTTTAGCTCAGCAAAGTCCATGACCCAGCCGGTATGAGGATCTACTTCGCCGGTAATCTCCAGACGAACCAGGAATGAGTGGCCATGCAGGCGGCCACATTTGTGTCCATCCGGAACATGTGGCAGGTAGTGAGCGGCTTCAAACTGAAATTCTTTGAATAATGTGGTGACAGACATAATAGGTTCCAGGCGTTAAAGGCGCAGATTCTACCGCAAAACCCGTGTTATCTCACATTTTTCCCGGTAATTTTCCCCGGGGTCAGCATGATTAAGCTGGCATCACCGGTCATTGATCTTCTTACCACTTTTTCTGGTTAATACTACCGATAAAACCATTTAGCTAATTTGGTTATGTGATATGCATAAGCCGTCTTTAACGTGCATACTTTTGCCGTTAACCTTACAGTCTTTATTCCTTTTCCGCCGATGATACTGGAATCATAAACGCAATGACCAATCAGGCCCCACAGCTTCCGCTCTCGGCGGAACAGCTGACACAACTACAAAAGACCACTCAGGATTTTTCCGTTACCCAGCTGGCCTGGCTTTCCGGCTATTTCTGGGGAAGGATCAGTGGTGAAACCACGGCCCAGCCAGGCGCTGTGACGCCGGCGGCTGCCAGCACCGTGGCGCAAGCTCCGGCAGTGACGGTCATTTCTGCTTCACAGACCGGGAATGCACGCCGGCTGGCAGAACAGTTACGGGATGATTTACTGGCTGCCGGGGTGACCGTCACTCTGATCAATGCCGGAGATTACAAGTTTAAGCAGATAGGGCAGGAAAAACTGCTGCTGATCGTGACCTCGACTCAGGGGGAAGGTGAGCCACCGGAAGAAGCCGTGGCGTTGCATAAATTCCTGTTGTCGAAGAAAGCACCAAAATTCACCGATACGGCTTTCGCGGTATTCGGTCTGGGTGATACCTCTTATGAGTTTTTCTGTAAGGCAGGGAAGGATTTTGACCAGCGACTGGAAGAACTGGGTGCAGAACGTCTGCTGGCCCGGGCCGATGCGGATGTCGATTTCCAGGCCACCGCGGATCAGTGGCGTCAGGAAATTGTTGCCCTGCTGAAACAGCGTCTGCCGGCCTCCTCTGCGGTTGAGGTTTCACGGGCAGCCAGCGGTGCTACCGATGAGATTGACAGTACGCCGTACACTAAAGAACAACCCCTGGTCGCTTCGCTGTCGGTCAATCAGAAAATTACCGGCAATGATTCAGAAAAAGATATCCGCCATCTGGAGATTGATTTGGGCAGCTCCGGGTTGCGTTACCGGCCGGGCGATGCGTTAGGCATCTGGTATGAAAATGATCCTCAGCTTATTGAAGAGCTGCTGGGGCTGTTGTGGCTGGATGGGTCACAGCAAGTCAGCCTGAATGGTGAAACTCTGCCGCTCTCCGCTGCTCTGCAACAGCATTTTGAACTGACGGTGAATACCCCGCAAATTGTCGAAAAGTATGCCCACCTGTCTGGCAACAGCGAATTACTGGCGCTGGTCAGTGATAAAGCGGCGTTACAGGCTTACGCACAACAGTGGCCGATTGTGGATATGGTGCGGCATGCGCCTACCGAACTGCATGCGGAACAGCTGACCGAACTGTTGCGCCCGCTGACACCGCGTTTGTACTCCATCGCTTCTTCCCAGGCCGAAACAGAAGATGAAGTGCATATTACGGTGGGCGTCGTACGCTACGATATTGAAGGGCGTGCCCGCAGTGGCGGAGCTTCCGGTTTCCTCGCCGACCGTTTGCCGGAAGAGGGTGAGGTTCGGGTATTTATCGAACATAACGATAACTTCCGTTTGCCGGAAGACCCTGAAGCGCCGGTCATTATGATAGGCCCGGGCACCGGGATTGCTCCCTTCCGTGCCTTTATCCAACAGCGTGACAATGATGCTGCCGGCGGTAAAAACTGGCTGTTCTTTGGCAACCCGCACTTTACGGAAGACTTCCTGTATCAGGTGGAATGGCAGAGGTATGTCAAAGAGGGTCTGTTAACCCATATTGATCTGGCCTGGTCGCGTGACCAGCAACAGAAAGTCTACGTCCAGGACAAACTGCGGGAGAAAGGGGCCGAGGTCTGGCGCTGGATTGCCGAAGGTGCGCACCTGTATGTCTGTGGTGATGCCAGCCGGATGGCAAAAGATGTGGAACAGGCGCTGGTGGATATCATCGCCGAATATG
Source organism: Tatumella sp. UBA2305 (assembly GCF_002345795.1). Classification (NCBI taxonomy): domain Bacteria; kingdom Pseudomonadati; phylum Pseudomonadota; class Gammaproteobacteria; order Enterobacterales; family Erwiniaceae; genus Tatumella; species Tatumella sp. UBA2305. The sequence continues at coordinate 107,977 of NZ_DDVT01000020.1, forward strand.
GACAGATGGACAGCGAATCAGCCGACGAATATTTGAGTGAGCTGCGCATAGCGCGCCGTTACCAGAGAGATGTGTACTAATGAGTAATAAAAATCCGGGTCCACTCGTGGTGGAAGGCAAGCTCGCCGACGCAGAGCGTCTTAAAAAAGAGAGCAATTATCTGCGTGGTACGATTACTGACGATCTGACCGACGGTCTGACCGGTGGCTTTCGTGGTGATAATTTTCTGCTGATCCGTTTCCACGGAATGTATCAGCAGGATGACCGTGATATTCGTGCCAGTCGTGCCGAACAGAAACTGGAACCGCGCCATGCCATGATGCTGCGTTGCCGTTTGCCGGGGGGGATTATCACGCCTCAGCAATGGCTGGCGATCGACCGTTTTGCCAGCGACAAAACCATTTATGGCAGTATCCGGCTGACTAACCGTCAGACCTTCCAGTTTCACGGGATTCTGAAGAAGAATGTCAAACCGGCCCACCAGATGCTGCATGAAGTCGGGCTGGATGCATTAGCCACGGCCAATGATGTTAACCGTAACGTTCTTTGTACCTCGAATCCGGTGGAATCGGAACTGCATCAGGAAGCTTATGAATGGGCGAAACGCCTGTCTGAGCATCTGTTACCCCAGACCCGTGCCTATGCAGAAATCTGGTGGGATCAGGAAAAGGTCGCCACCACTGATGAAGAACCGATTCTGGGTTCCACCTATCTGCCTCGTAAGTTTAAAACCACGGTGGTGATCCCACCGAATAACGATGTGGACCTGCATGCCAATGATATGAACTTTGTGGCAGTGGCCGAAAATGGCAAGCTGATCGGTTTTAACCTGCTGTTAGGCGGCGGTCTGTCTATCGATCACGGCAATAAAGCCACCTATGCCCGCACCGCCAGCGAAATTGGCTTCCTGCCGCTGGATAAAACGCTGGAGGTTGCGGCGGCGGTGGTCACCACCCAGCGTGACTGGGGTAACCGTACCGATCGTAAAAATGCCAAAACCAAATACACTCTGGAACGTGTGGGTGTGGATGTGTTTAAGGCCGAGGTGGAGCGCCGTGCCGGCATCACTTTTGAAGCGATCCGTCCTTACGAATTTACCACCCGTGGTGACAGATTCGGCTGGATTAAAGGCATTGACGGCAAATGGCATCTGACGCTGTTTATCGAAAATGGTCGTCTTCTGGACTCACCGCAACGCACGTTAAAGACCGGTGTCGCTGAAATTGCTAAGATTCATCAGGGCGATTTCCGGCTTACCGCCAACCAGAACCTGATTGTCGCCGGTGTTCCGGAACAGCAAAAACAGGCGATAGAAGATCTGGCCCGTGCACATGGTTTGATGGAGTCGGTGACGGCTCAGCGTGAAAACTCCATGGCCTGTGTGGCTTTCCCGACCTGTCCGCTGGCCATGGCAGAAGCTGAACGCTTCCTGCCGGCTTTTGTCGATGAAGTCGAAACCCTTATGGCCCGCCATGGGGTGGCAGAAGAGCACATTGTATTACGTGTCACTGGCTGTCCTAACGGATGTGGCAGGGCGCTGCTGGCAGAAGCGGGCTTAGTGGGTAAAGCTCCGGGTCGTTATAATCTGCATCTGGGCGGTAACCGGATTGGTACCCGTATTCCACGGATGTATCGTGAAAATATCACCCAACAGGAAATCCTGGCGGTGCTGGATGAACTGATTGGTCGCTGGGCGAAAGAACGTCAGGCTGATGAAGGTTTCGGTGACTTCGTGATCCGTGTCGGGGTAGTTAAACCGGTTCTGGATCCGGCCCGGGACTTCTGGGAATAACGGAGGAAACGATGGCAGAGTTGCAGTTATCTGAACTGAATACGCTGGATAAGTCACAGCAACAACAGGCGCTGGCTGAAGTCAATCAACATCTGGAAACGCTGAGTGCTGAACAACGGGTGGAATGGGGGCTGGCGAATCTGCCGGGTAATTTTGTGCTCAGTTCCAGTTTCGGCATTCAGGCTGCGGTTTGCCTGCACCTGGTGACCCGCCAGCAGCCGGATATTCCGGTCATTTTGACCGATACCGGCTATCTGTTTCCGGAAACCTATCAGTTTATCGACCAGCTGACTTCTCAGCTACAACTGAATCTTCAGGTGTTCCGTGCAACAGAATCCGCCGCATGGCAGGAAGCCCGTTACGGAAAATTATGGGAACAGGGCGTTGAGGGTATCGAAAAATATAATACCCTCAATAAAGTCGAACCGATGAACCGGGCCCTGGAAACGCTACAGGCTGCCTCATGGTTTGCCGGTTTGCGTCGTGAGCAATCCCAAAGCCGTGCCGGGTTACCCGTGTTATCGGTACAGCGCGGGGTATTTAAGCTTCTGCCCATTATTGACTGGGATAACCGTCAGGTTTACCAGTACCTGAAACAACATGGGCTGCAATATCACCCGTTGTGGGATCAGGGGTATTTATCGGTGGGGGACACCCATACTACCCGTAAATGGGAACCCGGTATGGCAGAAGAAGAAACCCGCTTTTTTGGTCTGAAGCGGGAGTGTGGCCTGCACGAAGGCTGACTCAGCGGCCGCCGGTGTTTAGCCGGCGGTAGTGTTCATTTGCCTGATGAACGGCAGCAATATACTGACAACCTCGCGGCTGCGTTTTGCCAGCCGGTCCGGCATCCGCTGGTCGATGTATTCCAGATTATCCCTGTCGGTCAGATCACCCAGTAAGGTTGCCTGGCGGCGATGTCCATCATTGTCTGCGGTGACCAGCAGGTAAGGCAGTCCTGCTTTATCGAACGGTGTTGCCTGACGATTATCCGCGCCACTGAGCCGGGTCGCATGGGCCGGTATCCCCAACCGGTGTGCAATGGCCAGTGCTTTACCGGCGGTATCTGCCTGCTCTGTGGCGGAGGTTTTGACGCCACTGACAAAATCCAGGCTTTTACCGGCGATGAGTTCATCCAGATTGATGACTAACCGCGTGTTTTGTCGCTCGTTATCACTCATCCGGGAAAGGTAATTTTCCATGCCCTGCATGCTGTTTTCGGTGGCACTCAGCGCCACAAAACGGATGCCATAACGCAGACGGTCATTCGCCAACTGCTTCGCCAGTTCCAGCATAACACCCAGTGCGGCAGCATTGTTATCCACTCCCTGCAAACGTAATCCGCCAATATCCTGTTGCTGCTGGCGGGTATTTTCGGGGATACGGGTATCAAGGTGCGCCATAATGACTATCTCACCGGGTAACAGGCCATTTTTGGCTGCGATTACCGAGGTTGCCGTCACCTTCTGCAGGACCGCTTCACCGGACTGAGGCTGCCAACGGTAGGCGGTATTCTGCTGACGCGTGTCACTCTGGTATCCCAGTGTTTTAAGGTGCTGATTAATATATTCTGCAACCATCAGCTCGGCGGGGCTGCCGGCCATTCTCCCCGGAAAAAGACTGGCAATTTGCCGGGTTTGTTGGTCAGCATACTGCCCGGCGGAGGCCGCAGACGCCGCAATGGCACTGAAACTCAGGCCGCAACAGAGTGCCAGCAGGCAGGCTCTGTGGCGGTAAGGGGCTGGCATAGTACAGATTCCTCTGGGATAAAGGGCAAAGCCGGAATAGCGGTTAGTATGAAACTCTGTCAGGTAATCCGCCATACCTGTTTATCCGAAAGCCTGGCTGTTTTGTGCTGTTTTGAAACGCCTTGATTTGTATATATATTCCATTCTGTTACTGCTCATTCCAAAACGACATTTCAATACCGGCTGGTCAGTCGTATAGTGCCTGTTATTCAGAATAAAAATACCAGGGATACTGTGGATTATCTTCCAGTCTTTGCAGACCTCACAGGCCGGCCAGTTTTAGTGGTGGGCGGTGGGGATGTTGCTGCGCGAAAAATTCACCTGTTGCGTCGTTCAGGTGCCGTCATTCAACTGGTTGCCCGTGAGTTATGTTCAGAACTGCAGGAACTTCACCAGCAACAGGAGATCCTCTGGCAGGCCACGGAGTTTACCGAACAGCAGCTGGACACCGTCTTCCTGGTGATTGCTGCGACCGATGATTCGGCGCTGAATCAGCGGGTGTTCGAGGCGGCTGAGTTACGGCAAAAGCTGGTAAATGTGGTAGATGATCAGTCCCGTTGCACCTTTATTTTTCCTTCGATTGTTGACCGGTCTCCGCTGGTCGTCGCTATCTCTTCCGGCGGGACTGCACCGGTTCTGGCGCGGATCTGGCGTGAAAAACTGGAGGCATTATTGCCGGCCAGCCTCGGAGATATGGCCCGGATTGCCGGCCAGTGGCGGGATAAGGTGAAACAGCAGTTTCCTTCGATGAAACAGCGCCGTTACTACTGGGAACGGTTACTGGGGGGACGTTTTGGTGCCCTGGTCGCCGCCGGACGCTTTAAAGAGGCGGATCAACTGGCGGAAAGAGAGTTACATCACCAGGATAATCCGAAAGGTGAAATTTATCTGGTGGGTGCAGGCCCGGGTGACCCGGGACTGCTGACTCTGCGTGGATTGCAGGTGCTGCAACTGGCGGATGTGGTGTTGTATGACCACCTGGTGAGTGACGAAGTTCTGGATCTGTGCCGTCGTGATGCCGACAGAATTTGTGTCGGTAAACGTGCCGGTGCGCATCTGGTCATTCAGGAAGAGACTAACCGGTTGTTGGTCAGTCACGCATTACAGGGTAAACGGGTCGTCCGGCTGAAAGGCGGCGATCCGTTTATTTTCGGGCGGGGCGGCGAAGAATTGCAGGTCGCAGCTGAAGCCGGGATTCCGTTTCAGGTGGTACCGGGAATTACCGCTGCTTCCGGTGCGACGGCCTATGCGGGGATTCCGCTGACCCACCGTGATCACTCGCAGAGTGTGTTGTTTATTACCGGACATTGCCGTGCGGGCAGTGAACTGGACTGGCCTTCACTGGCCCGGGCCAGACAGACCCTGGCGATTTATATGGGGGCTGTGAATGCTGCCACCATCAGCAGCCAACTGATTGCCCATGGGCGGTCAGGGACAACGCCGGTGGCGATTATCAGTCGCGGTACCAGAGCGGATCAACAAATTATAAAAGGCACATTAGCTGGCCTTGAATCACTTGCACAACAGGCGCCTTCTCCGGCGTTACTGGTTATCGGTGAAGTGGTCCTGTTACAGGATCAACTTGCCTGGTTTCAAACTTCATCATCGCAGCTTCACGAAGACCCGCTGCTGAACCCTTCTGTTTGAGGAACGTTGTATGGATCAAAAACGATTAACTCATCTGCGCCAGCTGGAAGCAGAGAGTATTCATATCATCCGCGAGGTGGCTGCTGAGTTCAGCAACCCGGTCATGATGTATTCCATTGGTAAAGATTCCTCAGTGATGCTGCATCTGGCCCGCAAGGCATTCCACCCGGGGAAATTACCTTTCCCGCTACTGCATGTGGATACCGGCTGGAAATTTCGTGAAATGTATGAATTTCGCGACCGCACCGTAAAAAATATTGGTGCAGAGCTGCTGGTTCATCGCAACCCTGAAGGGGTCGCGATGGGGATTAACCCGTTTGTCCATGGCAGTGCCAAACACACCGACATCATGAAAACCGAAGGCCTGAAACAGGCGCTGAATAAATACGGTTTTGATGCGGCATTCGGTGGCGCGCGCCGGGACGAAGAAAAATCCCGTGCCAAAGAGCGAATTTATTCGTTCCGCGATCGCTTTCACCGCTGGGATCCGAAAAACCAGCGTCCTGAGTTATGGCACAACTATAACGGCCAGATTAATAAAGGCGAGAGCATCCGTGTTTTCCCGCTGTCAAACTGGACCGAGCTGGATATCTGGCAATATATTTTCCTGGAAAATATCGAGATCGTTCCGTTGTACCTGGCAGCTCCGCGTCCAGTGCTGGAACGTGACGGTATGCTGATGATGGTGGATGATGACCGGATTAATCTGCAACCGGGTGAAGAGATTAAGCAACGGATGGTTCGTTTCCGTACCTTAGGCTGCTGGCCGCTGACCGGTGCTGTGGAATCTGAAGCACAGTCACTGCCAGAAATTATTGAGGAGATGCTGGTCTCAACCACCAGTGAACGCCAGGGCCGGGTGATTGACCGCGATCAGTCCGGTTCGATGGAACTCAAAAAACGCCAGGGATACTTCTGAGGAAACTGCCATGAATGAATTATTAGCACAACAGATTGCCGATCAGGGTGGCGTAGAAGCCTGGCTGACTGCACAACAACATAAAAGCCTGCTGCGTTTTCTGACCTGTGGCAGCGTCGATGACGGGAAAAGTACCCTGATCGGTCGCCTGTTACACGATACCCGGCAGATCTATGAAGATCAGCTCTCTTCCCTGCAAAATGACAGTAAACGTCATGGTACTCAGGGTGAGAAACTCGACCTGGCATTACTGGTTGATGGTTTACAGGCTGAACGTGAGCAGGGGATTACCATTGATGTCGCTTATCGCTATTTTTCGACCGAAAAGCGTAAGTTCATTATTGCGGATACCCCGGGACACGAACAATATACCCGCAATATGGCCACCGGTGCCTCAACCTGTGATCTCTCTATTTTACTGATTGACGCCCGTAAAGGGGTGCTGGATCAGACCCGTCGTCACAGTTATATCTCCACGCTGTTGGGGATTAAGCATCTGATTGTGGCAGTGAATAAAATGGACCTGGTGGACTACAGCCAGGAGGTTTTCAACAACATTCAGACCGATTATCTGGATTTTGCCAGTCAGTTGCCGGATGACCTGGATATTCGTTTTGTCCCACTTTCCGCGCTGACCGGCGATAACGTGGTCAGTACCAGCGAAAATATGCCGTGGTACAACGGTCCGGGCCTGTTGGAAATTCTGGAAACCGTACAAATACGTCGCGACACAGAACAGCAGGCCATGCGCTTCCCTGTTCAGTATGTTAACCGTCCAAACCTCGATTTTCGTGGTTATGCCGGTACGCTGGCGTCAGGACAAGTGCGGGTGGGCCAGCAGGTCAAAGTGTTGCCTTCAGGCGTAAAATCGACGGTCGCGCGGATTGTCACCTTTGATGAAGATCTGACCGAAGCTTATGCCGGAGAAGCGATTACGCTGGTGCTGGCTGATGAAATTGATATTAGCCGTGGTGATTTGCTGCTGGATGCCGAAGATACTTTGCAGGCAGTGCAAAGCGCAGAGATTGATGTGGTCTGGATGGCGGAACAACCCCTTAAAGTGGGTAGCAGTTATCAGGTGAAAGTGGCGGGCAAACAGGCCCGTGCGACCATTGATAGTATTTTGCATCAGGTGAACATTAACACTCTGGAAACCTTTGAAGTGGATGAACTGCCACTTAACGGAATTGGCCGTGTGGTCGTGACTTTTGATGAGCCAGTGGTGATTGATGCGTATGCCCAAAATGCAGTGACCGGCGGGCTAATCTTTATCGACCGGTTAACTAATGTGACCGTCGGGGCAGGGATGGTATTTGCGCTCCGTGATTCGCCTGAGACACAGGATGCACAGCAATACGGTGCCTTTGAGCGTGAATTAAATGCGTTGATTCGTAAACATTATCCGCATTGGGGTGCCCGCGATATTTCAGGGGGCCGTTAATGGCGGAACATGATGAAAATGTAGTCTGGCATCCGCACACCGTTACCCGTGCGGATCGTGAACAGCGACAGGGTCATCGTGGTGCAGTGGTGTGGTTTACCGGGCTGTCAGGGTCCGGTAAATCCACGCTGGCAGATGCGGTTGAACAGCAACTGTTTCAGGCCGGGGTAAACACCTTCCTGCTGGACGGTGACAATGTGCGGCATGGCTTATGCCGTGATCTTGGTTTCAGTGATGCCGACCGGAAAGAGAATATTCGCCGTGTCGGTGAAGTCGCCAGACTGATGGCAGATGCCGGCCTGCTGGTACTTACCGCCTTTATCTCGCCACACCGTAGCGAACGGCAGATGGTCAGAGAATTACTGGAAGCGGGGCAGTTTATCGAGGTGTTTGTGGATACCCCCCTGCATATCTGCGAAGCACGGGACCCGAAAGGACTTTACCGTAAAGCACGTGCCGGTGAACTGACCAATTTCACCGGGATAGATGCTGTTTATGAGGTGCCGGAGCAGCCGGAATTGCATCTGGATGGCGAACAATTAGTTACAAAACTGAGCGAGGAAATCATCGATCTACTGCGCAGGCAGGATATTATCGATCTTTAAGACGGCGGGGTGTTTGAAAGACCCTGACGGTTACTGACAGGATTGATATGCAGAACGTGACTACCTTACCAGCCAAACAACATGATACCCCCGCAGAGCGGCCGGCGGCCTCTCTCTCCGGGGGCATCATCGGCTTTTTTGCGTATCTTCTGGCGCTGGCGACACCGTTTTTCTATTTCGGTGCCAGCGTGTTGTTCTTTTTTATGTATACCTGGCCTTTTTTTCTGGCACTGCTTCCGGTCTCCGTCATTACGGGGATTGCCCTCAGTATCTGGTTCAATAACCGCCTGGTCCGGACGTTGATATTCACACTTCTGATTGTGATTTCTTTTTTCTGGGTGTTATTTTCCTTCCTTGCTGGCTGGAAATAGCCATCAGCTGCGGTTCCCGCCTGACAAAAAAAAGCCTTTGTCGCCCGGGTTTCACGGTTTCACCTTCTGAATTATCATGAAAAACACGACATTTTTCTCTCCACAGTGGAGTCCTGCCAAAAGTTATGGGATGATTGAGCCGTTTTTCAGGGGGCGGGGATGGGAAAACTGACAATATTGTTACTGGTTTTACTTGGCTGGCTACAGTACTCGCTGTGGCTCGGTAAAAACGGTATTCATGATTACACCACAGTAAATCAGGAAGTGGCGGTTCAGCAGGCTGGCAATGCCAAACTGAAAGCGCGAAATGATCAGTTGTTCGCTGAAATCGATGATCTGAACGGTGGTTCCGAAGCTATCGAAGAGCGGGCACGTAATGAGCTGGGTATGATACGACCCGGCGAAACTTTCTATCGTCTGGTGCCAGAGCAAAATAAACGCAACGCGCAATCCGCAATGCCAAACCAACAACGATAATAAAGACAATAATGAATAGCACCGTATCCCTTCCGGATGTGATTGCTGTAGTCCCGGCTGCCGGCATCGGCAGCCGGATGCAATCCGATCGTCCAAAACAATACCTGACCATTGGCCAACGTACTTTGCTCGAATACAGCATTACGTCTTTGCTAAGCCATCCGTCGATAAAACAGGTGGTGGTTGCCCTGCACCCCGATGATCAGCAATTCTTCAGGTTGCCGTTATCTGCTGACCCACGAATTCGTACCGTCACCGGCGGCGATTCGCGTGCTGACTCTGTGCGCGCGGGTCTGGAGGCCATTCATGATGCCCGATGGGTACTGGTTCACGATGCGGCGCGACCCTGTCTGCATCCTGACGATCTGCAACGCCTGCTGGAGCTGACACTCAGCAGTCAGTCGGGAGGCATACTGGCTTCTCCGGTACGTGATACCATGAAACGGGCTGAACCGCGTAACCCGCTGATTGCCCATACTGTTGACCGCGAAGACCTCTGGCATGCGCTTACCCCGCAGTTGTTTCCGTACCGACTTCTGGCAGATTGCCTGCAGCGGGCGATAGATGAAGGGGCGGTGATCACCGATGAAGCTTCTGCACTCGAACACTGCGGTTACCATCCGCAACTGGTCTACGGGCGCAGTGATAATATTAAAGTGACCCGACCGGAAGATTTGGCGTTGGCAGAATTCTTTTTAACCCGCATTCACTCAGAGGAGAACGCATAATGCGTATCGGCCATGGATTTGATGTTCACGCATTTGGCGGCGAAGGCCCGCTGGTGATAGGCGGAGTCAGAATTCCGTTTGACCGTGGATTTATTGCACACTCGGATGGTGATGTGGCGCTGCATGCCTTAACAGATGCACTGCTGGGCGCGGTGGCGATGGGAGATATCGGCAAACTGTTTCCGGATACTGACCCCGCATTTAAAGGTGCAGACAGCCGTGGGCTGCTGCGCGAAGCCTGGTCACGGATCAGCAGCAAAGGGTATCAGATAGGCAATGTGGATATCACGCTTATCGCCCAGGCCCCAAAAATGTTGCCACATGTTGCTCAGATGCGGGTCAACATCGCAGAAGATTTAGGTTGCCATATGGACCAGGTTAATGTGAAAGCCACCACCACCGAAAAACTGGGTTTTACCGGGCGTGGTGAAGGCATTGCCTGTGAGGCAGTAGCATTACTGACGGTGACCGAAAAATGAACATGAGTGACCTCCTTTATCTGCATGGTCAGCCGCAGATATCAGGAATGATAAAAACGGTAGCTGAAGATTTCCGGGTCACCGAAGACCTGGGCTATTCACCCGATGGCGAAGGCGAGCAGTTACTGGTCCGGTTACGTAAAACGGGGTGTAATACCCGCTTTGTGGCCGATGCACTGGCAAAATATCTGAAAATTCCGGCCAGAGAGGTCAGTTTTGCCGGGATGAAAGATCGTCATGCGGTCACTGAACAGACGTTTTGCCTGCGCTTACCGGGTAAAGATATGCCGGATATGAGTGGTTTTGCGCTGGAAGGCTGTGAAATCCTGCAGGTCAGCCGTCACAAACGTAAAATCCGGACGGGTGCGCTGGCAGGAAATGCTTTCAGCCTGATACTTCGCCAGGTCAGTGATCAGGCGGCTGCAGAACAGCGGCTGGCTTTGATTGCCCGTGACGGGGTGGTGAACTATTTCGGTGAGCAACGATTTGGTCGTAACGGCCATAATCTGACCATGGCCGGCCAGTGGGCGAGGGGAGAAATCACGGTTCGTGATCGCAGTAAGCGTAGTTTGCTTCTCTCTGCGGCGCGAAGTGCTATGTTTAATCAGGTCACCAGTGCACGGCTGGCTGCTCAGGGAAATCTGATCACCCTGGTTGAAGGGGATTGCGTACAGCTGACCGGGCGGGGAAGTTGGTTTGTTGCGACAGCCGAAGAGTTCGATGATGTGCGTCAGCGGTTGCAGCAGGGAGAGCTTCGTCTGACCGCACCCCTGGCAGGCAAAGGTTCCGCAGGGCCACAGGCTGAAGCGCTAAGTTTCGAACAACAGATTCTGGACAGCCACTCTGATCTTTGTGCATTGCTGGTTAAAGAAAAAGTGGACGCTGCACGACGAGCCATGCTGGTGGTTCCGAAAGAGTTGCGTTGGCACTGGCTGGACACGACTACGCTGCAACTGGATTTCTGGCTGCCTGCGGGGAGCTTTGCAACCAGTGTTGTCCGTGAACTGTTACAACAAGGAGGTGGGTTTGAGGATATTGCTGAGTAATGACGACGGGGTATTTGCCCCGGGTATCCAGGTCCTGGCGGGTGAGTTACGGAAAATGGCCGATGTACAGATTGTCGCACCGGACCGCAACCGTAGCGGTGCTTCGAACGCACTGACGCTGGAGTCACCATTACGAATATTTACTCACAGCAATGGCGATATTGCGGTGTTAATGGGCACTCCAACCGACTGTGTCTTTCTGGGGGTGAATGCACTGATGCAGCCAAAACCGGATATTGTCGTTTCAGGCATTAATGCCGGGCCGAATCTGGGCGATGATGTCATTTATTCGGGCACTGTGGCTGCGGCGATGGAAGGACGTCACCTGGGGTTACCCGCGCTGGCGATTTCGCTCAACGGGCAGACTCACTACGCTACGGCTGCCGCGGCCGCCTGCGCGATTTTACAGGCTTTACAACGTGTACCGTTACGCACCGGACGCATTTTGAATATTAACGTTCCTGATCTGCCGATGCAGGAGATTAAGGGCTACCGGGTCACCCGATGTGGCCGGCGGCATCCTTCTGATCAGGTCATTACCCAGAAAGATCCGCGCGGTGAAACTATTTACTGGATTGGTCCACTGGCCGGGGTTCTGGACGCCGGACCGGATACGGACTTTTCGGCTATTGAACAAGGTTACATTTCAATTACCGCACTGGATGCCGACCTGACTGCACATCGTGCTCAGGAAAAACTGGCAGACTGGCTGGAACTGGCTGAGGTTGCATTGCCATGCTGAACAAACGCATTGAAACGTTACTGACATTGCTGCGTAAGCAGGGAATCACTGATGAGCATATTTTACGTGCCATCGCCGACGTCCCGCGGGAACATTTCATTGATGAAGCGTTTGAACATAAGGCCTGGGACAACAATGCATTGCCGATTGGTTATGGCCAGACTATTTCTCAGCCCTATATGGTGGCAAGAATGACCGAGCTGCTTGGGCTGACTTCCCGGTCCCGGGTACTGGAAATTGGTACCGGGTCAGGATATCAGACAGCCATCCTGGCTCATCTGGTGGATCATGTTTATTCTGTAGAACGGATTAAAGGACTGCAGTGGCAGGCAAAACGGCGGCTAAAGCAGCTGGATTTGCATAATATCTCTACCCGCCATGGCGATGGCTGGTTGGGCTGGCCTTCCCGTGGTCCATTTGATGCTATTATTGTAACCGCAGCACCCCCGGAGATTCCGGCAGCCTTGTGCGGGCAACTGAGTGAACAGGGCGTGATGGTCCTGCCGGTGGGGGATGAGCATCAGGTATTACGACGAATTCAACGTTCAGGGGATAATTTCATCGACGATGTCATCGAACCTGTACGTTTTGTACCCCTGATTCAGGGTGATCTGGCCTGATATTAATGATTTACTGAACGTTACTATATCGCGTAGCGTGGCACTGTCAGGATTGTCAGTACCACCCGCCCTTTAAGTGACCGTCACGACAGAGCAGAAGGAAGGCCTTCTGTATCCGTGGCTGGTCATCACTCTTCCGCTTGTTATCATGGGGGAAAAATGATCACGGGAAGCACACTATTTCAATTTCGCCGTTTTGCGGTAATGGCTATCGCCGCGGCCGTACTGGCAGGATGCAGTTCCGAAAATAATCAGGCCCCAATTTCCGCCATTGGTGGCACTGCAGGTGGACATAGCAGCAGCGCTCCGCTTAACAATGCCCGGCGTACCGCCACGCCTCAGATAAACAGCACTGTTCCCTCTGGCCCCGGTACCGGAATGACGGCTGCGTCACCGCGCGTCGAATCTTCCTCTGCTGTACCGGCACAATCTCCGGTCCGGACCGAAAATGGCCATATTGTTTACAACCGCAGTTATGGGAATATTCCGAAAGGCAGCTATAATGGACCTACCTACACAGTAAAACGAGGCGATACCCTGTTTTACATTGCCTGGATCACTGGTAATGATTTCCGTGACCTTGCACAACGTAATAATGTTGCGGCTCCTTATAGCCTGAGTGTGGGACAGGTATTACAGGTAGGTAACAGTTCCGGTCAGCCGATTACCGGTGGCAATGCTATTTCAATAGCTGATTCCTCTCAACCTTCCAAAAATCAATCGGCGACACCTACCTCTCGCCCGGTTGCGCAGCAGCCAGTAATTACGTACTCTGAAGATTCTGATGACGAAACAAGCAGTACCGTAAGCAGTGGCAGTAAATTGCTGCCGTCAAAACCACTGGTCACAGGAAGTGCTTCTGCACCGATTACTGCGCCAGCGAATCCTCCGACGGCCAGCAGTACTTCAGCCAGTTCAGCGCCAATCACCGGATGGCGTTGGCCGACTGAAGGTAAAATTATTGACAATTTCTCTGCCTCTGAAGGCGGCAATAAAGGTATTGATATTGCCGGCTCCCGGGGACAGCCAGTTGTCGCTACAGCTGCAGGTCGTGTTGTTTATGCGGGTAATGCGCTCAGGGGCTACGGCAACCTGATTATCATTAAACATAATGATGATTACCTGAGTGCTTACGCACACAACGATACGATGCTGGTCCGCGAACAACAGGAAGTGAGCGCTGGACAAAAAATTGCAACTATGGGCAGTACCGGTACCAGCTCAGTAAGATTGCACTTTGAAATTCGTTATAAGGGGAAATCCGTCAATCCGTTGCGCTATTTACCGCAACGTTAACAGGCAGAGCTGAAATGGCTCTGCCCGGGATAAGGGGAGGAGCCATTGATGAGCCAGAACACACTTAAAGTTGATGAGTTACATGAAGATGCGTTTGATGAGAATGGTAATGAGACCTTCGATGAGACTGCACTGGTAGCAAATGACTCTAAAGATGATGAAGTTACGGATGATGACCTGCTATCTCAGACAAGTAATCAACGGGTCATGGATGCAACCCAGCTCTACCTGGGGGAGATTGGATATTCACCCCTGCTGACAGCTGAAGAGGAAGTGCTGTTCGCACGCAGAGCACTGCGCGGGGATGCGGCTGCACGCCGCCGGATGATCGAAAGTAATCTGCGGTTAGTTGTAAAAATCTCACGTCGTTACAGTAATCGTGGGCTGGCATTGCTGGATCTGATCGAGGAAGGAAACCTTGGCCTGATTCGCGCGGTAGAAAAATTTGATCCGGAGCGTGGATTCCGTTTTTCCACCTATGCAACCTGGTGGATCCGCCAGACTATTGAGCGGGCGATTATGAATCAGACACGGACCATCCGTTTACCAATTCATATCGTGAAAGAGCTGAACGTTTATCTGCGTACTGCCCGGGAATTAGCTCACGTACTTGACCACGAGCCAAGTGCCGAAGAGATTGCCGAGCAACTGGATAAACCCGTTGAAGATGTCAGCCGGATGCTGCGCTTAAACGAAAGAATTACGTCAGTAGATACCCCGTTAGGTGGAGACTCTGATAAGGCGTTGCTGGATATCCTGTCGGATGATAATGATACCGGGCCGGAAGATCGTACCCAGAACAATGATATGAAACAGAGTATTGTGAAGTGGTTGTACGAGCTGAATCCAAAACAACGTGAAGTTCTGGCAAGACGTTTCGGCTTGCTGGGCTATGAGGCTGCGACTCTGGAAGATGTCGGCCAGGAAATTTCCTTAACCCGTGAACGTGTCCGTCAGATTCAGGTGGAAGGTTTACGCCGGTTGCGGGAGATATTACAGGGACAGGGTTTGAGCATTGAAGCGTTATTTCGCGAGTAACATGGACAGTTAACAGGGAATGTGTATTCGCGAAAAAATCCTTCATCATTGATGATGAAAACCGAGAGCAGCCTGTTTCAACAGGCTGCTTTCTTTTTGGGTTGCGGTTAAGTGTTAAGCGCAACCACTACAGATTCAGACCAGATTTTTTAACCGGTATAACCACTCCAGTGCCTGGCGGGGCGATAAACTGTCCGGGTCTAAGGCTTCAAGTGCCTCTACGGCAGGTGAGACCTCACTGGTCAGCAGGTTTAGCTGAGAACCATCGGCTTGTGAAGGGGGATTCTGAGCCGAAATTTGCTCGAGTTCGCGCAGTTTTTGTCTGGCCCGTTTTATCACTTCTTTCGGTACCCCGGCCAGAGCCGCCACCGCCAGCCCGTAACTTTTGCTCGCCGGGCCATTCTGCACACTGTGCATAAAAGCAATGCTGTCACCATGTTCCATCGCATCCAGGTGGACATTCTCCACTCCCTCAAGACTGTCCGGCAACGTGGTCAGCTCAAAATAGTGGGTGGCAAACAAAGTCATCGCTTTAATGCGGTTAGCCAGATTTTCGGCACAGGCCCAGGCCAGTGACAGGCCATCGTAAGTGGAAGTCCCCCGGCCAATCTCATCCATCAACACCAGGCTGTGTGCCGTCGCGTTGTGCAGAATATTAGCCGTTTCGGTCATTTCAACCATAAAGGTGGAACGGCCCGAAGCCAGGTCATCGGCAGCGCCCACGCGGGTGAATATCCGGTCAATCGGGCCCAAAGTCACGGTATCGGCCGGCACATAGCTTCCGGTCCAGGCCAGCAGAGCAATCAGTGCTGTCTGACGCATATAGGTACTTTTACCGCCCATATTCGGTCCGGTAACTATCAGCATCCGGCGTTGCGGAGAGAGTGAAAGCGGGTTGGCAATAAACGGTTCTTTCAGCACCTGCTCAACCACCGGATGGCGTCCTTCACGGATAGCTATGCCCGGAGAATCCTGCAGTTGCGGGCAACAGTAATTCAGCGTTTGTGCCCGCTCAGCCAGGTTACTGAGCACATCCAGTTCGGCCAGAGCACTGGCACTGAGTTGCAGCGCTTCAAGATGCGGCAGCAGTTGGTCAAAAAGTTCGTCATACAACGCTTTTTCCAGAGACAGCGCCTTGCCTTTGGAAGTCAGAACTTTATCTTCGTATTCTTTCAGTTCAGGAATAATGTAGCGTTCGGCATTTTTCAGTGTCTGACGACGCACGTAATGCATCGGAACCTGGTGGCTCTGCCCACGGCTTACCTGAATATAGTAACCGTGAATGGCATTGAAGCCGACTTTCAGGGTATCCAGACCGAGTTTTTCGCGCTCCCGAATTTCCAGCTTATCCAGATAATCGGTCGCACCGTCAGCCAGTGCCCGCCATTCATCCAGCTCAGCATTATAGCCGGGGGCGATAACTCCACCATCACGCACCAGCACCGGCGGGGATTCAATAATGGCCTGTTCCAGCAGTTCACGCAACTGAGTGAACTCACCACTCTGTTGTGCCAGGGTGGTTAAACGTGGGCTGGTGACACCCGCCAGCAGCTGTTGAATCTCCGGAAGCTGACGAAATGCATGGCGCATCCTGGCCAGGTCACGGGGCCTGGCGGTACGTAACGCCAGACGGGCCAGTATCCGCTCCAGATCGCCAATCTGATGCAGTAGTGGCTGCAACTGCTCGCTGAGATCCTGTAATTCGGCAATACAGGCCTGGCGACCCAGGATCACCTGCGGATCGCGCAGTGGCATATGCAGCCAGCGCTTCAGCATCCGGCTGCCCATTGGCGTGACCGTTTTATCCATCACTGCGGCCAGAGTGTTATCAGTGCCACCGGCCATATTCTGGGTAATCTCCAGATTCCGGCGGGTCGCAGCATCCATGATAATAGTGTCCTGCTGTCGAACCATGCTTAGCGAACGAATATGGGGCAGGGAGGTCCGCTGGGTATCACGCACATACTGCAACAGACAACCGGCCGCCGGCAGGCCAGCCAGTGATTCTTCCACCCCAAATCCACGTAAGTCGCGGGTGCCAAACTGCAGATTGAGTTGCTGCCGGGCGGTATCTGTTTCGAATTCCCATAACGGACGGCGGCGAAGTCCACGTCGCCCGTCTATCAGGGCCATGGCCGCAAAATCTTCAGGGTAGAGTAATTCGGAAGGGTTGGTGCGTTGCAACTCAGCGGCCAGCGCTTCCTCATTTTCCGGTTCGCTGAGTAAAAAACGCCCCGAACTGATATCCAGCGTGGCATAACCAAAACCGGTGCCTTTCGGACTGGCATAAACTGCGGCCAGCAGGTTGTCCTGGCGTTCATTCAGCAGCGCTTCATCGCTGATGGTTCCCGGGGTGACAATACGCACCACCTTGCGTTCTACCGGACCTTTACTTAATGCCGGATCGCCCACCTGTTCACAGATGGCGACAGACTCTCCTAACTGAACCAGTTTTGCCAGATAGCCTTCCACCGCATGGTAGGGCACCCCGGCCATGGGAATCGGCTGACCCGCAGAAGCTCCCCGTTTGGTCAGCGAAATGTCCAGTAACTGCGATGCCTTACGGGCATCGTCGTAAAACAATTCATAAAAGTCCCCCATCCGGTAAAACAGCAGGATTTCCGGATGCTCTGCTTTAAGGCGCAGATACTGCTGCATCATCGGGGTATGAGAATCTAAGGTTTTGTTGTCAGTCATAGACATAATTTATGTATTCCATTGAATTTTAAGTAAATTGTGATTTTAGTTATTATCATTGAGTATCACGTTGTCTGATAAAAAAGTCGCTTAACCCCTGCTGGTCAGCAAAGGTTACGCCAGGGGGGTATAACGCCCGGTAAACCCACCACCGACATCAGGCCAGAACCCCGGGATTTTGCCTGTTTAAGTCAGGGAGCGATTCCTGAAATGGATCTTATATGACGGATAAACCGGCAGGCAAACCTTTGTCGTGTAAAGCGGTTACAATGACGGGGTCCCCGGACAAAAAAAGCCAGTACCCTTCGGTACCGAAGGCTTGTGGGTCACCTGCAATGCTTTATCTGTCAGAGGCTTTTCCTCTCCCTTATACTATCCTGGTAACCCGTCAGCTGTCACAGGCAAAACCCGGACGTTTGCCGCAAACCTTGTGATTAATGGCCGTAAAACGTTGCAGTCAGTAATCTCACCGGCAGTCAACGTCGCTGTCCTCACGGCATACCAGGAGATGCTGTTTCCTGCTCAGGTGGTTGAGGAAATATCAGGGCACAGGCTGGCGGTGCTAAAGGGAAATATATTCTGTAAAAATATCAGGGCAGGTGTCGAAGTCGCTGCATTCCTGGAATGCCAAAACGGAAAGAATTGATAATTCTGCTGTGATGAAAATAGCTTTCAGTCATCCGGCTTTTAAAATTTCGCGCTAAATTCTGAAAATTATCGCTTCTGTTTAGTTTCTTTAAAAAAAGGTTTATTCTTTATTCGTTATTATCGTGATTGTATTTCTGATAAAGGATAAGTTATGGAAAGGGAATTTGGCCGTCAGGCAGGTTTTCAGGGGGAATCAGATAACAATACCATTTCGCAGTACCTGGCTATATTGCCGGCATCCCTGTTATAAGCGGGTAATGCGATGAATAAGAACTTTGTATTAATTCCGGTTTTATTGATGACTTCCTGTCATATTAATGATCCGCGCCCCGAAATTCATCGGGCTATGGTGAGTGTGGTTGACGACAGAGTTTGTATTACGCTGCCAGATACAAAAGACGAAAGCATCTCTTTATTCACTATCAATGAGACTGGTAATAGTGAAAACAGGATAAGCAAGGCGTTCGCTTTGGAAAATAAAACTGAGCTATATCCGGATAAATGCCTCTCTGTTTTCGGTTTTACCTTTAAACCAGGTCAATCATATGTGTTTTCTGTGAATACCCTAAGAACAGAACAATGGCGCATGATGAAAAATGGGAATAGTTATAGCGTTACTTTTTCTGTGTGGAGAGATAATGGCGGGTTACAGGTGAAAGATATAAATTAACAATACCCGTGATATTAACGGCAAAGGTCAGAGTATCAGGCGGGTTACTGACGGTAACCCACTGTACACTAATGCCCGGCAGACTTACCGGGCACCACAGGCAACAGATTAAGGGGAATTTTATCGTTCTGCGGTTCAGTATTTTATTTATCCACCCCATTGGTCGATGGATGAACGTATAGTCGCCGCTCATTTTGGTATAAATATTTCCTGCTCCTGCTTTCCTCTTCCTGTGACAGCGTGATAACACTCTTTTAAGCCCAAAAAAGTCGTTGATTTGATTGTTTTCAATCCCTGATTAGAAAAAATGGCCCTTTGTTTGTAATATTTGTAATTATTGATATTTAAATATTTTATATTAAAATCAATATCTTGTGTCGTTTTCTCTTTGTTTTTTGAGGTTTTGTTTCCGGGGTTTCCTGCAATGTAATAATAAGATCAGAGGAATGTAACAAAAAATAAATAAGTGAATATTATATTGGCGCCTTTCATTTTTTAGGAGAGTGAAATGCGTCGTTGGAGTGAACCTAAAAAGAATAAGGCTCATATCGAACTGATCCCGATGATCGATGTGATGATGTTTCTGCTGGTTTTCTTTGTCCTGATTAGTCTGAATGTCATACCTGCTCAGGGGCTGAAAACACGGTTGCCAACGGCAGGCAGTGCCAGTCAGCTCAAACCACAGAAAAAAGCCATTATTACTCTCAGTACCGGCGACCAGTTACAGCTGGATGGTCAGCCGCTGCTACTGGATGCACTGGTCAATACCCTGAAACAACAGCAGCCGGAAAATCAAACAACCACCATTATTGTGAACAGCGATAAAGACGTTGCGGTAGAACGTCTGGTCGAAGTAATGGATACCCTGCGTCAGGGGGGATTTTTCTCCATTTCCATCGCGACACGGAAGCAATGATATGTATCTGCTTTATCGTTCACGTCACGTTGTCAGTTGGTTACCCGCGATACTCATTGCCGGGGGATTATTGCTGGTTAGCCGGCAAACAGTGCTGCAGGTGAAGCCACACTATGACACGAAGGAAATGACGTTATCACTGGCCGAACCTGAACCTGAACCTGAACCTGCGGCGGCCGAGCCAGTACCTGAGTCTAATCCCGAACCAGAACCACAGTCTGAACCGGAGCCAGAACCTGTTGCTGCCCCTGTGCTACCTGATCCGGAACCCGTGGTCCGGGCTAAACCTGTGGTGAAACCGAAACCTGTACAGAAGCCAAAAAAAGTTCAGACGAAAAGGCTAAAGCCAGAGGAACGCACCAGCAGGGTACGTGAAACTGTGCCCCACCGGCCAGCGGCTGTGCACAGTCCGGTGAATCCGCCTGTGGCACCGCCTTCACCTCCGGTACCTAAAGCCAATGCGCAGGCGGTGGAAAACGGCTATCTGCAGGCGCTACGTCGTGAACTTGAACAACGTAAACGCTACCCGACCGGTCGTCAGGCTTCACTTGAACGGCCAGAGGGAAATGTAGAGGTATGGCTTGAGGTGGATCGCAGTGGCCGGGTGTTGGCCTCCGGGGTCTCTCAAGCCAGCAGTATGCTGCTCCGCCGTGCTGCGCTCAGCTCTTTACAAAGTATAAACCAGCTCAAGCCCTTTCCTGAAGGTGCTTTTGCCGGACAACAAACCCAAAAATTTACCGCGACCTTTAATTATCAGGCTCCTTAATGCCTGGCTACCTTTGGTTTTTACAGGAATGGATATGAAAAATTTTAATTATTCCGGGATTGCTATAGCAGTGGTGTCAGCATTGTTCTCTGGTTCTGTACTGGCGGCAGAAAATACTGATGTTGGGAAGATTAATGTCAAAGGGCGAACGCCTGGCGGTGGCCTGATGGTTCAGGAAGACAGTAGTAAAGCAAGATCTACAGTGACCAGAGAGGCAATGGACAGGGCCGGAGGAGCCGCGAATGCCATCGACATGTTAAAGTCCACACCAGGTATCAACGTTAACAGTAATGATGCCAGCGGATTGAGTGGTATCGATTACACCATGCGCGGGATGAATTCGGATCAAATCGGTCTTTCAATGGATGGGATCCCAATTAACGATTCCGGCAATTATGCGGTGTATTCCAACCAGTTGGGGGATGCGGAAAACCTTGAACAGATCTTTGTTACACAGGGGTCCTCCGAGGCTGACGGACCGCATATCGGGTCCAGTGGTGGGAACATAGGTCTGGTGACAAAACGTCCTTCTAAGAAATTCGGCGGATTCGTCAAACAAACACTGGGAAGTCATAATCTGAGTAAAACTTTTGCCCGTCTGGAAACCGGTGAGTACAACGGCTTTAGCAACTGGCTTTCTTACTCTCATACCGAAGCTAAAAAATGGCGTGGTGAAGGGCGCAATTATTCTGATAAGTTCGAAATGAACTCACTGTATGAAGATGGTAATGGCAACAGCAGTAATCTGATTCTTAAATATAATCGTCAGAATAACATGAACTACAATACTCTGAGCAAAGCTCAGTTTGAGCAGGATCCCAGCCAGGATTATTCGACGATACCTGTCTATAACAATAAAGGGCAGTTGAGCAAATATTACAAACTGAACCGTAACCCGTTCGACACGCTTAACTTATCTTTCACACAGAAACTTCAGCTACGTGACAACCTCCAGTTAACTGTCCAGCCCTATTACTACTGGGGGAGTGGTGGCAGTTTTACCGGTCAAACGGCATCGGTACTGTCTAATACGTCCGACAAAGCCGGACAGTATGATCTCAGTAATTTGCACTCTGATACTTACTACCGCCCCTCCTGGACCCAGACCTGGCGGCCGGGGATCACCACCAAATTACGTTGGGATATTAATGACCAGCACAGTCTGGATGTAGGATACTGGTATGAACGCGCACGTCAGTCCCAGACCCAGCCATTTATTGCTATTGGCGAAGATGGTAACCCCGTGAAAATTTCCGGAAAAAATGGCGGGTCGGATCAGGTGAAGGATGCCAACGGCAATACGG
Source organism: Tatumella sp. UBA2305 (assembly GCF_002345795.1). NCBI lineage: Bacteria > Pseudomonadati > Pseudomonadota > Gammaproteobacteria > Enterobacterales > Erwiniaceae > Tatumella > Tatumella sp. UBA2305. The sequence goes on from NZ_DDVT01000020.1 coordinate 129,927, forward strand.
TCCAGGGCCGTAACCAGTACACGATTACACCGGCACAAAAAGTATGGCTGCAGGATACCTGGTTTGTCAGCCCCGACTGGACCCTGACCGGCGGACTGGCGTACGAGCATGTTGAACGTATTGGCGATAATAAAGGTAGCTTGTATAACGTGCCGGAAAAACGTAAGGCGACCTACCATGAGTTTTTGCCAAACTTCAGCATCAGTTACAAGCCGGATATGGAAAATCAGTTGTTCTATAACCTGACGCGTAATATGCGTACCCCACCAAACTACGTACTTTATAACGTCGGTGATTCTATAAATACCAAACCTGAACTCAGTTGGAACCATGAGCTGGGTTGGCGTTTCCAGCGGGATGATATGCTATTGAGCGCAACGCTATTCTATATGCGCTACTCCGATCGTCAGATTTCTACCACCGATGCTGACGGCGACTACGAAATGATGAATATCGGCAGCGTTGAAAGTAAAGGTATGGAACTGGAGTGGAGCGGTGAACTGCCTCATAACTTTAATTACTACGCCTCTTACACTTACACTCGTTCTGAGCAGAAAGATAATATTGTCAGTAACGGGGGGAACCCGTTGCCCACCGCAGACAAAACAGTACCTAACGTCCCGAGAAACATGCTCAATTTCTCGCTGGGTTATGATGATGGTCTCTATTACGGCAGCATCGGTGGCAAATACGTTAGCTCGTTTTATGGTGATTTAACGAATAACGAAAAAATTGGTGGCCGTACCACTTTTGATGTCTCCACAGGTATTCATTTACCGGTGGATAAAAAATTAGTGAAAAGCGCAACCCTGCGTTTCGGCATCGATAACCTTTTCAATAAACAGTACCTGACCTCCGTACGTTCGACGACCTTTAATGCGGCGGCTTATAGCGGCGTGAAGGCCAGCATCCCGTATTACAACGTCGGCGAAGAACGCACTTTTAGCGTTTCGCTGGAAGCTACTTTTTAACTAACCGGAGGACACGTTGATGAATGCCAACCTGATTCACGACATTATTTTTTATGTGATGTATGCCGCGCTGACGATTGCCGTGGTGATTCTGATTGAACGCGGACTCTATTTTTTATGGGCAGGGCGCCTGGCTCTGCGTTTTGAGAAGGTGCTGACGCCCGATGTGCGCAGTTTGTCTGACCTGCCGCCAGAACTGACTGTGCGTAACAGTCTTCCATTGAGCATCATTCGACCGGTTCTGGAGAAAAAACATATCACGGGCGATCGGGAAGCTATGAATGATTTGATTGATGCCCAATACCTGTTGAGCAAACCGCAGATGTCTCGCGGGTTGTGGATACTTGAAACCGTGGTGACGGCTGCGCCGTTGCTGGGGTTGCTGGGGACCATTCTGGGGATTGTCGACACCTTTAAGGCACTCTCTGCCTCCGGAAACTCCGATGCCAGTATGGTTTCAGCTGGCATGGGAACAGCTTTATACGCTACCGGACTCGGGATTGCGATTGCGCTGTTGTGTCTGGTGGGTAATAACTATCTGCAGAGCCGGATGGAGCGGATCAACGAACTATTAAAAGTGTTACTAATCCGTGCAGGAAGTCCGCTCAGTCGCCCGGAGAAGGCGGCTAACCACTGGGAAGATCGTGAGGAGCAGCGCTATGCCTGAACAGAGTCAATACAGGCGATACCGGGGCAGCCTGATTAGCCTGCTGGCAGGCGGTTTGATGCTGCTGAATCTGCCGGTGCAGGCAGATTTCCGGATACCTGGTTACGAGCTGGTATATAACGCGCCCCGTGAAACGACGCTACAAAATAGTGACTTACGCAACGCTGCAGTGGTGTGGCAACAAATGTTTGATGCTGCACATAGCCATATTGACCTGGCGCAATTCTATGTTGCGAACGAAAAAGGATCTCTGCTGGATGGGGTGTTGGCGCATCTGCGCCAAGCCGGAGAACGGGGGGTGAAAATTCGTTTTTTGATGGAAGAGAAGGGGGTCGGAATTTCTACGCCGGAAACACTGGCGGCGCTGAAAACGATTCCTAATCTGGAATTGCGGACGATTCCATTCCATCGACTGACAGGCGGTATTGTCCATGCTAAATATCTGCTGGTTGATGGACAGCAGGCGTTTGTCGGCAGTCAGAATTTTGACTGGCGGGCACTGGAGCAAATCCAGGAAACCGGCCTGCTTATCAGTGACGAACCTACTGTAAAACAGATTCAGGCTATCTTCGATCAGGACTGGCGGGCTCAGGCTCTGCTGGCTGAGAGTAAACCGGTGCCGAAACTGGAGTGGCAGGCACCGGCGTCTGTTCCGCAGGGGAATTATCTGGTCGCCAGTCCGCGGGATTACAATCCGTCCGGGGTAATCGACTCTCAGACGGAACTGCCGCGTTTGCTGGCAAATGCTAAATCACGGATCCGGGTCCAGGTGATGGATTATGCCCCGCTCTCATGGGGAGAGCATGGGAACCGGGCCTTCTATGCTCCTATTGATAATGCCTTACGCAGTGCGGCAGCTCGTGGTGTGAAGATAGAACTGATGGTTTCTAACTGGAATTTAAAAAAACCTGATGTGTTCTGGCTTAAAAGTTTGTCACTGGTACCCAACGTTCAACTGAAGGTGGTGACCATTCCCCAGGCCAGTCGTGGTTTTATTCCTTATGCCAGGGTGGTGCACAGCAAAATAATGACTATTGACGGTACGGTGGCGTGGATAGGAACCAGCAACTGGAGCGGAGGGTACCTGGATAATTCGCGCAATCTTGAACTGGTGCTGAATAGTGTCCCCATGACCGCGCGCGTGGATGCGTTGTTCAGCCAGTTGTGGAACAGCCAATATGCGCAGCCTGTCAGGGTTGATTATGATTATCCGGTCCCGCATCCGGGCCGTCAGGAGTAATGAGCTGAGCAGACTGGCCCGGAATTTCCGGATTGACTGTCTCACCCGGTGGCTGAAAACGGCGACCGGGTGATCAGCAATTATCGTCAGTGCAGGGAGTCTGCTCAGGCGTAAAGCTATTGATCATCCGCCGGTAGTGCTGACGCTGGGCATCGGTAAACTCTCCGTGGCTGGCCAGGGTAAAAATAATCAGTTTTCGTTGCTGTGGATTACGCTGTGGGTCGGCGGGCAAGGTAATGACAGAAGATATCTGATTCATCCATTTTCCCTGGTGCAGATATTTGTTGGCTGTCTGAACCACCGGTAATTGCGCCGGACCAATCTGATGACGGATTTGCTCTGGTTCCGGGGTATATCCCGGGGTAAAGCGTTGCATTCTTTCGGCCTGGGCATTCAGGAAGTCATCTACCGACTCGTCTGGTTTGAGTTCTGCCCGGTTGACGATAATGTCATAGGCTTGATGTTCCGGATCGAGAAAGCTCAGAATATTAATCGTTTGGTCCGTCGCCGGAGGCAGTGTCAGGAAACAGCCTTCATGTAAGGGGTAAGAGATGGGGTGTGTGTTCATGGTATTTTTCCTGAAAGCATGTGTGAAATAACGGCGGTATCCTCACCGGCTACCGCCGAGGGGTTGTCTGATTGTTGTCTTTCACCAACGAAATTCTGTCACTGGCCCCCAGCCAGCTAACGGCTGCCAGCCACATAAACGGATAGTGTCGGGGGGATGTCCTGACTTTCCGCGGAAGGCAATGTTGAGTTGTGCCGGCGGATTATCGGGGAGTAATGGCAGCAGGGAAGGTGACAATTCGTTTTTAAATAACAGCTGATTCTTTGCATCAAAAACAGCCAGCAAGAAATACTGGTACTCCTGTTCGGCAGAGTGAAGGTCAGTGGTTTTCACCGTCAGTTGTTGCTGGTATTCGCAACAGAACTGCTCTGCCCATGCGGCATCACTTTCCGGAGGAGTGGCGAAGAAGGCCCGGGGATTTTCCGCCGTCACTTCAGGCAGCGTCTGGCGGTTTCGAAAATCAACGCCGCTCCGGTACTCAAATTCCCGCAGGGTCCTGAGTGTTCCGGGGCCATAATCAGGCGTTATATCGGTATCAGAGGTCAGCCCGAGCAACGCTAAAACACGTTGTTTCGATAACTGGTCTCGCTGCCACCAACTGACAGAAATATCTCCTCGCCGGCAGGCCTCATCGGTGTGGTCCTGCCAGACTTTTGGGGAGTCCTGACGCTGGTAATAGTGCCAGAGCAGGATTTTATGCGGATGGTAGATATCATAACCCCGGGTAAAAGCGCGTACAGCCATCGCAATCTCTTCGCCGCTGAAAAAAATGTCCGGGTCATTGGGAACATCCCGCACAAAACTTCCGTAGCTGAAAATAAATCCTCCGGCCAGATAACTCCCGGCGACAGGGTGCTCTGCACTAAAAGGGAAGGAACTTGTTTCCGGCAGCCCTGACGCAGAAAACTCCCTGAAAATAAGCCGGCTCACGGTGGTTCCTCTGGCAGAGACCTCATCATTTTCAGGCTGGTAAGCCGGGGGGTAGGCGCTCAGAACGGGTAAGCGACTCTGTTGGCTAAGCTGTTCCAACAGGCGAATCATTTGCCGGTCCCAGCCACAGATAAAGCGTGAATGGGCATCAATCTGTAAAAAGTATTCTTCACCTGCATACAGAGACTCACAGCGATGGCGTGCCCAGCCGACCCCCCTGGCAGAAAAATAGTGGCAGGGCAACAGCCGGATACTGGCACCGCCATAGGTGAAACTCAGCATATTTTCACCCGTAGTGATACCTGCCGGGCAGGGACGAAAACCAGCCAGTGAAAAGATCCCGGGACTGGCGTCATCCTGCCAGCAGACCGCAATGTGGAGTGCCTGCGGGTCCGCCGCCTGACGGATAAGATCCATGAGTGTCGGAATCAATTCTGTATCGCGGTAACTGGCAATGCTGACAAAAATCCTGGAAGGTGTGTGCATCAGAGCTCTCTGCATCGCTGTTTACTGAATATCAAACACAATCTCGGCTTTGGCCGAGAAGTTACCCGCGACAGGGGAGGTGCTGCCCACCGGTAACAGGGTTGCGGTCCAGTGGAATTCGGCATCACTCTGGCTGACAGTGCTGCTCAGTTGCTCACTGTTGCTGCCGTTGACCATAATGGTTTTACCACTACTGTCTTCAATTTTTATCTTCAGCCGATCGGTATTGCCGCCTGCATCGGTGACCAGAATTGTGCTGGCATCGGCAGAGGGCGTTTTGGTGGTCAGAGATGCTGAGGCGATAAAGCTACCGTAATCACTCTTACAATTGATGGCGAAATCGAGTTTCTTTGCCACACCGTTACGTAACATTACCGGAGTAACCTGCTCAAAATTCACTGTTTTTGCACTGTCAGCCGTACAGACCGGGGTACTGACCAGCCGGATTTCACTGACTGCTAATTTGGTCAGGAATGCAGACGGATCACTGTTCATCAGATAGGTATAGGCAATATCCCCCGGAGTAATCAGCAAATCACCATCAGGATCAGAAAGTTGTACATTATCGGAAATTTTAAAAAACTGAATTTTGAACTTAGAAATTGAAGGATGGTAATAGATAACGGTGGGAGAATCGCCATGCGGTGGAATATAACTGGTGGATGGAAAGCGCCCCCATCTTCCGTCGCCGTTCTGCCATAACGGTTTAATCACAATTCCGGGAATATTGGTTTTAAAGGTACGTTCTGAGGTGTCGTAATCCAGAAGATCGATCACCCGCTTTCCGTATTCAGATCCAATATCACAATGGGAATAGATAATATCGTGTCCCAGTTGTGAGCTCTCAAATTCCGCAATAGGTTTGCTGCCGTCCACCGCAGTATCGGCACTGATCTGAATAGTGGCCGGAGGGATCGTGAAAATACTGCGTGCGCCCGAGTTAAACTTACAGACTGCGTTGGCACTATTAGCGAACAGTAATCCAATACTCAGCAGCAGGGATATCCTTATCATAATATGGTCCTTAATGATGTTTCATAAGTGAGATGATTTCCGGAGGATACAAGTCCAGTAGCTCGGGAAAACTTTTGCCAATCCCCGCTTCGGTCAGTGCCAGCAGTTGAACCGCAGGACTTCCGGGTTCGGCCTCACTAAACCAGTGTCTTAACTGCTGTAAATACCCTAATGCCTCATCTCTGTGGCGAATAACCAGATGAATGGTAGTCTCCGGGGCCGGTATGACCGGTTGTCGGGTAACCGTGGTGCTTTCCTCAGGTTTCGGTGAGGAGGAAAGTTGCTCCGTTGGCGAAATAGCAGGATGTTCAGCGTGTTGTCCGGAGTTAAAAAGTGACAGCAGTCCGGCAAGCCGGTTGATATCCGGAGCCAGAGGATCGAGATGTAGCTGTAACTGTTGTTTTAACAACTCCAGAAAATTCCCTGCCTGCCGTAGTGCAATGATTTCCGGACAGTCTGTTGTCTGCCAGTGTTCAGATAGGCGGGCGGCAGTCTCGACCGATACCGTTCCGCGGCTGGCTGGCAGGGTTCGGGCTTTTTCATATTCCCCTATGGTCATTTGTATCCCTGCCGTTTTAGGCAGAGGGTAGTGACGAATATCGGCGAGCAGCCCTTGTGGATCTTCAAGTTCCGCAAAAGCATTGGCCCGAATCTGTGGAATAAACTCTCCGTCGTCGTATAACTGAGGATGAAGGTGTTCCGGCCAACGTTTTAGCAGCTCAAGTAATACCTGAATCCCTCCGGCCAGAGCGGACAGGCCTGTGGCTTTTATCCGGCAACGCATCAGGATTATAATCAACCGGATGTCTTTACTGTTAGCCAGTAGCTTGCTGGCTAAGCTGGCACAATCTGCCCAGTTTACCGGTTCTGCCGCTTCGTAATAGTCTCCGTATTCTGTGTCAGATTTTGGCCGCAGGCTGGCCTGTAGCAGCAGAAATTCGGGGTCATCATCAGGATTGTCACCGCAAGGGGAAAGCGGACTGACCGGGAGATATAAGGCCTGGTAGTCGGTATCGGGCGGCGGTAACTCTGAGGATTTCGCCTGTGTCATGATAATTCCTGTAAATTTGAATCGCCGCAGATTTCCGGCTCAAAGCACATTCCTGCCAGTGGCAGAGGGGAGGGATGTCGTTCAAGCCATACCGCATGCCCAAGCTGATGACTGCCGTTCAGACTGGCCAGTGGTACTTCGCTGGCGGAAAGTAGCAGCCGGACATCCCAGCAATATTCCAGCCCGGTGAAAAAGCGTACCCATTCCCTGAGTACCGGCAGGTCTCTTCCCCACGGAGTGAAAGAGAGATAATCATTCAGTGACAGAGGGCCGATGATTAACCGGAATTTATGCTGTCTGTCCATCAGCTTGTCACCCAGTATCGCGCCATCGCCGAGCGTACACGCAGTATGCGGATGACCGAGAGAGGTGTGGTCGGCCGGGTCCAGAGAAATCCACTGCGTAACATATTCTTCAACCCTTGCCGGGAAACCAAAATAGTGTTGCAGAGTATTGGCCAGATCTTCCGGATTTCGGGCTTCACGTAATAAATGAGAGACAGCTGAAAGCTGGGCATGTGCCGGTAGCCGGGCCGGATCTTGTTGCGGGAATGTCAGGCCCGCCAGACAACTGAGACGGGCAGAAAACAACTCATCCTGAGAGTTATCCAGAGTTGCGCAGTCCTGGCACACAAACCAGGCCCGGTAAAACAATGATAATGCGCGGTGATGGAAGATATCGGTGAAATCATTCAGCACCGGGTCCTGACGACTGGTCCTTAAATAGGCCATTTCAGTCAGGTGTAATGGCAGAATACTGTGCGGGCCCCAGACTCCCAGTGAGTACAGCGAAATTTCCGGGCAGGCGGTATTGTCACTCAACCCGGCAATTTCACCAGGCGGAAACAGTAAACTGGCGGTCTGTTTGAGACGGAAGGGGTCTTCAGCCGGCAGACCGGCCGTCCCTGGCGCAGGGGCCGCAGGTGAACGCGCTGCAATGACCCGCATCAGACTGATAAACCCGCTGTTCCACGGGGCGGCGCTGTTATACCAGTGGCTAAGGTCGCCGGTCCGGGGACTGTTTAGCTGAGTCATAATATGCCTCGCTTACCGGGCCTTGCGGGCCACTGACCAATACAACCGCGTTGTACAGACCAGAGCCAGGTTTCGGTGAACACGTTGATTGCCGCATGCCGGGAAAGATAATTTTCCATCACCAGACCAAATAACCAGGGACTGCAACCGGAAAAGCCTTGTTCATCAATCGTCAGGGTACAACGGACCCCGCGACCATAGTTGAGTAGCCCATCTCCTTTCAGTCTGCGGGTTACCGCTTCTGTACGACATCCTGTCAGGCTGTTTATCTGTGTCGCGGCTTGTGGGTCATCCCCGCGGGTATATAAATGCAGTAACTCCCGTAGTGCTTCTGCGCCGGCAGGCGCTGTGACCCCGGTAAAGGGCAGGTAATTCAGGCTTAGCTGGCGGATAAGCTGCCAGGCTGATTCTCCGGTAGCCAACGGGGGGCGGGGAGCGGTTACCGGAATGACAAATCGGGCGGCTGACACCGGTACGCCTTCCGGCATGGTCAATCCGCAGGTCACATCACTGGTTAACTGCCGCGGCCAATCCCGGTTGGTGACCATCGCTTCGACCCTCAGATAGCGAAGATCGTCACAGTAGGGAGCATCGTGCTGGTCGATCAGAGAGATAAACAGTTCGGTACCCTGATATTGACTCACTGGCGAATGTCCGCCCGTTGGCTGAAGCGTCGGTCTCCTTTGCAGTGAAAAATAGCGCCCGCCAGGGCCCGTTGAGTTATGCCGGGTCTGATACAAAGGTTTAAACATCATTTCCGGACGGTGATTGCCGTCCATACCGCTGACGCTCTCCACCGAGAACACTTCATACTCCATTGGGTTACAGCGATCGGGGACGAGATGAAAACTATTTTTGGCGCGATCAATCACCGTCTGATCGAGTTGCTTCGGGAACAGATTAATCACCGGGGTACAAAACAGCAGGAAGCGGCTCGCATTGACATGAGCTATCAGATGTTGCGGCAGTTCTTTCAGCAGGATAATGATGTCGGCCTGATTGCTGTGGATGTTTTTTAAACCGTGCGCCAGTTGCCGCAGGGTAAAAAAATAAAAACGCTGACGGAAACAGAAATACTCCTGCAGCAGATGATGGCCGTGAAACATATTCCAGCGAACCGGCAACAGGCTTTGTTCTGCAGACAACCCTTCGAAACAGAGTGCTTCCCGGCCAGCCACTATAGTGGGTTGTTGGCTGTCCTCCCCGATAATGCACAGTGCCACACACTGACGATGTATCAGTTCAAACAACTGCGAAACAATATGCTCGTCTCCCTGAATGTAAAACGGCAGATTGTCCGGCCCTTCAATGGCAGAAAAAGTCTGCTCCCCGGCCAGCTCTAGCCGGAGTCGCAGTGCCCCTTTGCAGTCAGAAATATCTACAGGTCCGGCAGAGAGCGTTTCCAGGGTGGCGGGGAGGGTGCTCAGGCTGGCCGCACTGAGGGTCAGTGGCCAGAGCGTCACCGGCTGGCTGTTGCGGAATTCGCAGCGGATATTGTGGCCCGGTAACAGTTTACTCCGTATGGCTGTGTGGCGTGGGACGGTATAGCCCCGGGATAAATCGCCGGCTTGCAGGTCCGGTGTCAGTTGGACTATGCCCATCGATGGCGTCGGCGCGGTAAATTCAGGGCAGAGGATATCCAGCAGTCGCTGAGTAAACTCCGGGAATCCGGTATCCAGTTTTATCTGTGTACGGGCAGACAAAAAGCAGAAAGCCTCGATCATCCGTTCGACGTAAGGATCGGCAATCCCCGCCCCCTCTATTCCCAGACGACCGGCAATGTGCGGATGCTTAGCGGCGAACTCCAGTGCCATTTCGCGCATGAAGGTGAGTTCACGGTTGTAATATTCAAGAAATTGTTGTTCCACGGCGTTCCCTGCCTGGCTGTTAATGAATGACAGTCCCTCATTCCGCTCAGGGTAACGGTCGCCTGTCATATATTCAGATAATTTTTGTCTCTGACTAAAACCACGGGTCTGCGGGAAAACAGCAACAGTCATTCCGTTATTGTTGCCGTACCCGTAATACTTACCCGCTGGAGTTATTGATCTGTTAATCAATGATTGAATTAAACCCAGTGATAAGCAGCCATAACTCCTCGTCAGTCTCTTATCGCTGGTGATAATGATTCTATTATCGCTTTCTGTCATGCGGGAAGATAAGCCGAAAGTCTTTTTTTTATTTTTTTAGGAATTTGCATCGGGCTGTTTTCTTAAATTAATCCTGATGTGAACAGGATGTTTTTATTTGGTCAGTGGTTTAGTTATTCTCTGCAGCGAAGTGAAATGGATATCACTGCAGTCTTATTGTTGAAAATAGGTACTGCGCTTACGTCAGACAGGATGAGTTATTATGGAAATCTCCAGAAGAACGTTATTCGGAAAGCTGAATCCGCTACTCTCAGAGACTCTGGAGCGTGGAACGGATCTCTGTCGTCTGAAGGGAAATCCTGAAGTAGAGTTAGTACACTGGCTGAAAATTTTATTAATGCAACCAGACAGTGACCTGCAATGTATCCTGCGCTTTTTTGCTGTGGATTATGCACAGCTGGAAACAGATATTTTGCTGACCCTGAGCCGGTTACCTGCCGGTTCTGCTTCGGTAAGTGATTTTTCGCCGCTCATCGATCAGGCGATAGAAAGTGCCTGGATGATTGCCAGTCTGGAAGACGCACCCGCCCCGCTGATTCACAGTGGGCATCTGTTAGTCACATTGCTCACTCAGCCTGAATTGTGTCGGGCGTTACTGGCTATTTCACGGGTTTTTGCTGTGCTGTCAGCCGATGAAATCCGTCGACAGTTTACCACCATCACCGCACACTCGCCGGAACGTCAGTCTACGGTGAATCCGGGGACTGTGCCGGGTCATCATGACATCAGCCATCAGAGTTCATCGCTTAATCACGCACTGGCCATTTACACCTCAGATCTTACGATACTTGCGGGTCAGGGGAAAATTGACCCGGTCTGCGGCCGGGACAATGAAATCACCAGCCTGATTGATGTGCTGTTGCGCCGCAGGCAAAACAATCCATTACTGGTGGGGGAGGCCGGTGTCGGCAAAACTGCGGTGGCAGAAGGCCTGGCGCTGGCGATTGCTGCCGGTGAAGTTCCGCCACAGCTCAGTGATGCCCGGATACTGGCCGTCGATATGGTGGCTTTAACCGCCGGTGCCGGAACCCGGGGTGAATTTGAAGCTCGCCTGAAGGCAGTGCTGGACGCTGCGACACAGTCGGTGTGGCCGGTGATTTTGTTTATTGATGAAATCCATACTCTGATGGGAGCCGGTGGGGCCGCCGGCACGGGTGACGCCGCAAATCTGATGAAACCTATGCTGGCCAGAGGAGATTTACGGACGATAGGCGCGACCACCCGCGGGGAATACAAACGTTATATCGAAAAGGATCCCGCATTTTCCCGCCGTTTTCAGGTCGTCAGGATCGAAGAACCTTCAGAAGATCTGGCCATACAGATGCTCAGGGGAGTCTTACCGGTGCTTGAACAGCATCATCATGTTCTGATCACAGACCAGGCCGTCCGGGCTGCCGTCAGGCTCTCCTACCGCTATCTTCCGGAACGTCAGCTACCGGATAAAGCCATTAGCCTGCTGGATACGGCCTGCGCCAGAACAGCCGTGGCGGAATATACGCCACCGGCAGAACTGCAGCGGTTGCGGTTTCTGGCAGAGTCAGCGCAGAGAGAGCTGGCACTGACCGACTCTCCTCGTCGTCTGGCCGGAATGACAGCAGATCCGCTTCAGTTACAGGAACAGATTGCCCGTTATAACTCTGAGGCTGAAATCATTGAACAACGCTGGCGCCAGCAATGTCAGCAGTTGTCTGAAATCCGTGAGTTGCGTTCACAATGGCAATCTGCCGAAGGTGAGCAACAGCAGAATCTGGAACAGCAGTTACAGCAACTGCAGCCTGATCTCAGTGATCAACAGGCTACCCTGGTTCTGGTGCGGACTGAAGTTAATGCGGCGGCAGTGGCCGATATTGTTGCCCAGTGGACCGGTATTCCTGTGGGTCGGGTCCTTAAAGGTGATCTGCAGGCGTTGCAGGAACTGCCTGATAAGCTGAATTGCAGAGTACGTGGTCAGGTTCATGCCACGCAGCAACTGAGCAAAAATATCAGCATCGCCAAAGCAGGACTGGCAGACCCGCAAAAACCCTGTGGGGTATTTCTGCTGACCGGCCCGTCAGGCGTTGGCAAAACTGAAACGGCATTGGCACTGGCGGCGGAGTTATACGGTGGCGAGCAGCATTTAATCACCATCAATATGAGTGAATACCAGGAAGCCCATAGTATTTCCGGGCTGAAAGGTTCACCCCCGGGTTATGTCGGCTATGGCGAAGGCGGGGTTCTGACTGAAGCCGTTCGGCGCAGACCTTACAGCGTTGTACTACTTGATGAAATTGAAAAAGCCCACTCTGATATCCATGAGCTGTTTTTTCAGGTGTTTGATAAAGGGCGAATGGAGGATGGCGAAGGCCGACAAATAGATTTCCGGAATACACTCATTTTAATGACCAGCAATATCGGCAGTGAATTACTGGCGAATACGACAGAGGAGGCAGAGAGTACTTTACTGACAGAACAATTGTACCCGGAGCTACTTAACTATTTCCCTGCTGCGTTTTTGGGAAGAGTCTGCGTGATACCTTATTTGCCACTGTCTTCCGGGGTACTTAATGACATTGTCCGGGGTCAGATGGATAAAGTCTCTGCGCGTTTCTTTCAGCAGCACAATATGAGTCTGAAATACTCTGAGTCGTTACTGAATTATATTATTAACCTTAGCCGGACAACAGGTTCTGGTGCGCGAGGTATTATCCATGTGATTGAACGGAAAGTATTACCGGTAATAGCCGCTTATATTTTGTCACTGTCCAGTCCGGATGTAATAGCGGTTGAGGGTGTGATGGTCAGCTATTCTGACGCTCATGGAGTGAAAGTGAATCCTCAGGGAACCTTGCCAGGGGGAATAACTGAATAATCTGCCAGTATGCCGTAATACATTATTGTGTTTTGCTCTGTTGAATATCATTAAATAGGGAATTTTTATGAAAATAACAAAGTTATCTGCAGCTCTGCTAGTTTTAATCCCGGCAATATCATTACCTGTTTCTGCGTTACAGGTTGGTCAGGGGCTGGTGACCTTTAATGGTGAGGTGGTGACGGATACCTGCACTATTGAGAATGATAACCTGGTCGTGTTACTGCCTACCGTTTCCAGTAAGTCTATGCAAACCGCGGGTATTGAAGCGGGCATCAGAAACTTCAATATCAAGGTCAAAGACTGCCCAGACTCCTTTAAGAAAGTCCAGGCACATTTTGAACCGCTCGGCAGTATCGGCACCGGGGAAATTAACTATAAGACCTGGAACCTGGTCAACGATTACAGTGCTACCAGCGGGACCACCAATGCGGCCACCAATGTTGAGGTGAGGTTATTTAACTCAGACCATACACAGATCCGTCCGGGCGATACCGGCGCGGAAGTGGATGTTGTGAACGGTGCCGCCACCATGACTTATGCCGGGGGTTATTACTCTACCGGCGCTGTCGGGGCGGGTATGGTCAGTGCACATATCGTTTATACGCTGGCTTATCCATAATCCGCGTCCACCGATATACGTTAAGCCCGGGAGCAGGAGTTCAGGTTTCCTGTTCCCGGAAGGCCCGGTTTCATTTTTTAATGCACGGTTATGAATATGAGATGTTACAAGGCAGTACTCTCACCACTGACAGCGTTATTTATGCTACTGGCGGGATTCTCATCACCGGCCAGTTCAGGTGTCACTATCACCGGTACCCGGATCATTTTTCCGGGAGCTGAACGTGAGGCGACTGTGAGGACAATCAACCGGGGAGGATCTCCGGTACTGGTTCAGGTCTGGGTCGATGATGGCAGTAAGAACGCTGACATTAATACGATGACCGTGCCATTTACGGTGACTCCCCCGGTCTACCGGATAGACCAGGGAAAAGGCCAAAGTGTGCGGCTTATCTATAACGGTATGAAACTTCCCGACGACCGAGAATCGGTGTACTGGTTTAATTTGCTGGAAATTCCTGCGGTGAATGAGGAATACCAGAAAAAAGACCGGCTGGAACTGGCTTTTCGCACCAGGATAAAAATATTTTACCGCCCGGCCATCCTGACGGCAGACAGCACGTTAAATACCGAAAAACTGCGTTGGACGGTAATGCGCTCAGGTAAATCAGCCGGGGTGTTAGTGAATAACCCCACTCCTTATTATTTTAATTTTGGTCGGATGCAGATCAGCGCTGGCAATTCGGTGTATCCGCTGAACTCCGGGATGGTCGCTCCTTATTCTGAAGCGGTTTTTTCTCCCGCCGGCAAGAAAGGTCTGCCGAAAAATATTAGCTCGATAGATTTTGAGTTACTGAATGACCATGGAACTGCGATTGCGGGGAAAGCCTCCTGGCGCGCACCTGAAGGGTGGTCAGTGAAATTCCCGTCCGCCGATAATTCGTAACCGGTGACCGGAACGCCGACAGGATATAGCCGGCAGGAACACGATATCCGCTTCAATGAACTGAAAGGAGTCAGAGAGTTGAAAATGTTAGCCTCGGTAGTTGAACAGTGCAGCGCTGTCCGCAGTTGTATAAAACTGTGGGTTCCGGTGCTCAGCAGCACACTGATGATAGCGCCGGTTGCCCTGGCTTCTTCTCCGCCCCCTGTACAGATCATCACGGAATATGCGGACGGGACGGGTGAAACTTCGGTGGTCAGATTTAACAGTGCTTTTGTTCACGGGCTGACCATTGATGTTGGCAACTTTTCCTCCGGAAACCCGGTACCGCCAGGCAAGACATCAGTCAATATTATTGTTAACGGGCAGACCCGTGGGCGTTTTTACGTCTATTTTGTCCCGGTGACCGGCAGTGACAGTGCGCAGCCTTGCTTCTCATTTGATGAGTTACAGCAGTTTGGGATCAATCCGCCGCTGATGGGGCATCGCCCTCAGGCTACTCAGGATATTGCTGCACAGTGCAGCCGGCTGGAGCAATGGGTGGAAGGGGGGAGCACTCAGTACGATCAGTCTGACTTTAATCTGCAACTGGCGGTTCCTCAGGTCTATTTAATTAAATATCCGCAAGGGTATATCGACCCGTCCCGGTGGGACAGTGGCTCCAATGTAGTATTTTTAGACTACAGCACCAATTTTTATAGCCAACAGTTATCAAAAGCCTACAGTGGCGGCAGAGGACATAGTGTCAGTGCTAACCTGGGGCTACTGACAGGGATTAATGCTTACGGCTGGCGATTCAGAACCCGTTCGACCAGTATTCTCTCTGACACTTCATCTGCGAAAACCGACAACCTTTATACCTGGCTGCAACGGGATATCCCACAGTTGAAAGGCCAACTGACACTGGGAGAAACCACGACCGAGGGAGAACTGTTTGACAGCGTTGGATTGCGGGGCGTTCAGCTGGCTTCTGACGACCGTATGCTGCCGGAAGGATTACGTAGTTATTCTCCGGTCATCCGGGGAACCGCCGAAACCAATGCCAGGGTCCAGGTCACCCAGCGTGGACAGCTGATTTATGAAACCACGGTTCCTCCCGGCCCCTTCGAACTGAACAGTGTCGGAGCAATGGGATATGGTGGTGATTTACAGGTGACGATTATCGAAGCCGACGGCCAGCGTCGCAGCAGCCTTGTCCCGTTTTCTGCCCCGCCAATGCTGCTGCATACCGGTGTTTCCCGCTATTCTGTTGCGGCCGGAGAACTGGCAGAAAGCGGAATGCAGAAAAAACCCTGGTTTTTACAGGGGTTCTATCAGTACGGGTTAGGCAACCTTTATACCTTATATGGCGGCGGACAGTTTTCGGAAAATTATCTGTCGGTGGCTGCCGGACACTCCTTTAATACGCCGTTGGGCGGGGTATCGATGAA
The DNA here is from genome assembly GCF_002345795.1 of Tatumella sp. UBA2305. Taxonomy (NCBI): domain Bacteria; kingdom Pseudomonadati; phylum Pseudomonadota; class Gammaproteobacteria; order Enterobacterales; family Erwiniaceae; genus Tatumella; species Tatumella sp. UBA2305. The sequence continues at coordinate 145,820 of NZ_DDVT01000020.1, forward strand.
TATTACCCGCGCCAAAAGCCGCCTAAAGAATAATAAAACCTCTACCGGGAACAGTTTTAATCTTGGATTCAGCAAATATATGGATATTACCGGCACTAATATCAATCTGGCGGCTTACCGTTATTCATCGCGGGGCTTCTATTCACTGCGGGATGCGGCTGCCGAACGCTACGGAATGTATCGTGATTACTATCTGACTGACTACCGGACAAAGCAGCGCTTTTCTTTAAATATCTCTCAGCCGCTACCGTGGAACAGTCGTATTACATTGTCCGGTAGTTTTTACCAGTACTGGAATGATCGTCGTCCGGTGAATCAATATGCCATCACTTTCAGTAAATCACATCCATGGTTCTCGTGGTCGATTGGGGTAGGACGTAGCTTTGACGGTGAGGGAAATAACAATAACAGTATTCTGCTGTCGGCCAGTATTCCTCTGAGCCCCCGGTATAACATTAGTGATAAACCGTTGTTTAACAGTCTTTATTCAACATTCAGCCACGATAGCAGTGGTAATAACTTCCTGCAGATGAATGCCTCGGGAAGCCGGGGTGAACAAAATGCGCTGAGTTACGGTATAGGGACGACAACGACTAAAAGCCGGGATGATACGACCCACTATGCATTTAATGGCAATGGTAGCTACAACACGGCCGCGGGTCAGTTTAGCTCGACTCTGTCGGTGGGCGATCAGTCACGACAGTTATCACTTAGCGCCAACGGCAGTCTGGTCGGGCACAGCGGCGGAATCACTGCCGGGCCTACGCTGGGTGATTACCCGTTCGCTATTGTCAATGCACCAGGGGCAACCGGTGCCCGTCTGATGAATGGTTATGGAGCGGAAATCGATAGCCGGGGCTATGCCATCGCTCCGTCATTAACGCCTTATCGTGAAAATCAGGTATCGGTGAATACCCGTGGTCTTCCGGATACGGTGGATGTGCTGGAAAATGAACAGGTAGTTGTTCCACGCATGGGAGCGGCGATACCTGTCAAAGTGAAAACGATTGTCGGAAAACCTCTGATTTTGGTTATTCGTGATGTGTCAGGAAATTTCCTGCCCATTGGCAGCCAGCTGGTCGATGGCGAGGGGGCTTCAATGGGCATTGTGGGGCAGGGGGGAATGGCTTTTATACGTGGGTGGAATGCAGCGACGGCCCATCTGTATGTCAATTCGGCTACCAATACCCGGCTTTGTACCATCGGCACCAGCCAGGCGGTCGCCAAAATAATGGCCTCAGGCACAGACGGCAAGCTTAGCCGTGCGGAGGTGATATGTCGCTAAGTTTACGCAATACAGGCCTTTGCTGTTGCCGGTATCTGTTTCTGTCGGTTTGTTGTTTTTCGGTTCAGGCAATGACTTTTGGTACACCGCTGAATGTGGATTTTCAGGGAGTATTTGTCGATGAAACCTGTGATGTGGTGATCAATGGCAGCAGCAGCAGCGAGACAGTTGTTATGCCGAGGGTTTCCAATATTACCCTGAGAAATAACGGAGGAGAGGCCGGCAGTACGCCTTTCAGTATCCGACTGGAGGGATGTCCGTCGGGTAAAACGATGAAACTGGTATTCAACAGTGATCCGGCAGCGATGGATAGTGCAACCGGTAATCTGCTGAATCAGACCGGGACAGGTTACAGTCGCAATGTTCAGGTTCGCGTACGTAATGAAAGCGGTGCTCAGATGGTGATTAATGATTCCGCAACGGCGCAGGATTATGTCATTCCGGCCGCGGGAGGGGCGGTGAGTCATCAGTTTAGTGTGAGCTATTTCTCTACACGACCGCTCGCCGCGACTTCTGGTGATGTGCATTCGGTAGCCAGTATCACCGTCGATTATCAGTAATACAGGCACTGAGCGGCAGGACGCTTACGCTGTCCTGTTCTAATGACACGTAACAGTTGCCTGTAACAGTGTTGTAATTTTCTTCAACCAGAGAGTAACAGCCATTATGTCTAAGGAAAATTCACAGAAGTTTATCGCCAGGAATCGTTCTCCACGGGTACAGATTGAATATGATGTTGAAGTTTATGGCAGCGAAAAAAAGATTGAACTGCCATTTGTCATGGGGGTGCTGGCCGATTTATCCGGACTGAGCAAACTCCCCCAGCCTGCAGCAGAAGAGAGAAAATTCCTCAACATTGATATTGATAATTTTGATGAGCGGATGAAAGCGATCCAGCCACGGGTAGCTTTCACCGTGCCCAATACCCTGAGCGACGGCGGGGTGATCCCGGTCGATATGACGTTTGAAAGCATTGATGATTTCCTGCCAGATGCTATTGCGCGCAAGGTCCCTCCGTTGGCAGAACTTCTGCTGGCCCGCACACAACTGGCAAACCTTCAGACTTATATGGATGGTAAAGCCGGGGCTGAGAGTCTGGTCATGAATATTTTGCAGGATAAAACACTGCTTGCCAGTCTGGCGAACAGGCCTGATGTACAAGACTGTTCTTCTGAGGAACAGGAAAACAGATAATCCGGAGGAATCGGAGATGGCTATTCAGGAAGAAAAAGCACCACAGCCCATAATGACAACCACAGAAGCAGGAGATTTCAGTGCGTTGTTGGCGAAAGAGTTTAAGCCCCGCAGCCGGCAGACCCAGTCCGCGGTCGAAAATGCGGTGAAAACCCTGGCAGAACAGGCGCTGGCCAATTCGCTGATACCCCAGGATGACGCTTATCTGAACATCGCGGCACTGATTGCTGAAATAGATCGTAAGCTGACGCAGCAAATTAATCTGATACTGCATCATTCCCAGTTTCAGACGCTGGAAAGTGCGTGGCGTGGGCTGCATTACCTGGTTTCTAACTCAGAAACGGATGAAAAATTAAAACTGCGTTTTATGGATATTTCCAAGCAAACGCTGAGACGTAACATAAAGCGCTATAAAGGCATTGCCTGGGACCAGAGCCCGCTATTTAAACAAATCTACGAAGAAGAATACGGGCAGTTGGGCGGAGAGCCTTACGGCTGTCTGGTTGCCGATTATTATTTTGATCACTCGCCTCCTGATGTTGATTTGCTGGCATCTATTGCTCAGATTGCAGCCTCTGCACATGTTCCGTTTATCTCGGGTGCCGCACCCGCGGTAATGCAGATGGAAAGCTGGCAGGAGCTGGCGAACCCCAGGGATCTCACCAAAATATTTACCCAAAACCTGGAATATGCGGCCTGGAATACATTACGGCAGTCTGAAGATGCCCGTTATATTGGCCTGGCAATGCCACGTTTTCTGGCCCGTCTGCCCTATGGGGTTGCTACCCAGCCGGTGGCAGCGTTCAGCTTTGAAGAGGCGACTGACGGTGCTGATCATAACAAGTATGTGTGGGCGAATGCCGCCTATTCCATGGCAGTGAATGTAAATCGTTCATTCAGGCAGTATGGCTGGTGCACTATGATTCGCGGAGTGGAAAGTGGCGGGCTGGTGGAAAATCTGCCCTGCCACACCTTCCCGACCGATGACGGCGGGATTGATATTAAATGTCCGACAGAAATTGCGATATCTGATCGCCGTGAAGCGGAGCTGGCGAAAAATGGGTTTATTCCGTTGATTCACCGTAAAAATACCGGCTACGCCGCGTTTATTGGTGCCCAGTCGTTACAGAAACCGGCGGGATATTACGATGCGGATGCCACGGCAAATGCCAGCCTCTCAGCGCGTCTGCCTTATTTATTCGCCTGTACCCGGTTTGCTCACTATCTGAAATGTATTGTCAGGGACAAAATAGGCAGCTTTAAAGAACGTGAAGAGATGCAAAAATGGCTGAATAACTGGATCATGAATTATGTAGACGGAGATCCGAAAAATTCTTCTCAGGAAACTAAAGCCAGGAGACCCCTGGCCGCGGCTGAGGTTATTGTCGAGGATGCAGAAGATAATCCGGGATATTATCAGGCGAAATTCTTTCTGCGCCCTCATTTTCAGTTAGAAGGTCTGACGGTATCACTGAGAATGGTTGCCCGACTTCCGTCACTAAAGGATGTTGCCTGAAAACGGCAATAAACGATTGAATATCTGACCGGAACATAACCTGCGGATAGATTACTCTGAATTTCAGGGGAATGATTTTTCTGTGTTCTGATATTCAATTCCATTATCACTTGTTTCACGAACTGTTCATAAAAGGATTATTATGGCTCAGGATATTTTTTTAAAAATAGAAGGCATTGAAGGTGAATCACTGGATGCCACCCACAAAAATGAAATTGAAGTTCTTACCTGGAATTGGGCGAGTCTTCAGCATTCAAATATGCACAGCGGTTCTGGTGGGGGGGCCGGGAAAGCGACAGTAGAAGATTTTAATTTTACTCATTATGTCGATAAGTCCAGCCCTAACTTATTAAATTTCTGTTTGTCTGGTAAGCATATTAAAAATATTGATTTTGTGATACGAAAAGCGGGAGGTGATCCCCTGGAATATCTGACGATAAAATTCAGTGATGCCATCATTACCCGGGTGAGCCTCTCAGGTAATGCCAGTAATGACGACCGGCCTGTAGAGGAAGTGACCTTCTCTTTTACTAAGTTTACTGAGGATTACGTCATTCAAAATGCCGAAGGTAATAAGTCTGGGATTATTTCGGCCAGTTATGACATTAAAGCCAATCAGAAAAACTAATCGTGATGCCGGATGGTGGTATGACATCCGGCAGTATTCGTGAGAACGAAAATGTCATCTTAAGATAATAGTGGCTGCCTGTGAATTATCAGCAGTGAGAGAATCGCTGAGACTGACGGAAAATATCAGGGGTGAGGAACAGGGTATAAAGGATAATGATAAGAAAGATATTATTAGTGATAATGATCACTGTTTCCGCTTCCTGTAGTTTTTTTCGTCCTGAAAGTTCCGGAGGAGTTATTAACGTCACATTAACAGCCGATGGCGATATTAACCCGAATATTTCCGGAGAACCGGCGCCTTTACGTATTATGCTGTTTAGTCTGGCAGACACTGAATTTTTTAAGGAGAGCAATTACTTCGGGTTTACTGGCAGGAGGCAAGGTTCTTTACAAAATGGAATCACAAAGTTGTATGACGGGGTATTAACACCCGGGGAAACAAGGAAATTGTCGCTGCATATTACAGAGCAGGTTGCGGCAATTGGTGTGATCGGTGGTTATCGTGAAATTGAATATGCGCGCTGGAAATCCAGTGTAAAACTTTCGCCCGGCTGGAAGCCAACAGTGTGGCGCAGGCTAATTCTCCCGCAACACAACGCCTTTTATGCGCATTTTCAAAAATCCGAACTGACTATTGGTGAAACGGAATGAACCATGAAAACGAATAAAGTCGTCTGGAGTGAGGGGCTTTTCCTGCGCCCACAAATTTTTCAGCAACAGGAGCGCTATCTCGAATATTTTATTCACCGTCGCTCCGGTTCATCAGGCATTTTTTTCTGGGGTTTTAGCCGCTGTGAAACAGACCATGAGGCGCTGAAATACGGAAAGCTGGTCATGCGGAGTGCAGTGGGTGTGTTCCCCGATGGTACGCCGTTTGATTTGCCCGGGCATGCGGCATTACCTGTGCCAGTGACCTTACAGCCCTCAGATGCCGGCAAGGTGTTTTGGCTGGCAGTGCCGCTGCGGTTAGATAACTGTGATGAGACCATTTTTAATCCCGATGAACCGGGCTCTTTGGCCAGATTTTGCGCCATGGAGGAAGATATCTGCGACAGTAACGCGATCCGCCAGGGGGTAAAGCCTGTTCAGTTGGGCAGATTACGGCTGGCACTCCGTTCTGAAACGGAAATGAATGAATCATGGATTGGTCTGCCCGTAGCCCGTGTCAGGACGATACGCCCTGATGGCAGTGTGGAACTGCATGATGATGATTACCTGCCGCCCGTCACTCAGCTCGGGACCAGCGCTTTACTGACCGACTGGCTGAATCATTTGAGCGGGCTTTTGAAGATTCGGGCAGAAATGCTGGCCAGCTACCTGTCGTCAGGTCAGGGAGGTACTGTTGCCGGCGGAGATCTGACAGATTATCTGTTGTTGCAGATTTTCAATAATTACCAGGTGCAACTGGATTGTCTGAAACAGATTCCTGAATCTTCACCGCTGGTGTTCTACCAGATTCTGGCGTCCCTGGCTGCCGAATTATCGACTTATATTCGGGTCGACAGCAGGAAGCCCTCGCCCTTGCCAGGTTATCAGCATTCACAGTTGTATCCCTCTCTGCGTCCATTGGTTGACGAAGTTCATGATCTGTTGAACCAGGTATTAGTCAGAGCCGGGGAGATGATTGAGTTGCAACCGCAGGGCAATGGCCTGTGGACAGCGAAGCTGCTACCGGCAGAATTTGCTGCATTTTCAGCAGTCGTTCTGGCAGTCCAAGCCGGAATGGCTCCCGATATCCTGCAACAGCAGTTTTTATCGCAAAGTAAAATCAGCTCCCCCCAACAACTTCCGGAGCTGGTTCGTTCTCATCTGTCGGGGCTGTTACTGCTGCCATTACGCCAGCCTCCCAGGCAGATCCCATGCCAGGCGGGTTATGTCTATTTCGAATTACTGCGTGACTGTGATATCTGGCGCAGTATCGCTGCCAGTGGTGCACTGGCTCTTCATGTCGCCGGGCATTTTCCGGGGCTGAGCATGGAACTTTGGGGGATCAGAGCATCATGACCAGTGACCAACACCCTGAAGATTCTCAAACCACCAGTGCGGCTGGTACTGACAGTGACCACTCCGCCCAATCCTGGGGCGATTTTTTACTGGACCGCCAGGATATCTGGGAGACAGGAGAGTCAGCAAATCATACCGGGCCTGGCCCGGAACCCTGGACAACGGCCAGTCTGTCGCCAGAACTCAGCGCACTGCTCCTGTCTGTGGAGACCGACAGGCAAACCCCTGAATCTGTTCTTTCCGCCACCAGCCCTCTGCAGCAAGCCTGCGCACCGTTGCTAAGAGTACTGGCTGACCTTCCGGATTCGGTTGAAGATCTACAACATGTTCAATGGCTGAAAGAGATCCTTAAACGTGAAATAACCCGGTTCACCCAGCTATGCGACGAAACTAATATTCCCTGGAAGAAAATGGCCATTGTACGTTACTGCCTGTGTACCGCTCTGGACGAGGCAGCACACAGTAAAACCTGGGGGGTTGCTACCGGCTGGTCACAGAGTAACCTTCTGAATTATTTCGAGAATGATAACGATGGTGGTAATAAGTTTTTCCTGCTGATTGGCCGGATTTCAATGCATCCTGCTGACTATTCCGATGTACTGAACATCCTGTTACGCATTCTGGGGCTGGGATTCGAGGGACGTTACAGCATTTTGCCCGAAGGTGACCGGCAACTTTACGGGATCCGTCAGCGTCTGCTGGTACTGGCGGAGAACTACCAGAAAACCGCCCAGCTCCCGGTGATTATGGGGGATTTGCCCGGGAAGCCTCCACTTCCTGCCAGGCGATTTGCTGTTTCCTGGCCTAATGGTCTGGTGGTCGCGGTTGTGATACTCGGTGCTGTCTGGCTGGCAGAAAAAATGGTGCTGTTTGCTGAAAAGCAGCCACTGATCGCCGGAATTTATGCGTTGCAGAATTTTCGCTATCCATCGCCGGTCGCTGTGAGCCGGTTGCGCCTGAAAAACCTGTTACAGGAAGAGATTCGTCAAAACTTACTTACGGTGAATGAGACTCCGCAACAGAGTCATGTGACGTTGCAGGGGGACACCTCATTTCGTTCCGGCTCCGCGTTATTGTCTCCTGCGACCAGCAATCTGCTAAAAAAAATTGCTCAGCAGATCATTCGGGTCAACGGGCGGGTAGTGATTGTGGGGCACACCGATGCACTGCCGGTCCGTTATTCCGCCTTTCCTGATAATCAACAGTTATCACTACAGCGTGCTGCGGCGGTTGCCAGGCTGTTTACCCGGAATGGGATTGAGGAGAACAACATTACGGTCCGGGGGCTGGCCGACCAGCAGCCAGTCAGTAGTAACTCCACCGTGGCAGGCCGGGCTAAAAATCGCCGGGTTGAGCTTTTTGTCACTTATTAGGTGAGGTTCTTAATGTCTTATGTCAGCCGAATTTTTTCATACCCTTTATTCAGAGTTCTGTTGGGTGTTGCCGTCATTGCCGTGCTGTTGTTGCTGGTCTGGTTTATTGCTGTGTATCCGGGAAGCGAGGAGGACCGCCATTTCACTGGCATAGCGGTTCGTATCCTCAGCGTCCTGCTCATCGCGATACTGGTCACGGTGTTGTTGTCCGGGTGGGTTTTGCTTTATCGCCGCTCGGTCCGGCGTCGCCAGCTACGTGTTACCCGGCAATCTACAGATACATTTAGTCAGACAGGACGGATGCTGAGCCGTGTTATCCGCAGGACGACACGACGTCCCCCGGTTTCACATGGTTGGCGGTTTATTTTCAAAGAGCCGGTCCGTGTCCCCTGGTACTTACTGTTAGGTGCCAGCCGGTCAGGAAAAACAGCGGCCGTTTGTCGTTCGGGCCATTATTTTTCACCGGGGGGGGAATCGATAGCCGAAAAATTCCACGAAACTGATGAGGCTGACTGTCACTGCTGGCTGGCAAATGATGCGGTATATGTTGAAAGCCGTGGAGAAGTTATCAGCGAACCGGAAACGTCGGTGGATAAATGGCAGGGATTTGTTCGTCTGTTAAAAAAATATCGTCCATCAAAATCTGTTCAGGGAACCATAATCACTGTTTCAGCGATTGATCTTCTGACAGGTGATAAATCCTCTGTCAGTGAACTGGCCGGAGTATTCAGAACCCGGTTAGCGGCGTTACAACAGATTCCGGGTATCAGTTTTCCAGTCTATGTTGTGGTGACTCATCTGGATCGACTTAAGGGGTTTGAGGAGTATTTTCATTATCTGAGCGATACAGAACGACGTCAGATCTGGGGGGTCACTTTGCCCCGGGAGACAAAGAGTACCTCAGTGGCTGAATATGTTCACCTGCATTTAGGCCAGCTCCTGCAGAGGATAGATGCAGGTCTGAACCGTCGTTTGCAGAGTGAGTATGATTTAGAGAATCGTCGGGCAATGTATACATTTCCTGAGGAATTACAACTGCTTTGTCAGCGGTCAGAACAATTTATTTGCTCACTGTTTTTTGTTTCCCTCTATGAGGATTTATCGTCGCGAACTGCACTGCGGGGAGTCTATCTGACCAGCAGTGGGCAGACAGACCGGAAAGTCTGCAGTTATGCCCCGGGAATTATCAGCCGCTGGCATTCGCAGTTCACTGCTGTTCAGGAAACTCACACTCAGACTGCTGAAACAACGGTGGCGGATGCTCAGACAGAAGATATCAAAGGACGTCCGTATTTTCTTCAGCAGCTATTTTGCGAACTGATTATCAATGATCAGCAGCTCGCTCAGGATACCCGGCTGACGTTTCTTCGCTTCTGCAGGCTGCGTTGGCCGATATATTTACTCCTGCTGTTAATCATTTGCGGGCTGCTTTACGGGATGGCCAACAGCTTTGCCAGCCATTCCCGCTACCTGAAGGGGGTAAGATATCAGCTGAACCTGCTGCATCAGCAACAGGATTATCTGCAACGTGAACATAGTCTGGCGACTATCGCCCGACTGCTGGAAGGGCTAAGGGGATTATCACAGCAGCCTGACAAGGATTCGGGGCGAATAGTCTTTGTGGACGGTGAGGTGGCTAAGGTTTCCGAAGGAGTTTATCAGTCAGCGCTACGTCAGTTACTGCTTCCGCCGGCGGAGGATTATGCCAGAGTGGCACTGGAGCAGGCGGTAGCCCGGGGCGATATGGCAATATTGTTCAGGCAGCTGAAAATTTACCTGATGGTCTACGGAGTAGTCCCGGCTGACGCGGTTTATCTTGCCAGCATGCTTTCTCCGGCATTGCTCCCGTCCGGGGAGAGTCCTGATTATCGTAGCGAAATTGATTTCGGCCCGGACCTGTTAGCTTTGTTTAGTTATCCCCTGGAACGTGAACGCGGGGAGGAGGCCGACCCGCAGTTAATCCTGCGGGCCCGTGAACTGTTGGCCCGGCAACCCCGTCCGGCAAGAATATACCAGCAGTTGTTACAGCGCTTATCCTCTCTTTCACCGCCGGCATTCTCGCTGGCAGCTCTTAGTGAGGGAGCGGAAGGGAAATGGTTTGTGCAACGTACGGATGTCCCGCAACAAAATATCGACGGACTGTTTACTGCGCGGGGATATTTGCAGTTCAGAAAACAGCTACTGCTGTTGTTGTCTGGTCTGGACAGGGATGACTGGCAGGTAATGAACAACAGTGAACACGGCTCCGGGGCTGCGGATATCACAGAAATAGCCGCACTTAGTCGTGATGTCCTTATCCGTTATCTGGACGAATACACCCGTTACTGGCAGCAAATGTTGGGCAGCATCCGTATTTCACAGCCGCAGATGACTGGCCCGCAGTCTACAGAAGCAGGGCAGCAGAGGGATCTTTACCGGCTTTCACGGTTAGTGACTGCCGGGTCTCCTTTGGTCAGGCTACTTGAACGGCTGGTGGCTGAAACCACATTGTTATCGGCGGAATCCTGGATACCTGCAGTCGCCGGCGCCGTCACCAACAGCACGGCATCACAACGGTTGATGAGTGCCGGTCAGCGCGGGTCTGAGACGCTGGATCAACTGGTATGGCAGCACACGGACAGTCACTTTACCGGGTTGCGTCAGTTCGTCACCGGACGTGAAAAAGGTTTTATCAAGAATCAGCCGCCTGAACCCGGAAACGGTTTGAATCAGTTACTGGGCCAGCTTAATGAGCTGCAGTTATTGTTCCGACTGAATGAGGACCCGCTGACCTCAAAGGCTCCAGCCACCTGGCCGGTACTGGCCGCCGGGTTGCAGGCCGGTTCACAAAACTGGCCGGATCCACTCAGGAATATCATTCTGCCATTACTTGATCAGATCTCACTACGGATCAGGAGTATCTCTGTCGGGCGAAGTTCCAGCGGAATCAGTGACGGCCCCGGGGCATTTTGCCGCAAAAATCTCGCCGGGCGCTATCCGTTCGCAGACAGCAAGCGGGATGTCAGTCTGGCAGATTTTAGCCGTTTTTTTGCCCCGGGGGGGATTGCCGACAATTACTTCCGTCAGCATCTGGCCGATAAAGTCGATACCACGGTAAACCCATGGAAATTTATCAATATCCCTGTGGGAGATCCGCAGAATCAGTCCCTGCAACTGTTTCGCAGGGCCAGGGAAATTCGCAGCCTGTTTTTTCCACGGGGTGACAGTCATCAGCCCTCTCTGTCGTTGAGTTTGTCTGTTCAGTATCTTTCTCCTGCAATTAACCGGCTTGAGCTGGTGATGGGCTCAGAGAAACTGAGCTATTCCCACGGTCCGGTTCGCCCTCTTAATCTGCAATGGCCGGAGGGAATCGCTTCCCGACCGGTGACTCTGAGTCTGACTGCCAGTCATCCCGGAGATATCGGTGTCAGTCAGTGGACTGGCCCCTGGGCTCTGTTTCGCTGGCTTGAGAGCGCTAACGCTCTGCGGATTCAGCCATCGGGAGAGCTGACAGCCGAATTTAATCCGGCAGGAAAAAAAGTGGTGTTTTCGTCGAACGGTCTGGTCTCTGAACAGCAACCGGTCGTGAGATTACTCCGGCGGTTTAGCTGCCGTTAACCGAACGGGCGGCGGGTAACGCCAGGGAAGGCCGAAGGGAGTTGAACTACTGTCGGCCAGCAACCCTTCATACAGGTGACATATGCAACGAACAATCTGTCTAAAAAGTGCAGCAATGCCGTACTTAGCCGGTGAACCGGGACTGGTGATCTCTCAGTTTAAGGGCGAGGAATCTTTGTCCGGGTTATATAGCTACACCGTAACCGCAATGACTCCGGACTCCCCTGCGATTAACTGGCAGGCCGCATCGAATATTGATATCCGCTCGTTGATTGGCAAACAGATGACGGTCAGCATGCAGCAGGGTGGAGGCTCCCGGCCAGAGGTAACTCTCCTGCCAGCGCGGGAAATATCGGGGATCGTTCAGCAAATGCGTTATGTTGGCCGCCAGGGGGATCAGGCTGTTTACCAGATAGTACTGAGGCCCTGGTTATATCTTGCCGAACTGACCGAAGATTTCCGGATCTTTCGTGATAAGAGTGTGACCGGAATTATTGACCAGATACTTGAAGAATATGATTTCCCTTATGAAAAACGCCTGGTTACGGTTTATCCGCCACTCGATTTTCAGGTGCAGTACGGTGAAACAGATTTTAATTTTATGCAGCGTTTGATGGAAGAATGGGGGATTTACTGGTTCTTTGAACACTCTGAAGGTGAGCACAAATTAGTGCTGGTAGATAATGTTCGCAGCCACAAAACCTCTCCTGAACAGCCACTGTACTACGCGGCACATGCCCCGCACAAAGATGCGGACTATATCGCAGAGTTTCACTACCAGCAGACGATCACGCCCGGACGCTGGGTGACTGATGATTATGATTTTACCCGTTCCCGGGCCGATATTATGTCGCTTGACAGCCAGCCACAGCAAATCAGTTTTGGTCAACAAGAGATCTTTGACTGGCCTGGTAACTTTGATAATACCGCAACGGGTGAACTGCTGGCCAGGGTACGCATGGAAGAGCGGAGGGCGATGGGGCTCCGTAGCAGCGGGTCTGGTCCGGTCTCGACACTGGTCACTGGTTGCCGTTTTACTTTACAACGCTATCCGCTGGAACAGGCAAACTGTGAATATCTGGTGCTGCGGAGCAGGCTGGAGATCAGTGAGATCCAACAACGCAGCAGCGGTCACAGCTTTAGTGTGCATTGTGATTTTAGTGTGCAGCCCTCCTCTGAGATTTACCGGCATCCCCGTACTATCCCCAAAAAAAGAACCTGTGGGCCGCAAACTGCACTGGTGGTTGGACCGCCAGGAGAAGAGATTTGGACAGACGAATACGGTCGGGTCAAAGTTCGGTTTTTGTGGGACCGTTACGGCACTAACCGTGAATCAGACTCCTGCTGGCTCAGGGTGAGTCAGCCCTGGGCCGGAACCCAGTTTGGTGGTATCTGCATTCCCAGAATTGGTCATGAGGTTATCGTTGATTTTATTAATGGTGATCCAGACCGGCCGCTGATTCTTGGCAGTCTGTACAACAACTTTACTATGCCTCCCTGGGAATTGCCGCAGAATGCCACGCAAAGCGGGCTGATCAGTCGATCACTTGGCGGAGGGCGTAATAATTTCAATGGTATCCGTTTCGACGATAAACCCGGGGCGGAAATCTACCAGGAGCAGGCTGAACTGGATATGCATCGCCTGACAAAAAGAAATGAACAGCAGATAGTAGGGCAGTCGAGAAATGTATTTATTGGTGCGGATGAAACCGTAGCCATCAGTGGTAATAGTCAGCTGGCCGTCGGCGGGATAGTGGGCATCACGGTCGGAGGGGCTCAGAACGATAATGTAGCAGGGGCTAAAGGGATCAATGTCGGCGGTGCGTTTATGACGGCGGTCGGTGGATATCATGCTATTGCGGTGGGGGGCGCTCACCAACTGGCCGCGGGTGGGGCAGCGACCTTCTGCGCTGGTGGAATAATGACGCTTACTTCTGGAGGGGAACTGGTGATTAGCGCACCCAGAGTGCGAATAATTGGTAGTAGTCAGCTCATCCTGCAAGGTGGGCAGGTGGATATTAACCCTGGTGACGGACCTGCCTATGGCCCTGATGTTTGTTGTTGTGGTGCGATAGTGGGTATGCCCGGTCTGCCTTCAGTCGCGGGACTGATAGGCTTATACATCCGTCCGGAACCCCGGCCGACACCGACACCGACACCTACGCCAACACCAACACCAACACCAACACCAACACCAACACCAACACCAACACCAACACCAACACCGCCCTTTAGTCCGGATCCGGAGTTGGTGGCGAAAAAAGTGATTAAATAAAGGCAGGTAAGACTAAAAAGATATTATTGAGAAGGAGTGAATATGTTAAGCGCGGCCAGAGTCAGTGAGTTAACCAGCCACGGCGGGACAATCATCTGTGGTGCCTCAACGGTATTTATTAATGGTCAGCCAGCAGCTATCAGCGGTGGAAGTATAGCCACCTGTGCTGCAACTCATGTGGCTGCTTCTGTATGCAGCGGTTCCGGTCAGGTTTTTATCGAAGGATTTCCGGCGGCCAGATCGGGTGATGTTACCGGTTGTGGGGCTGTTATTGTCAGTGGTTCCGGGAATGTTTTTATTGGCTAAGTTTGTCATCGCGTATGCCAGACTGGGTGTCTGTCAGGCGTGAGTAGTCTGAGGCACTTCGTCAGAAATCCATGACTTCAAAAACAAGGAAACCTGATATGAAAGGTGTGTTACTGATCGATGATATTTTGCCTGTCGGCAGTTATGTGGGCGAAAATCTGACCCGCCCCCCTCTGGCCGGTGAAGCCTTGCCGGTTGATAGTGATGTTCTCAAAATGCTGGAACAGGAATACATCCGCTATCTTTCTGAGGGAGAAATTGCCGGGATACCGACACGGGAGAGTCAACCCGCTGCGGTAACACACCGACAGAGTGAACTTCAGCCACTGGATGCCGGACAAACGATAACAGAACACCTGCTTGGGCAGGGGCGGATGATCGATAAGCTATTTGCATTACCAGAACTGGTAGAGGATGCGGATGATCTGTTGTTTGAACCGTCACAACAGCCACTATTATTTCGTCTCTCACCCTTAGACCTTACTATTAATAATACCAGGCCCTGTTTACGGACTCTCACGGATAAACTCTTTTTATTCCCCGGTGATGATCAGTGACGTATAGCAACCCATGCGGATTTAAATAGAATGAAGCCTTTATGGTACCCACCAGCATTAGCGGAAAGACTTACAGGAATTAATGCCGGAGGTTCTGGTGAGTCTTCTTTACCATTAACCTCTGAAAAAATGCGACAACTGGTAATTAATGAACTGCTGGAGTTATTTAATCATACCAATATCGAGCCTGTTCTTGAGGAGAAAGGCTATCATCAATTAGCCGAATCGGCGATAAATTATGGTATTCCCCGAAGATTAGCTTATGATAGTGAACAACAATGGCCATCGATACGAGAAGATATTCATACTGCTGTTTTACGTTTCGAACCACGGATTATTCCTGAGACATTAACTGTTCGTGTATTAACTGGCGGAGAGTCTCAGGGGAAGTATGGTATCATCTCTTTCGCTATCTCTGCATTGATCGACTGGTTGCCTCAGCCGGTTGAGTTGTTTATTCATGGGCACTATGACAAGGGGAATGATACCTTTAGTCTCAGCTAATTTTTATAAGAATACAGCGTTAATCAGGTCTGGATTATATTTCCCCACCGGGGGAGCCGGGATTATCACCATGGTGTCAGGGACAAAGTGAAAACTTTCATTTTTAATATGATGTGGTCTGATTATCCGGCAACAGACTGAGTTAATAGTTCGTGTAATTGACAGTGTAATAATCCAGCAATCCCGGCATTACCGGTTGTTGTTATTTATTCTATGGATAATCCCCGGGGGCGGGGTTTTATCTTACTCATTAAGCGTGGACGAAATGCAGGTGTAATGGATGACGTTAGAAATCTGTTTTACGGAATCAAATATTTACCAGGTGATGGGGATTAAATCATTGCTGTATCAGTATTATCAGGGTGATAAATCCGATATACATTTTGTCTCATCGACGTCATTCTGCCTGAAAAACAGTGCCGGGATAATATTTGGAGAAGATGTCATCACTATGAGTCTGCCGGTTGTTTCCGGACATCGTGGGATGAAGGGCCAGCCTTCACAAGTAATGACCTGGTATATTCCATTTCTCAGTCGTAATTGTCCGATAGATGATATTGCGCTGAAGATAAAAAAATTACTTAATTTTGTCACTGCAGTCGGCGCACCATTTCGGGGTCCTCTTTCAAAGCTGAAAAGTTATACCCAGTTGTCAGAGGCTGAGTACCGGGTTTTGGTGCTGACTGGTAAAGGATATCATTGTCATGATATCGCCAGAATGCTTAACCGTTCCGGGAAAACAGTGAGCGCGCATTATCGCAGTATCAGCCGTAAAATGGGCGCGGCTAACCGGGCTGAATTTTATCGATTTGCCTGCTACATTGCCGGTCTGGAAGATGAACCGGTGAATACACTGTTTCTGTAAACTGCTAAGCCGCTGTTCCCTGAACAGGGCGGCAGGACCATTTTTTCGGCTATTCTTATCCCCCCGGAATGATATTTTTTCCCCGTCATCACCAGGATTTTTACTATTTTATTCGATAATCCTGGTTTTTTTCGTGTTTTTTTGCCCGACTCTACTGTTTGTCGGTTAAACAAAGCATTAACATGGGCGAATGTCTGCTTCTGGTTGATGGGTTTCTGATGCGCTACAAAATTTCTTTGTTACCGTTATTCGTGCTGCTGGTTGCCTGCAGTAGTAAAACCGAAAATGTACCACGCTCTGCTACCGTGCCACAGGGAGGTTTCCTAAAGGCACCTCCTGCTGCACAGGGAATGCTTTCAGGTGATTTTATCGGGCGTCCGGAAACCGAAAAATTTATTAATATGATGGTGGCAAAACATGGTTTTGATCGCCAGCAACTGGAGTCATGGTTGGGACAGGCCCGGCGCTTAGATTACGTGCTGCGTCTGATGGACCGCCAGGCTCCCACCGCCGCCGCTCCGGTCGGCCCTAACGGCGCCTGGATACGTTACCGTAACAAATTCATTACTCCGGGTAATGTGAAAAATGGCGTAGCTTTCTGGAACCAGTATCAGGGTGATTTACTGCGGGCTCAGCAGCAATACGGTGTTCCTCCGGAAATTATTGTCGGTATCATCGGGGTGGAAACCCGTTGGGGTCGCGTAATGGGCAAAACCCGGATCCTTGATGCGCTGGCGACCTTGTCCTTTGATTATCCGCGTCGGTCCGCCTACTTTAGCAGTGAACTCGAAACGTTCTTATTGATGGCCCGCAGTGAGCAGGATAATCCACTGGAACTGAGAGGATCCTTTGCCGGTGCAATGGGCTACGGCCAGTTTATGCCATCTGCTTATAAACAATATGCGGTCGATTTTGATGGTGACGGTCACATTAATCTTTGGGATCCCGTAGATGCTATCGGCAGCGTCGCCCATTATTTCCAGCAGCACGGCTGGCAACCCGGGCAGGCGATAGCTATCCCTGCCAGCGGGCAGGCCCCTTACCTTGATAATGGTTATAATGCCGGCTATACCGTCAGTCAGCTGGCTGCCGCCGGTCTGATGCCTCAGTCACCACTCGCCGCTTCTCAGAAGGTCAGTCTGTTACGTCTGGATATGGGGCAGAGTTACCAGTACTGGTTTGGGCTACCTAATTTCTACACCATCACCCGTTATAATCACAGTACACATTATGCCATGGCCGTATGGCAGTTGGGCGAAGCCGTGCGTAATGCCAGGAGTAACGGAGTTTTTTAGCGGTATGACTTCCCTTAGTCTTTGTATGGATATAGGATGGCGCCCTTTGCCGGCGCCTCTGCCTGATGTCATGATAAGGACTAATGATGCAAACACTTCCTCCCTGCCCACAATGTCAATCCGCCTATAGCTGGCAGGATGGTGAAAACCTTAACTGTCCAGAATGCGGACATCTGTGGTCTGCCGTTCAGGCGAGCCCGAATGACGAGATGATGAATGTCCGTGATGCCAACGGCAATTTACTGACTGAAGGTGATTCGGTCACGATTATCAAAGACCTTAAAGTCAAAGGTAGCTCATCAGTGCTCAAAATAGGTACCCGGGTGAAAGGAATTCGTCTGGTCGGGGGCGACCACAACATCGATTGCCGTATTGACGGTTTCGGTCCGATGAAACTGAAATCCGAATTTGTGAAGAAGAGTTAATTTCCTCTCACCAGGCAGTTGCCGGTACCACCTGTTATTGGCTTCTGTACTGTACCTTGTTGTGTGGCAATTCACAGTAAACTGTACAGCGTTTGTGATTGTTAAAATCGCTTAGGTAGTCTCTCGCGATACAGAGCTCATGAAAACGGTTATGGCTTGATAGCGGTAATTAATCCCTGGTATCTTCTGTCACTGAAGCTGGATCATTAATGTTGCAACACGGAGGACACCGGATGGATAAGGATTTACGTCAGTTAAGCATCACTACCGGACAGTATTTACTGTCACAGGGGGCCACTCTCACCAGCGCGGAGTCCTGCACCGGTGGCTGGATAGCCAAAGTCATTACCGATATCAGCGGCAGTTCAGCCTGGTTTGAACAGGGATTTGTCACTTACAGTAATCAGGCAAAAATAAGTCAACTGGGGGTGAGTGCCGCCACGCTGGAGGCTCACGGGGCAGTGAGTGAAGCAACGGTTCGCGAGATGGCGATCGGTGCATTGCAAGCGGCAGGGGCCGATTATGCCGTGTCGGTGAGTGGGATCGCCGGGCCGGACGGCGGCAGTGATGAAAAACCTGTCGGCACGGTCTGGTTTGGCTTTGCGTCGGTTGACGGCCGGGTGCTGGCTGAGTGTCGGCATTTTGACGGTGACCGGGACAGCGTTCGCTCTCAGGCCGTGGCATTTGCGCTGCGGACACTGTGCGGTGAGTTTCTGGAAAAATAAACTTGATACTGTATGACTATACAGTATAATTGCTTCCAACAGAGACAAAGAATATCCACAAATTTGCCTGGCTAATCCGGCATAATCAGGAGTTGAAATGGCGATCGACGAAAACAAACAGAAGGCTTTAGCCGCAGCGCTGGGGCAGATTGAAAAACAATTCGGCAAAGGCTCCATTATGCGTCTGGGTGAAGACCGCACTATGGATGTTGAGACCATTTCAACCGGTTCACTGTCACTGGATATTGCCCTGGGTGCCGGTGGATTACCTATGGGTCGTATTGTCGAAATCTACGGACCTGAATCTTCCGGAAAAACGACACTGACTTTGCAGGTTATTGCTGCAGCCCAGCGTAAAGGTAAAACCTGTGCATTTATCGATGCCGAGCATGCGTTAGATCCGGTCTATGCAAAAAAACTGGGTGTAGATATTGATAACCTGCTCTGCTCGCAGCCAGATACCGGTGAGCAGGCTCTGGAAATTTGTGATGCGCTGGCTCGTTCAGGCGCAGTGGATGTCATTATTGTTGACTCCGTGGCCGCTCTGACGCCAAAAGCCGAAATTGAAGGTGAGATTGGTGATTCTCACATGGGGCTGGCAGCACGAATGATGAGCCAGGCGATGCGTAAACTGGCGGGTAACCTGAAACAGTCTAATACTCTGTTGATCTTTATTAACCAGATTCGTATGAAAATTGGTGTCATGTTTGGTAACCCGGAAACGACGACCGGGGGTAATGCACTGAAGTTTTACGCCTCTGTACGACTGGATATCCGTCGCATCGGTGCTATCAAAGAAGGTGATAATGTCGTTGGTAGCGAAACCCGGGTTAAAGTTGTGAAGAACAAAATCGCTGCGCCATTTAAGCAGGCTGAGTTCCAGATTATGTATGGAGAAGGCATCAACTTCTACGGTGAACTGGTTGACCTGGGTGTTAAACACAAACTGATTGAAAAAGCCGGTGCATGGTACAGTTACAACGGCGATAAAATTGGCCAGGGCAAGGCGAATGCCAGCAACTATCTGCGCGACAACCCTCAGGCTGCGACAGAAATTGAACAGAAACTGCGTGATATGCTGCTAAATAATCCGACTCAGGAATCGTCTGAAACTGGCAAAGAGTCTGCCAGCCAGGATGAAATGAGCGAGGATCATCAGGAATTCTGAGACAGATAATCTACAGATTATCGTACAAACGGGAGATGGCTGTCAGGCCATCTCCCGTTTTTGTTTTTTTATTGTCGGTGCAGGTAAAATGACGAGGTAACTGTGATATCCGACAGGAAAAGGAGCCGTCATGCTGTTTACGGAAACCGAACGTCACCCTATGTTTTCCTCTTTGCTGGACAAAGCCACGCGACTGCTGGCTCAGCGAGACCATTCGGTAGAGGAACTGAAAGAAAAAATTCGCCACTCTGTATGGCGTAGCCAGCAACGGGATGCTGTGAACCATACAGCCATTGATGAAACGGCGTTAGCGTCAGTCATCGCCTGGTGTGAAGAAAATGGCTGGCTGGATGACCAGAGATTTACCCGGTTGTTTATTCAAAGCCGCGGACGGAATGGCTACGGACCGCAGAGAATTCGTCAGGATTTGCAGCAAAAGGGGGTTGAGCGGGAGTTGATCAATCAGGAAATGGCTGAAACTGATATCGACTGGCAACAACAGGCAGAAAATGTTGCCAGAAAAAAATATGGTCATAAATGGCCAACAGAAGCGCGCGAAAAAGCCCGGTTACAGCGATTTTTACACTCCAGAGGGTTTCTGATGGAGGATATTCGTTCTGTTTTGGTAAATTTTTCCGGCTGAGTCATAATGAGGTTTTACTTCCCTGTGAAGAAAACTTATCTTATTCCCACTTTTTTGTTCCACTGTCACCGGCAGACCTCGATCTACAGGTTGCCCGGACCCAAAGGAACTTCCGTTAGCGTGATACCAGGATATATATGAGCAAGAGTACTGCTGAGATCCGTCAAGCGTTTCTCGATTTCTTTAAGAGCAAGGGACATCAGGTTGTAGCCAGCAGCTCCCTCGTACCGAATAATGATCCGACGTTGCTGTTTACCAACGCCGGTATGAATCAGTTTAAAGACGTTTTCCTGGGTCAGGACAAACGCGATTACACGCGCGCCACAACATCGCAGCGCTGTGTTCGTGCCGGTGGTAAACACAACGATCTTGAAAATGTGGGTTATACCGCTCGCCATCATACTTTTTTTGAAATGCTGGGTAACTTCAGCTTCGGTGATTATTTTAAATCAGAAGCCATTGCTTTCGCGTGGGAACTGCTGACCGGAGCTGAGTGGTTCAGCCTGCCTAAAGAGCGTCTTTGGGTCACCGTCTACGAGACCGATGATGAAGCCTACGATATCTGGGCAAATGATATTGGGGTTCCTGCAGAGCGGATTATTCGTATCGGTGATAATAAAGGCAGTGCTTACGCGTCAGATAACTTCTGGCAGATGGGCGATACCGGGCCTTGCGGGCCGTGCAGCGAGATTTTCTACGACCATGGCGATCATATCTGGGGTGGTCCTCCGGGAAGTCCTGAAGAAGATGGTGATCGCTATATCGAAATCTGGAATATCGTGTTTATGCAGTTTAACCGTCAGCCGGACGGAACCATGCTGCCATTGCCGAAACCCTCGGTCGATACCGGAATGGGGCTGGAACGTATCAGTGCCGTACTACAGCATGTAAACTCTAACTACGAGATAGATCTGTTCCGTAACCTGATTGCATCGGTGGCTGAAGTGACCGGCGCCACCGACCTGAGCAATAAATCCTTGCGGGTCATTGCAGATCATATTCGTTCCTGTGCCTTCCTGATTGCTGATGGTGTTATACCGTCGAATGAAAACCGTGGTTATGTATTGCGTCGTATTATTCGTCGTGCTGTCCGGCATGGAAATATGCTGGGAGCCGGTGAGAGCTTCTTCTATAAACTGGTACAACCGCTGATTGATGTCATGGGCAGTGCCGGCGAAGACCTGAAAAAGCAACAGGCTCATGTTGAATCAGTACTCAAAACAGAGGAAGAACAGTTCGCAAAAACCCTGGAGCGTGGCTTGGCTCTGCTGGACGAAGAACTGGCAGCACTGAAAGGGGATACTCTGGACGGTGAAACAGTCTTTCGTCTGTATGACACCTTTGGTTTCCCGGCAGATCTCACCGCTGATGTGTGTCGCGAACGTAATCTGAAAATTGATGAAGCTGGTTTTGACGCTGCAATGGAAGCACAGCGTCAGCGAGCCCGTGATGCCAGTGGCTTCAGTGCCGACTATAACAGCCTGATCAGAGTTGACAGCGAATCTGTATTTACCGGTTATGAGCATTTGCAGGAACAGTCAAAAGTCACCGCCATTTTCGTGAACGGACAAGCGGTTGATCAACTGACTGGAACTGAAGAGGCTGTCATTATTCTCGATCAGACACCATTTTATGGTGAGTCGGGCGGTCAGGTCGGTGATACCGGTGTACTGAACGCCAGTGGAGCCACGTTCTCCGTGACAGATACTCAAAAATACGGTAAATCCAATGGTCATGTTGGACGTTTGACCCGGGGTAGCCTGCGGGTGGGTGACAGCGTGTCAGCGCAGGTGGATGAAGCCCGCCGGGCACGGATTCGTCTGAATCATTCGGCAACTCACCTGCTGCATGCAGCATTACGTGAAGTATTAGGTGATCACGTGGCGCAGAAAGGCTCACTGGTCAATGACAAATATTTGCGTTTCGATTTCTCTCACACTGAAGCAGTGAAG
Source organism: Tatumella sp. UBA2305 (assembly GCF_002345795.1). Taxonomy (NCBI): domain Bacteria; kingdom Pseudomonadati; phylum Pseudomonadota; class Gammaproteobacteria; order Enterobacterales; family Erwiniaceae; genus Tatumella; species Tatumella sp. UBA2305. Next base: position 168,134 of record NZ_DDVT01000020.1, read on the forward strand.
CCTGAGCAGTTACGTCGGGTCAATGACATCGTTAATGCGCAGGTGCGTCGTAACTTGGCCGTAGAAACTGATATCATGGATCTGGAAGCCGCTAAAGCGAATGGCGCTATGGCGTTGTTTGGCGAGAAGTATGATCAGAAAGTCCGTGTACTGACGATGGGGGATTTTTCGGTGGAACTGTGCGGTGGTACTCATGCCAGCCGTACCGGTGATATCGGACTGTTCCGTATTATCTCTGAGTCCGGCACTGCAGCAGGTGTCCGCCGTATCGAGGCGGTGACCGGGGAAAGTGCACTGGAGACAGTATTCGCTCAGGATCAACAGTTACAGGATATTGCTCATCAGGTGAAAGCGAACAGCAGCAATCTGAATGAAAAAGTACGTTCACTGGTTGAACAGGTACGTACACTGGAAAAAGAACTGCAGCAGTTGCAGGATCAGCAGGCCGCGCAGGAAAGCAGCTCTCTGGCGACCAAAGCGGTAGAGATTAAAGGTGTGAAACTGCTGGTTAGCGAATTACGTAACACTGAACCTAAACTGTTACGTACTATGGTTGATGATTTAAAAAACCAGTTAGGATCTGCCGTCATTGTGCTGGGAACTGCCAGTGAAGGTAAAGTATCGCTTATTGCTGGTGTAACGAAAGATTTAACTGACAGAATTAAAGCAGGGGAACTGATCGGTATTATTGCCAGTCAGGTCGGTGGAAAAGGAGGAGGGCGTCCGGATATGGCTCAGGCCGGCGGGACCGATCCTTCTGCATTACCAGCGGCTCTGGCAGGGGTTGAAGCCCTGGTCAGCGGGAAATTGTAAAAGATAAACAAGCTACCGGTGAATGCGCCCGTGGATCATTCTCAGGGCGTTATTTACACGATAAGCAACCTAAAATGATAAAGTCAGGTAGTGATGGTGTATTTCGGCTAAACTAACTATTAGCGAAATGTATTGGCGGGCTGATTGAATTTTCTGTATCAGTCGTAGTCAATAGATAGCAATGCGTTATACGATGGATTTGCCGGGAGCCAGAACTGGCCCGACTCTTTTAATCTTTCAAGGAGCAAAGAATGCTTATTCTAACTCGTCGAGTTGGTGAAACTCTCATGATTGGCGATGAGGTGACGGTCACGGTATTGGGTGTTAAAGGGAACCAGGTACGTATAGGCGTGAATGCTCCCAAAGAGGTGTCTGTACACCGCGAAGAGATCTACCAGCGTATTCAGGCAGAAAAAACCCAGCAGCCGGACTATTAACAGATTCAGCGCCTCGTATCTGACGAGGCGCGCCATCTTTTTGCCCCTTTTTTAAGTGATCCCTGACTCTTTCTCAGTCGCTGTGCCATTGAAAATACACTCTTTTTGGCTTTTAAATGCCCTGATTGATGACTAAACGCGCAAACAAACAATCTTGCGGAAAAATTGTTTGACTTATAAGTCGGGGGAAGTAATATGTGCGCCAACGCAGCGACGAAGCGCAGTTTTAAGCACAGCGTCGGGGCGGGTAGCGTAGTAACAAGTGGTGAGGTGGCCGAGAGGCT
>NZ_DDVT01000020.1:169697-236716 GCF_002345795.1 Tatumella sp. UBA2305
CGAATCCTCCCGGATGCACCATACGTAAACGGCAAATCACGCTTGTTAATCCGTTACTAAGATGTGATGTCAGCACTCTGCATTATACAAGAATTCAGAAATGCATCCGTAGCTCAGCTGGATAGAGTACTCGGCTACGAACCGAGCGGTCGGAGGTTCGAATCCTCCCGGATGCACCATTCTCGTGTAGTTTTCCAGGTTGTACAAATCCATCAATTGTTTTTCGATGCATCCGTAGCTCAGCTGGATAGAGTACCCGGCTACGAACCGGGCGGTCGGAGGTTCGAATCCTCCCGGATGCACCATTTCCTGAAAGCTATATCGTTAACAATCACGGTAACCAGGCGCGGGAAAAGTTTGAATTGCCAGCGACTGGAAGTTGTATTATCCGGTGGTTGGTATTACTGCTCTGATATTTGTACTGCATCCGTAGCTCAGCTGGATAGAGTACCCGGCTACGAACCGGGCGGTCGGAGGTTCGAATCCTCCCGGATGCACCATCACCTGCCTCATAGTCTCACTTCTTTGCGCTTTTCTGTCCGGAGTTAATCTCCGCTCCCGAAACACCCCGTAAATTGTTTATTTTATCTGGCAATCCTCCCCCTGTGTACCCGAATTCTGATCATCCGGCTTAGCTGATTTTTTGCATTGAACATCAGTCCGTTAGCTGTTTATTGTTGTTAGCATTTACGGTTTACTTCGGACGGCGACAATTCACCTGCATTAATATAAAGTAACGACTTATCGGTTTAGTCTGGAGTTACTATGTACGATCATTATGACGGGCTTATTTTTGATATGGATGGCACGCTGGTAAACAGCGAGCCGGCACACCGCCAGGCATGGAAGCAAGTGCTGGAAAAGCACGGCCTGACATTCTCTTTCGAACAAATGGTTGCTCTTAATGGCTCTCCGGGCTGGAAAATCGCCGAACAGATTGTTATAGCTAATCATGCCAGTCTGGACCCCCAGCAACTGGCTGGTGAAAAAGAGCAGCAACTGGACAAATTTTTACTGGCAACGTCGACGTTATTACCATTGATTGAGGTGGCTAAAAGGTATCACGGCAAGCTGCCCATGGCCGTCGGTACCGGCAGCAGTCATAGCATGGCGGAACGTCTGCTGACTCACCTTGGGGTTCGTCATCTGTTTAGCGTCGTGGTGGCTGCGGATGATGTCAGCCAGCATAAACCCGACCCCCAGACTTTTCTGGAATGTGCCAGGCTTATGGGAGTAGAGGCTAACCGCTGCGTAGTTTTTGAAGATGCGGACTTCGGCGTTCGTGCCGCAAAAGCTGCAGGGATGGATGTTGTGGATGTCCGACACCTGTAACCACCTGGATCTGTGGCAACCGTTGCTGCCGCCATAGCGGGGATGGCAATTATTTGGTTTATCGTCCGTTTTGGTTCATTGTTACACTGCAATCGTACAGAACTATAAGACATAATTATCACCGTGGGAGGTGACAGTGATACCTGACGTATCTGAAGCACTAAGCTGGCTGGAAAAGCACCCTGAAGTAGTACAAGGCATTGGTCGTGGCATTGAACGGGAAACATTACGAGTTCAGCCAGACGGACAACTGTCGTTACAGGGGCATCCTGAAACGTTGGGCTCTGCACTGACCCATAACTGGATTATTACCGATTTTGCGGAGTCTTTACTGGAGTTTGTCACTCCGGTAGATCGTGATATTAAGCATTTGCTGGCGTTTCTGCGTGATATTCACCGTTACGTTACCCGTTCACTGGGTGATGAGCGGTTGTGGCCTTTCAGTATGCCATGCATCATTAATGACCCGCAGGATATCACTCTGGCCCAGTATGGCAGCTCGAACATTGGCCGGATGAAAACGGTTTACCGTGAAGGGCTGAAGCATCGCTATGGCTCGCTGATGCAGGTTATTTCGGGGTTACACTACAATTTCTCATTACCCGAGTCGTTCTGGCAGGCCAGGTTGGGCATTGATGCTGTTGCTGAGGCAAAAGATGAAGTTTCTGCCGGCTACCTGCAGCTGATTCGTAACTATTATCGTTTTGGATGGATTATTCCTTACCTGTTTGGCGCTTCACCGGCGATTTGTGAAAGTTTTCTGCCTCAGGGCAAAGGTAGTCTGCCATTAGAAAGTAACGGTAAAGGGACATGGTGGTTGCCGTACGCAACGTCCTTACGTCTCAGCGATCTGGGCTATACCAATAAGTCACAGAGTGCCTTAGGGATCACCTTTAACTCTCTCGAAGGCTATGTTGCCGCCCTGAAAAAAGCCATCAAAACCCCTTCGGAAGAGTATGCTAAACTTGGTGTGACAGACCGCGAAGGCAAACGTATTCAGCTAAACACCAATGTGTTGCAGATTGAAAATGAATTGTATGCGCCAATTCGGCCGAAGAGGGTGATTCGTGCCGGAGAAGCTCCTTCGGCGGCACTGAGCCGTGGTGGAATTGAATATATCGAAGTTCGCTCACTGGATGTCAATCCGTTTACCCCGGTGGGGATAAACGAAGAACAGATCCGTTTTCTGGATATGTTCCTGATCTGGTGTGCACTGGCAGAAGCACCGGAAATGAGTTCTGAGGAATTGCAATGTACCCGGGGTAACTGGAATCGGGTCGTCATGGAAGGACGCAAACCTGGATTGAAACTGAGCGCCGGTTGTGGAGAGCAAATTTATTCACTGAAAGATGCTGGCCAGCAGATGTTTGCAGGTTTGCAACGTATTGCTCAGGTTCTGGATGCGCCTAACGGGGATGATGCCTACCAGCAGGTGTGTCGCAGGTTGTCAGAGTCATTAGATGATCCGGAGAAAACTTATTCGGCTAAGATTTTGCAGGAAATGCAAGAGCAGGGACTGGCAACCGCGGGAACCCAACTGGCAGACAAATATCGCCAGATGCTACTGCAGGAACCGCTGGAAGTCTTGACCGAAGAAGAATTTCGTCGCCAGGCGCAGGAATCTTTTGCTGCGCAGGCCAAAATCGAAGCCGCGGATACACTGAGTTTTGAAGAATATCTGGCAGGCAGGGAAGGCTGAAAAAAGAAAAGGCCACATCACTGTGGCCAAAGTAACATCTCTGTTGTCAGGGATGATGATAACAAATGCGCGTCTTTCATATATTCAGACGCGGGGCTGACGAAAAAGTTTCATTGATCGAAAAAAATTTTTTAAAAGAGGTGACCATATGCCATTGTTGGATAGCTTTACCGTTGATCATACACGCATGGCCGCGCCGGCTGTCCGTGTTGCCAAGACTATGAATACGCCGCATGGCGATACCATCACCGTGTTCGATTTACGTTTCTGTATTCCGAACAAAGAAGTTATGCCTGAGCGCGGTATCCATACCCTGGAACATTTGTTCGCCGGATTTATGCGTAATCACCTGAATGGCCCGGGCGTCGAAATTATTGACATTTCACCGATGGGCTGCCGTACCGGCTTCTATATGAGCCTGATTGGTACTCCGGCAGAGCAGAAAGTGGCTGACTCCTGGAAAGCGGCGATGCAGGATGTGCTGAAAGTGACTGACCAGCGTAAAATTCCTGAACTGAACGAGTTCCAGTGTGGGACTTACCAGATGCACTCACTGGAAGAAGCACAGGATATCGCTCGTCACATTATCGAGAATGATGTCCGTGTGAACCACAACGAAGAGCTGGCGTTGCCGCCAGAAACCCTGAAAGAACTGCATATCTAGTTTTGCAGTCCGCCCGCCGGTTTACCGGCTCAGGCAAAAGAAAGGCGTCATGCATTGCATGACGCCTTTCTTATTATCAGCGAAAAATCCTGCCCGGGAAGTAGTTTCTTGCTGGCAGCTTACCCCAGCGAATGCTGTAGCGTGGTGTGCGGAGTAATCCGGGTTTGCTTCACCATATTGTCCTGCACGTCGAGGATCTCGATGGCATAGTGACCAATCTGTACCTTACGGTTAACTTCGGGGATCTCTTCGAGAACCTCGAGGATCATACCGTTAATGGTTCTGCCACCATCTTCCGGCAGGTCCCAGTTAAAGACTTTATTAATTTCTCTGACGTTAGCGCTGCCATCAACCAATACCGAACCGTCATTCTGCGGTAAGACTTCTTCCGCAAGAGTAGGCGACATGGAGGTAGTGAAATCCCCGACGATTTCTTCCAGGATATCTTCGATGGTCACCAGCCCCTTAATATCACCATATTCATCAACTACCAGACCTGCTTTCTTTTTATTACGCTGAAATTTCACCAGTTGGGTGTTCAGTGCCGTCCCTTGGGGTATGAAATAAATTTCATCTGCTGCGCGTAACAGGTTTTCCTTAGTGAACTCTTTCTTCTCAGTCATCATCCGCCAGGCTTCACGAACCCTGAGCATACCTACCGCATCATCCAGGGTATCGCGAAACAGTACGATACGGCCATGCGGTGAGTGTGTCAGCTGGCGGATGACCGATTTCCAGTCATCATTGACATTAATCCCGACGATTTCATTGCGTGGCACCATAATGTGATCGACAGTGACTTTTTCCAGATCGAGTATCGACAGCAACATGTCCTGATTACGGCGTGACATCAAAGTCCGTGACTCATAGACAATAGTCCGTAATTCTTCCTTACTGAGTGCTGAACTGGCAGAACCATTAGTCTTAATTCCCACCATCCGCATCAGCAGCCGGGTAATGGAATTTAGCAGCCAGACCACCGGCATCATAATGACCTGCAGCGGAGCCAGTAAAAAACTGCTCGGATAGGCCACTTTTTCCGGGTAGAGCGCTGCGATGGTTTTAGGCAGAACTTCTGCAAATACCAACACCACAAATGTCAGGATCCCTGTCGCGATAGCGACACCTGCGTTACCGTATAAACGAATACCGACAATAGTCGCGACGGAAGAGGCTAAAATATTGACCAGGTTATTGCCAATCAGCACCAGACTTAACAGCCGGTCAGGTCTGGATAGCAGTTTCTCCACCCGTTTGGCGGCGCGGTTACCGTTTTTAGCGTTATGGCGAAGTTTATAACGGTTTAGTGTCATTATCCCGGTTTCTGAACCCGCAAACCAGGCAGAGATCAGTACCATAACGACCAGGGTAATGATGAGCGATGTGGTTGAAACATGTTCCAACGCGAACTTCCTTTATTTATATAGATTAATGGGTTAGCAGGTGTTGTAAAATACGGCTGCCAAAATAGGCCATGGTCAGGAGGACTGCTCCACTGCAGTTGAACCAGACAACACGGCGTCCACGCCAGCCTTCATGATAATGTCCCCACAGCAGCACGATATACACAAACCATGCGAGAAGGGAAAGTACTGCTTTATCGACATTCTCCGCAGAGAACAGGTCACGCATATAAAACAGCCCGCTGCATAGCACCAGTGTCAGCAGTACGACACCAACCTGAGTGATGTGGAACATCTTGCGCTCTATCACCATGAGTGGCGGCATATCATGACTGAACGCCAGTCTCTTATTTTTGAGCTGATAATCAATCCAGGCCAGCTGTAATGCATACAATGCAGCGATGATCAGGGTGGCGTAGGAGAATAATGCGAGGCCAATATGAATCATAATCCCTGGGGTGGTTTCCAGGTGAGTCAGGAAAGCATTGGGCACGAAGGTGGCAAATGCCAGGTTAATCAGTGCAAATCCGTACACAAAAGGCAACAGCAGCCATCCCCGGTTACGGGAAGCAACAATCGTCATTACCGCACAAATCATCAGGCTGACCAACGAGCCAGTATTTAGCAAACTAAAATTCTGTTCTGAGTTCAGAATAAAAATCCGTTGCTCAATCGCGACACCGTGGGTAATCAACGCAACAATCGCTGAAAGCATAGCCATACGCCGCCAGCCATTTCCCCGGGTTAACAGACTGGGGATGATCAGGGCAAGACTCAGTGAATAGGCAAATAGCGCCACAATCGCAAAAACTGACATATAAGGGTATCGTGTTAGTCATCATTGAGAGTTCAGACAGGCAGTATAGCGTCAGCAACGACTCGCGCCAAACGATCTCACGGTCAATTGCAGAGATCGGCTGCGCTTCATGTTATACTCCCCGAAAAATGTCGCCCGGGCGGCTTCGCAAAATTTTCAGAGTGAAAGGTAATGTTTGATAATTTAACCGATCGTTTGTCGCAAACACTGCGCAATATCAGCGGCCGCGGAAGGCTGACAGAAGACAATATTAAAGACACTCTGCGTGAAGTACGCATGGCGTTACTGGAAGCGGACGTCGCGCTACCCGTGGTCCGTGATTTTATCGCACGGGTTAAAGAGAGTGCGGTGGGTCAGGACGTTAATAAAAGTCTGACTCCGGGCCAGGAATTTATCAAAATTGTTCGCGACCAGTTGATCGCGGCAATGGGTGCTGAGAATAATACTCTGAATCTTGCAGCCCAACCCCCGGCAGTGGTACTGATGGCCGGTCTGCAAGGGGCCGGTAAAACCACCAGTGTCGGAAAGTTAGGCAAGTTTCTTAAAGAAAAGCAGAAGAAAAAGGTGCTGGTTGTCTCTGCTGACGTGTATCGCCCGGCGGCGATCAAACAGCTGGAGACCCTGGCAGACCAGGTAGGAATTGATTTCTGCCCGTCGGACGTCACCCAAAAACCCGTTGATATCGTTAAACATGCGCTAAGCGAAGCACGCCTGAAATTCTATGATGTGCTGCTGGTCGATACCGCAGGTCGTCTGCATGTGGATGAAGCGATGATGGACGAGATCAAGCTGGTCCATGCGGCGATTAACCCGGTAGAAACGTTATTCGTGGTGGATGCCATGACCGGTCAGGATGCGGCCAATACGGCGAAAGCATTTAACGAAGCCTTGCCACTGACCGGGGTTATCCTGACGAAAGTGGATGGTGATGCCCGGGGTGGTGCAGCACTGTCTATTCGTCATATCACCGGTAAACCTATCAAGTTTATGGGGATGGGTGAAAAAACCGATGCCCTGGAAGCCTTTTATCCGGACCGTATAGCTTCGCGTATCCTCGGCATGGGGGATATGTTATCGCTGATTGAAGATATCGAAAGCAAAGTTGACCGTGACCAGGCTGAAAAGCTGGCGAAAAAGCTGAAAACCGGTGATGGCTTTGATCTGAACGATTTTCTGGCACAGCTTAAGCAAATGCGCAATATGGGCGGAATGGCCAGCCTGATGGGTAAATTGCCGGGAATGGGTCAGTTACCCGACAACGTGAAATCACAGATGGACGATAAAGTGCTGGTCCGGATGGAAGCTATTATCAATTCCATGACCCGTAAAGAGCGTGAAAAACCGGAAATTATTAAGGGGTCACGTAAGCGCCGTATCGCGATGGGCTGTGGTTTGCAGGTTCAGGATGTCAACCGTCTGCTGAAGCAGTTTGATGATATGCAGCGGATGATGAAGAAAATGAAGAAGGGCGGCATGGCCAAGATGATGCGTGGCATGAAAGGCATGATGCCGCCAGGATTTCCCGGCCGTTAAGCCGGAAAACTAAAAGCCCGGAAGCTAATTTACTTAACAGGTTGCTTTTTACGCCCAAACGAGTAAAATTTTCGGGCTTTTTATATTGCACCCGGCCCCCGCCCTCGATGGGGTCCGGGTGTTTTATTAACTAAAGAGGATGTTATGGTAACAATTCGTTTGGCACGTCACGGCGCTAAAAAGCGTCCGTTCTATCAGGTTGTCGTTACTGACAGCCGTAATGCGCGTAATGGTCGTTTCATTGAGCGCGTTGGCTTCTTCAACCCGGTGGCTTCTGGTCAGGCTGAAGCACTGCGTCTGGATCTGGACCGCATTGAACATTGGGTTGGCTTAGGTGCCACCGTTTCTGACCGCGTTCACGCGCTGGTTAAAGAAGCAAAAAAAGCAGCTTAATCTGTCACGGTGGCGAACATGAGCATAACCAGAAAAACTACCGCACAACCTCCGATGAATTCGCTGGTATTAGGAAAAATGGGAGCGGCCTACGGTATTCGCGGTTGGCTCAAGGTGTTTTCATCCACTGAAGATGCTGAGCGTATCTTTGATTACCAACCCTGGTTTATTCAGCGTGCCGGTCAATGGCAGCAGATTGAACTGGAGGGCTGGAAAAATCATAATCAGGACATGATTATCAAAGTCAAAGGCATTGATGATCGTGATGCAGCGGCACAGTTAACCAATTGCGAAATACTGGTTGATTCGACGCAACTGCCGACACTGGAAGAAGGCGATTACTACTGGAAGGACCTGATAGGTTGTCAGGTAGTTAACGTCGATGGTTACGGGATGGGAAAAGTCATTGATATGATGGAAACCGGCTCGAACGATGTTCTGGTGGTGAAGGCCAACCTGAAAGATGCATTTGGCGCGAAAGAACGGCTAATACCCTTTCTTTATGAACAGGTTATCAGAAAAGTCGATCTCGCTACTGGCACAATTGAAGTAGACTGGGATCCTGGTTTTTGATCTCCGGACTTAACGGTAACCCAACGGCGAACGCGATGTGGATTGGTGTGATTAGCCTGTTTCCAGAGATGTTTCGTGCGATTACCGATTACGGGGTAACTGGCCGGGCTGTGAAAAATGGTCTGCTCAGCATTCAGTGCTGGAGTCCAAGAGACTTCACACACGACAGGCATCGTACTGTCGACGATCGTCCCTACGGGGGTGGACCGGGGATGCTGATGATGGTGCAGCCTTTACGGGATGCAATCCACGCAGCCAAGGCAGCGGCAGGTGAGGGCGCTAAGGTAATTTACCTGTCACCTCAGGGACGCAAACTGGACCAACAGGGTGTTTGCGAATTAGCGGCAGACCGGAAGTTAATTCTGGTGTGCGGACGCTACGAAGGTATTGATGAGCGGGTAATCGACGCCGAAATTGATGAAGAATGGTCAATCGGTGATTATGTGCTCAGTGGCGGGGAACTGCCAGCAATGACGATGATTGACTCGGTGGCCCGGTTTATCCCGGGAGTCCTCGGGAAACAAGCATCGGCTGATGAAGATTCGTTTTCTGATGGATTGCTGGATTGTCCGCATTATACCCGGCCTGAAGTGTTAGAGGGTGTGGAAGTACCGCCGGTTTTACTGTCGGGTAACCATGCCGAAATTCGCCGCTGGCGTCTGAAGCAGTCGTTGGGCCGCACCTGGCTTAGAAGACCTGAACTTCTGGAAAACCTGGCTCTGACTGAAGAGCAAGCTAAATTGCTGCGTGAGTTTCGTGATGAAAATCAGCAGCAGCAACATGATGATGCGGAAGAATAGTCTTCCCTATATATCAGTTTACCCAGGATAAGAGATTTAATTATGAGCAACATTATCAAGCAACTTGAACAAGAACAGATGAAACAGGATGTACCTTCATTCCGTCCGGGTGATACCGTGGAAGTGAAAGTATGGGTCGTTGAAGGTTCTAAAAAACGTCTGCAGGCATTTGAGGGCGTGGTTATCGCAATCCGTAACCGCGGTCTGCACTCTGCATTCACTGTTCGTAAAATTTCTAACGGCGAAGGTGTTGAGCGTGTATTCCAGACTCACTCACCTGTAGTTGACAGCATTGCTGTTAAACGTCGTGGTGCTGTACGTCAGGCCAAACTGTACTACCTGCGTGAGCGTACTGGTAAGGCTGCTCGTATCAGAGAGCGTCTTAACTAAGGTATCGCTAACGCGACATCTGAAAGTTAATAGAGAACAAGGGGTTGGCCAGTGGCCAGCCCCTTTTTTTGTGCCAACAAAAAAACATGTCCTATGGACCTGGTTATCGCCCGGTTTTTGGCACAGCACATCCCGTTCTGTTTTTTCTGATTCTCAACCTTAGTTATCACATTATTTCCGTTGTAACCGGCGAAAGCCGGTAAAGTTTTAGTTATTACTGTGTCATTATCTGTCAGCTAACGAAATAAACATTCCAGCCGCTGATGGCTGCACACCGACACAGAGAGAAAGAATGAATCAGCTAAAACGCACCCTTCGCCTGCGGGATATGGCGGTGATGGGGCTACTGTTTATTGGTCCGGCAGCACCGGTAGGGTTATACGGCACGCTGGAAGTCAGCAGCCAGGGGGTAACGCCGCTGGTATATCTGATCGCCACTCTGGTGATGGCATTTACCGCATGGTCCTATTCGGTCATGTCTTCAGAAATTCCCAATGCCGGCGCGGTCTACGCCTATGCATCCCGGGGCTTATCGCCGGCCGCCGGATTTATCGCAGGCTGGGTCATTTTGCTCGACTACCTGTTTATACCGGCAGTCGCCTATTTGTTCAGCGGAATTTCACTGAATGCACTGTTTCCTGTATTGCCAGTCTGGTTCTGGACTTTGCTGGCGGTGGCAGTCACTACCGGACTCAATGTGATAGGCCTGCAACGCGCGCGAAAAGTTTCCCTGCTGGTTGTCAGTGCTGAAGTCGCCGTGCTGTTGATGATTCTTGCGGGCGGCGCGTGGGTAGTGTGGCATAAAGGGAGTTCTGTTCCACTGATGCAGCCAATAACTGGTGCTCAGGGAGTTCATATCGATCTGCTGTTGTCATCAGTCTCCGTGGCATTACTGTCATTCCTGGGCTTTGATGCCATCTCTTCGTTTAGTGAAGAGAATCATGGCGATCGCAGGCAAACTGGACGTGCGACGTTGATTTGCCTGTTCCTTGCCGGCGCTCTGTTTATCGCTCAGACATGGCTGGCCTCATTGCTCAGCCCGTGGAGCAGCCACTGGTTGACTGAGCATCCGGATATGCAGGGCAAAGCTTACTACAGCATAGTAAGCCAGTCGGTTGCTGACTGGCTGGGTGATTTACTGGCCATCGTCAAGGCGTTCGGTGCCGCCTTCTCGGCCATGATTGGTCAGGCAGCAGCAGGAAGGTTGCTGTTTAGTCTCTCCCGGGACCGGATCTTGCCGCCAGCGTTAAGCAGGGTGAGTGAGTCTAACGGGCTTCCGGTGATCAGTATTCTGCTGGCCGCGGGAGTGAATAGCTTGCTGGCGGTCATTGCGGCTCTGGTTCCGGAGGGATTGTCACATCTGGTTTCATTTGTCGATGTCGGGGCGATTTGCGGATTTGTTTTTCTGCACCTGTCGGTCACCGGCTGGATGCTGGTAAAACAAAAAAAACGTGGGCTACGCAATACCCTGCTGTACGGGGTGTTACCAGTGGCCGGTCTGTTAATGCTGTTACCGGTGTTGTTCAGTATGCACGCTTTTGCTCTGGGTATTGCTGCGGTGTGGCTGGTGATCGGACTGTTTATCTATGGGTTCCGACGGGGTCATCAACAGTTGTTCCGGGTACTATGATTTTAGAGTGCTGACTTCAGTGCGGAGAATGTGCCCGGGCTGAACTATAAGGCGGTCTGTGAATACTCCCTGGAACAGGTCAGAGACCTGCCCGGGAATGATATCCGAATCCCCGTCATCTTACGGGGCAGTGAACAAAAGGAACGGTGAATGAGTGATGGTAAAAGTCTGAAAACCCGTCAGGGAGAACATCTGTTGCACCCTGAAACATTAATGACCAGTTACGGCTATGACCCACTACTCTCCGAAGGGGCTGTAAAACCTCCGGTGTTTCTGACCTCAACGTTTATCTTCAGGACAGCGGAAGAGGGGCAGGCATTCTTTAATGTCGCCAGCGGGCGGCAGTCAGCGCCTGAAGGGACCCGGGAAGGGCTGGTTTACTCCAGATTTAACCATCCAAACAGTGAAATCGTCGAAGATCGTCTGGCGCTGTATGAAGGGGCTGAGCGCTGCGCGCTGTTTTCTTCCGGGATGTCGGCGATCAGCTCGGTTTTGTTGACACTTTGCCAGCCCGGTGATGTCGTACTGAAAACCCAGCCGTTATACGGAGGGACCGAAACGTTGTTTAACAAAACGCTGGCCCGCCTGGGTATCAGCAGTCAGCCACTGAGTGATGCGCTGGATTATTCGTCAATGCTGGCGACCGCTAAACAGGCGGCCGGTACCGGCAGAATTACCGCTATTTTCGCCGAAACACCGGCGAATCCGACCAACTCCCTGGCGGATATCCGGTTACTGGCCAGACTCGCCGATGACCTGCATCAGATACAAGGTTTTCGTCCCCCGGTTATTTGCGACAATACCCTGCTGGGGCCGGTGTTTCAGCGCCCACTGGCGCTGGGAGCTGATATCAGCGTTTATTCTCTGACAAAATATGTTGGCGGGCATTCGGACCTGGTCGCCGGTGCCGCGATGGGTAACCGGGAACTGATGGCCAGGGTAAGGCAGATGCGTAGTGCCATCGGTACCCAGCTTGACCCACATTCCTGCTGGATGCTGGGTCGTTCTCTGGAGACTCTGTCGTTGCGGATGGAGAAGGCGAATAATAATGCACAGCAGGTGGCGGAATTTTTACACCAACACCCTAAAATTACTGCGGTACATTATTTGCCGTTTAATGATCCTGCAACACCTGCTGGCAGGTTGTACCGGGAGCAATGCACTGGCGCAGGATCGACTTTTTCTTTTGATGTCGGCCAGTCGCAGGCAGACGCCTTTCGTTTTCTGAACCAGCTGAAGATATTCCGCCAGGCGGTCAGTCTGGGGGGCACTGAATCTCTGGTCAGCCATCCGGCAACCACCACTCATTCAGGTGTTGCCCGCGAAACCCGGGAAGCCTTTGCGATACTCGAAACTACGGTGAGGGTATCTATAGGGATTGAACATCCGGCCGATCTGATTGCCGATTTACAGCAGGCTCTGGACGTTTTAGACGACTAAAATTACAGGCCGGTGATGATACCGGCCTGCAAATCAGTGTAACTTAGCGGGCGATGATAAAACGTTCACTGTCAGCGATATAGGTTTTTTCGCCGGCAGGTGCCTGGACAGAACCGAAGTTCAGTTGAGCACGCAGTTTCCAGGAAGCAGGAACATTCCAGGTGTTACGTACGTCTTCATCGACCAGCGGATTATAGTGCTGCAGGTTTGCCCCAATCCCTTGTTCAGCCAGTGCCAGCCATACGGCGTATTGTGCAATACCAGTACTGTGTTCTGACCAGATCGGGAAGTTATCGGCATAGGCTGCAAATTTCTGCTGCAATCCGGTTACCACATCCTGGTCTTCAAAAAATAGCACCGAGCCGGCAGCGGCTGCGAAGCTGTTAATTTTTTTATCTGTGGCTTCAAAAGCTTCCGCCGGGACATGTTTTCTTAACTGCTCTTTGGTCAGGGACCAGAACGTTTTATGCTGATCACCGAGCAAAATCAAAGCCCGGGAGCTTTGTGAGTTAAACGCGGAAGGGGCGTTTTTAATCGCTGTCTGAATCAGTGAGATGACCTCGTCATCGGTCAGCGGCAAATCAGGGCCCAACGCATAAATAGTTCTGCGTTTAGCCGACAGTTCATTAAAACCTTGTGACATAGTGTCTCCTTAACTTTGGGATAACCACTCCGGCCAATGGCCCGGAAGGGTGAGGTTTGCCTGTCAGAAAACAGCATAACCGATTGAATCAGAATCTACCTGTCTATCTTCAGCAATATTTCTGATGATAGAAATCAAATGTTATGAATAAGGAGCGGACACTGCGGGTTACAGGAGATTTGCCCGGCATGGACTATAGGTGAATCTGTCGTCATACTCCCCGGATGCTGTGACTGGGGCGAACATAGAACAGCAGGTTATATACAAAAAATTCTTATTATCATTTGTGTTTATGTAGTTCTGGTCACCACTCTCTGGTCACCGGTATAGTGAACTTCGTTCTGAACTTGTCAGTTTATTTAACCTTTTTGTGATAATTATCAAAACTTACTGCCTGAGACTGAGTAACAGTGGTCTCAGCCTGGGTTACATGGTCTTGTTCACCTTTTTACAGGAGTCCTGGTATGAAAGCTGCTGTCGTTACTAAAGATCATAACGTTGAAATTGTTGATAAAAAGTTGCGTCCTCTTGAGCATGGTGAAGCACTACTTCAGATGGAATACTGTGGTGTGTGTCACACGGATCTCCACGTTAAAAATGGTGATTTCGGTGATAAAACCGGGGTCATCCTTGGGCATGAAGGTATCGGAATTGTCAAACAAATTGGACCTGGCGTTACGTCACTGAAACCCGGGGATCGTGCCAGTGTAGCCTGGTTTTTCCAGGGCTGCGGATACTGTGAATATTGTAACAGTGGAAATGAAACACTGTGCCGTAGTGTGAAAAATGCAGGTTACACTGTGGATGGCGGTATGGCGGAAGAGTGCATAGTGGTCGCCGATTATGCAGTAAAAGTGCCTGACGGGCTTGATGCAGCGGAGGCCAGCAGTATTACCTGCGCCGGAGTGACAACTTATAAAGCCGTTAAGGTATCGAATATTCGCCCCGGACAGTGGATTGCGATTTACGGGCTGGGTGGTCTGGGTAATCTGGCTCTGCAGTACGCCAGGAATGTATTTAACGCCAAAGTGGTCGCTGTTGATGTGAACGAGGCGCAGCTCGAATTTGCCCGTGAGATGGGGGCCGACCTGACTATTAACCCGGTAAAAGAAGATGCCGCTAAAATAATGCAGGAAAAATGCGGTGGTGCGCATGCTGCTGTAGTGACTGCGGTGGCGAAATCTGCTTTCAACTCGGCGGTCTATTGCGTTCGTGCTGGTGGCCGCGTGGTCGCGGTGGGGCTTCCGCCGGAATCAATGAGTCTGGATATCCCGCGGCTGGTACTGGATGGTATCGAGGTTGTAGGCTCGCTGGTAGGTACCCGTAAGGATCTTGCTGAAGCATTCCGCTTCGCTGCTGAAGGTAAAGTCGTGCCTAAAGTTGAAAAACGTCCGGTAGAGGATATCAACGATATTTTCCATGAAATGGAACAGGGCAAGATTAAAGGCCGGATGGTTATCGACTTCTGTACCCATACGCATTAACAGAATACGAGCATAGTCTCTGATGTCATGCAGGCCCTGGCCTTTCAGGTCAGGGCCTTTTTGTGCCCTTAAAACCTCCACCTGCCGGAGGATATTTATTTTGTCTGTGACTGAGAGTGAAAATGACCAGAGGGCCAACCTCATTGCTGCTGTTGTTTATAAAGCAAGCAATTGGTCAGACCAACCCGAGCGGAAAAGTAACATCGTCCACAGAACCTTGATTTGGTATGTGATCTGAACCAGATCTGGTTAACGACAGCCTGGTACAGGGTTAGGATGTAACTGACAACACTGAGTTAACATTTATGTAGCTATGGATACTGCCAGCTCCTGCCCCCCGGAGCTGCGGAGAAATGTATGCCAAAATCATCAGAAAAACTCTGCAATCTGCTGATAAACAGACTGGCGCAATTGATAAAGCAACAATCATTGCAGGCCGGAATGCGCTTGCCTTCTGAACGTGATCTGGCCAGTAAACTACAGGTATCACGGGCATCCGTTCGCGAGGCGCTACAGAAACTTAACAGTTCCGGGGTGATTTATACCCTGCCAGGTGGTGGGAGTTTTGTCCGGGAACGGTCAACTCCCTGGACAGAGAGTGTCATTGTGGAACCGCTAACAACGTTATTAGCTGACGATCCGGAGTACCGACTGGATATCCTGGAAGCCAGACATACACTGGAAGCAGGTACCGCATGGCATGCTGCACTTCGTGCCAGCCCCGATGATAAACAGCGTCTGCAGTACTGTTTTGAAGCCATGAGCGAATTACCGCCGGGAAGTGATACCAGCCTGATAGCTCAGGCTGATGCCAGGTTTCATCTGATGATTGCAGAAGCATCACATAATGCAGTGTTGTTACAAACTATGCGCGGGCTGTTTGGTTTACTGCACAGTTCGGTATTACAAAGCCATCAGCAAATGTTTGCCAGCCAGCAGGTTGTCAGCCAACTGACAGAACAGCACTGGCATCTGCTACAGGCTATTCTCGCCGGAGATGCCTCCGCTGCCAGGGTGGCGGCAGGCAGTCACCTTAGTTTCGTGCATAAAACCACCCAACAACTCGATGAAGACTATGCCAGACAGCAAAGAGTTATACGTCTGCCTGACGAGCTTCAGCAATTCACAGGCAATGGATCATGATTATATCGGCTTCTTCTGATTACCGTGCAGCAGCGGAAAAACG
This sequence comes from Tatumella sp. UBA2305, assembly GCF_002345795.1. NCBI lineage: Bacteria > Pseudomonadati > Pseudomonadota > Gammaproteobacteria > Enterobacterales > Erwiniaceae > Tatumella > Tatumella sp. UBA2305. The sequence goes on from NZ_DDVT01000020.1 coordinate 185,685, forward strand.
TCTGCCACCATTTCTGTTTCACTATATCGATGGCGGAGCTTATGCCGAGTACACGCTGAAACGCAATACTGATGATCTTTCTGAAGTCGCTTTACGCCAGCGGGTTCTGAATGACATGTCGTCATTAAGTCTTGAAACTCAATTATTTAATGAAACACTATCTATGCCAGTTGCGCTTGGGCCGGTTGGACTGACCGGTATGTATGCGCGGCGCGGAGAAGTTCAGGCTGCCAGGGCTGCTTCAGCAGCAGGAATTCCGTTTACCCTCTCTACTGTCTCGGTATGTCCGATTGAGGAAGTTGCGCCGGTAATGTCCCGTCCTATGTGGTTCCAGTTGTATGTTCTACGGGACCGCGCATTTATGCGAAATGCCCTGGAAAGAGCGAAGGCTGCAGGCTGCTCAGTTTTGGTATTCACTGTGGATATGCCCACCCCGGGAGCTCGTTATCGTGATGCACATTCGGGGATGAGTGGACCTTTTGCCGCTTCCCGCCGTTACCTGCAGGCTGTACAACATCCCGGTTGGGCATGGGATGTAGGATTACTGGGGCGGCCACATGACCTGGGTAATGTCTCGGCTTATCTCGGTAAACCCACCGGACTGGAAGACTATATAGGCTGGCTGGCGAAAAACTTCGATCCTTCAATTTCATGGAAAGATTTGGAATGGATTCGTGAATTCTGGGATGGGCCTATGGTCATTAAAGGCATCCTTGATCCACAGGATGCGCAGGATGCGGTTCGTTTTGGTGCTGACGGTATTGTGGTATCAAATCATGGCGGGCGGCAACTGGATGGGGTGCTGTCCACGGCCCGTGCCTTACCCTCAATCGCGGATGCAGTTAAAGGAGATATAACAATACTGGCTGATAGCGGTGTTCGTAACGGTCTGGATGTAGTGAGGATGCTGGCATTGGGGGCGGATACAGTACTGCTCGGCAGGGCGTTTATCTATGCATTGGCGGCCCATGGGCAGCAAGGGGTAGACAATCTTTTGAAACTGGTAGCCAACGAGATGCGTGTCGCTATGACACTGACCGGGGCAAAATCGATCAATGAAATCAGCCGTGAACTGCTGGTCAATGTGGCAAAATAAGATAATTCATAAAACCCGGTGATGTGGTGCCGGGGGACTATACTTAATGCTTTATACCCTGAAGCGGAGGATAGTATGACAATACATAAAAAAGGCTCGGCACACTGGGAAGGTGATATTAAAGGTAAAGGTACTGTCAGTACCCAAAGTGGCGCCCTGAGTCAGCAGCCCTATGGGTTTAATACCCGGTTTGAAGATAAGCCCGGAACCAATCCTGAAGAGCTGATAGGTGCAGCACATGCTGCCTGTTTTTCTATGGCATTATCTTTGATGCTAGGACAGGCGGGACATCCGCCGAAAAGTATTGATACTACTGCCGATGTGTCACTGGATAAAAAAGGTGAGGGTTTTGCTATCACTAAGGTTGCTCTGGTCAGTGAGATTGAGTTGCCTGGTATTGATGAAAAAACCTTTGAAGAAATTATCCTGAAAGCCAAAGCCGGTTGCCCGGTCTCTCAGCTGCTGAACACCGAAATAACCCTTGATTACACATTAATCAACTGAAGGGTATCTGGCCCGCAGTGAGTGCGGGCTATGCATTTTCCGCCGAAATTACTCATCGTTCTCCTGTTCTTCAGCCATCAGTCCGGCATGCTGAATTGCCTGACGAATTTTGCTGTTTCCGGCAGGTCTGCCAGAGGAGTGAACACGAGTAACACGGGAAGGGTCGGCGGCGATAAATTCAAACGTCGGTGCGTAGTAAAAGGGGAGCCAACCCCCAAAACCCGATTCCCACTCCCAACGGACAGGGCAGGGCCAGATAATATCCTGATATAACAGGTAATAAACCCAGCGCCCGGAAGGTTTTCTTGGTCGGGATTGTTTTTTCACTTTCATAAAATGCCCGCAGTTCAGCGTAAAACGTTAATCATCAGAAATGGCGGGTGATGAGCCGCAGATTAACCGGTATGCAAAGTGCATCATTGTGGTTGTGGATCGCGATGAACTTCCCCGCAAATCAGTACGGCGTGCGGGCGCACTTTATGAATCCGGTCAGCCATCATTTCACAACTGGCCTGGTTGGGAAAAATATGCTCTGAAACGGGCAAAGCATCACAGGCATCATTGCCACAGGCACTGACTAATAATACAAATCCGATTAACATGACTGACTCCTTAGCTCAGTATCCTCGTGTCCCGGCAGCCGGAAGATGAGTATAGCATTGGTGCTGGCATCTTCCTGCAGCCGGTAATACCAGAATCCGGCGCCTTTATTGCATCCGTTCGTCATCAAAGACCGAAAAATAGAGCGGTTATCCTGCCAGTGAGTAGTTAACTGCGTTACACTTCAGGTTTGCGTTATTTAATTCAATACCTACAGGTACTCTTTATGAACGAAGCGATTTCCCAACCCGCAGAACATCCAAAGCAGGCTGCATTACAGCTGGTCATCGAGCTGGTACGTGCCGGAAAACTCAGTCCGCTCCAGGGGGATGCCGCCAATATGATTTCGATTTATGAACAATTTAAAAATCATTTTGAACAGGAGAACGCTCAACCGAAATAATCCTGGCTTGTACTGTTGGGGGGGCCAATGCGGTCTCCCGGAGTATAAACGTCAGAATGCTGAAAGATACAATGCCGGAGCCAGTGCAATCAGATTATTAAGCGTATGCAGAAATACCGGCAATGCCAGTCCGTTACTTTTCAGCCTGGCCCAACACAGTAACAGAGAAAAGAGTGTCAGGGCAGCAATAGATTGCCAGTGTACATACTGGGTATGCAGAGCGGCAAATAACAGAGAGGTCAGTAGCATACAGGCAAACCGGCTTTTGGGTGCCCATAGCAGAAAGGTTTGTAGCAAAAAGCCACGAAACAACACCTCTTCAAATACCGGGGCCAGACATACTGCGGTGATCAGTAAAATCAACTGTGAGCTCCGTGCCTGGCTGGCCTGTTCCGACAGCCAGACTTCGGGCAGCAGGTACTGAGTTTCCGCCACCATCAGTACCAGCAATGCCAGCGTGAACAGCAATGTTTGCAACGGCTGAAGCTGATTAAAGGGAATATCTGTCCGGCGCTGACAATAAAAACGGTACAATGGATAGATGACCGCAAATTCAAACAAACAAATTACCGGCACCAGTAAGCCACTGGTACGCAGTGCAGCAAAATTAGGGAACAGCGTTATCACCAGTGTTATCAGGTAGTAGATAACAAAACTGCCAAGATAGAACGCGGTCAGTGTTATTTTGTCTGATTGAGTGTTCATCGGTCGCTCAGCGTTAAGAATCTTCCGAATAATATCAACGGTACAAATCACTGTCGAGTCATGGCAGACAATCACCCAGGACTTTCGATACCATGCCGGATATTGACTGGCTTTTCAGGTGGTGATTTTTTATTTAATTGCTTGAGTTTAAATGATTTAAATTGTATTGCCAATGGCCGGATTGGCGAAAAAGCAAACGACCCTGACGCGCCGACAGCGGTAAGCTTCAGGAGATTCTAATCTTTTTCCGAAGGGATTTTCCGTGTCATAGGTGTCATTTCGTTATTAAATAATCCACAGAACGATCTGCTTGTTGCAAAGCCTTCATACGGTCAGTCCGCAAAGTATGGACTGTTGAACAGAGGAATTGATATGACATTAAATGGAAAAGCGTTACTGGTCTCCGGGATTTTACTGCTGGCGGGCTGCCAGTCAGCCAGTCAGCATGATAAGACACAAACCACTTATGTGCCTGATGATGACATGTGTGGAGCATCTGATTATCAACAATATATCGGCAAACCGTTGTCATCGGTGAATGATCTACGTTTTGATAATCCTGTCAGGGCGATTGCGCATGACTCAGTCGTCACCATGGATTTTAATCTTCGGAGGCTGAATTTTTTTGCCGATGCACAGGGGAATATCACCAAAGTCTATTGCGGTTAATGTCACTGCGTGTCATCAGAAAGTCATCATCGTTAGCTAATATCACACGCACTCGTTACCGAATCCTTTTCCCGCTACGGCGGGATTTTTTTTTGGGGTCAACAAACCGTCTCGGGTGAGGCCGGAGCCAATTAATGATCTGCATCTGCTTGAGTTTTTCTGCTGAAACGGTCCAGACGTCGCGTGAAGAAAATAACAATTTCAGGCAATTGTGTCGTTTTGCTGCCATCTTATCGTCTGGTTATTGTAAGAGAATCGTCATGATTGGTTTCACAAAATCAATAGCCAGCTGATGCAGATTTTTCTTACCCACCTTAGCGATATACTGCGGATGTTTTCAGATAACAACCACAATATCGAGGTTATTATGGTACGACTGTTTAAAATTGCTGCAGTGCTGGGAGTCGTGGTTATGCTGAACGGCTGCATTTTCCCACCTCCGGGTGGCGGCGGTGGTGGCGGTTGGGGCGGCGGCGGTCACGGCGGCGGTGGCCCTCATTACGGGTATAACGGGCATTAATCTGCCAACAGTTGAGCCAGGGCGGGTGTACACCCGCCCTGAAACTTTAGCCTCCCATAACGAACTGACTTTTATCGTGGCTGTTGGCTCTGTGATTCACATATTTCCCCTCTAAATTGCCTTTTGTTTTTTTTCCAGTGAACAACTCTGAGACGCTGTGGGCACTTCTGCTTTATTTGCACCCGGTTTTACAAAAAAATCTGTTTTTTTATGAATTTGATGTTAACTTCAGGCCTCAGAGAATGCCGAGGCTTAAGTATGAAAAACCTGATCGCTGAGCTGTTAATAAAACTTGCTGAAAGAGATGAAGAATATAAGCTTCAGACGGAGCGACTTGCAGCAATGGAAGTTATTTTATCGGTGGTACTGGATAGCCTGCCTGCAGAATCACTGCACCAGTTTGAAACAAAATTACAACAGCGGATGGCTCAAAATAGCGATTCTGTTGGCGGCGTTTTTCATGATGATGCTTACTCACGGTTTATTGCTGAAATTTCTGCAGCAAAACATTCATAGTCAGATGGATAATCCTCAATAAGTTGCAGATAATATGAATACCGCTGTTACTCAGGCGGTTTTATCTCTGGCTTAATGGCCGGTATCTATTTGACAGGAGTAAGCAATGAAAAAGATGATGATCGCACTGGCTCTGTGCGGACTTTGTGTTGCAGGTTCAGCTTCCGCTGCTGAAAAAACTGCACAACAACAGAAAATGACTGACTGCAACCACGAGGCCAGTTCCCAGAGCCTGAAAGGTGATGCCCGTAAAAATTTTATGAGCACCTGTCTGAAAAAAGATCATAAAGTTGAGGGGCTGACAGCACAACAACAGAAGATGAAAACCTGTAATGCTGATGCAAAGCAAAAAGCATTAAAGGGTGATGCCCGTAAATCGTTTATGAGCAGCTGCCTGAAAAAAAGCTGATTTCCCGGAAGTTTCGCTGAATAATATTTTCCAGACAGCCTCATATTGAGGCTGTTTTTCAAACTATGGCTGCATGCAAAGTGCTATCCCTGCCGGAAACCGCATTTGTTGTCACAACAACGCTTCTCCGCTACTCTATATTTCTCTGCGGTCTGACATTTAATTAAATGTTACATATTTACCTGCCTGGCCACTTTTTATAGAGCATCGTTAAATTAAGGATAAGATCGGTGGTTGCCCTGATTATTATTTGTGTATTTGTTATTAGCGTAAGTTATGCCCATTCCCGGGGGAAAGTGAAACAAAAAATGTCCCGGCAATTATTTGACCATTCGACATTTATGGCTCCGGTAAATATGTTTATGACCGGATTATCAACTCTTCCGTCGCAACAGGCATGGTTACCGGAACAGACCTTTCCTGAGCTGGGACCTTTGAAAGAACACTGGCAAACGATACGTGAGGAAGCGATTAATCTGCAGGATCATATTAAAGCGGCCAGCGGAAATAACGATGCCGGTTTTAATACATTCTTTAAACGTGGTTGGAAGCGCTTTTATCTGAAATGGTACGGAGATGCGCATCCCTCGGCAGAACAACTCTGTCCGGTAACCACCCGGTTGGTGAGTTCTATTCCCTGTATCAAAGCGGCGATGTTTGCTGAATTACCTGCAGGTAGCCATTTGGGGCAACACCGCGACCCTTATGCGGGCTCCGTACGTTATCATTTGGGGTTGGTGACTCCAAATAATGACCAGTGCTTTATTGAAGTAGATGGAGAAAGACGCAGCTGGCGGGATGGTGAGGCGATTATCTTTGATGAAACCTTTGTCCATTGGGCGCAGAATAACACTCAGCAAACCCGGATCATTTTATTCTGCGATATTGAAAGGCCAATGAAATGGCGTTGGGCAGCGGCAGTCAATCACTGGGTGGGGGAAAATCTGATGTCTGCAGCCACTTCACCCAATGATGAAACTGACCGGACGGGCGCGATTAACCGGATATTTAAGTATATCAGCGCAGCACGTGATGCAGGTCAACGTCTGAAAAAGCGCAACCGTAAGCTTTACTACATTCTCAAAAATACCGTGATTGCGCTCATTTTCCTGTGGCTGTTGGTGTCGGTATTCAGGCACTGGTAGAGCGGATGAGCAGGTTTCCGGCTTAGCAGCCGGAAACCGCGCAGAAATTTACTTTTTACTTAACTCTTCAGATTTTTCCATGCATTTTTGCATAGCCAGCATAACCGCGGCACGGAATCCCTGGCTTTCGAGAGTCTGTACCGCTTCAATCGTGGTACCGCCAGGTGAGCAAACACTGTCTTTTAACTGCGCAGGATGCAGTCCGGTTTCCAGTACCATCTGTGCCGCGCCTTTTACCGCCTGAGCAGCAAATTCGTAAGCCTGTTTTCTGGGCATTCCACCCAGTACGGCGGCATCCGCCATCGCTTCAATCAGCATAAATATATACGCCGGGGAAGACCCACTGACTCCGACAACAGAATGGATTAAATATTCGCTGACCTGTTCTGCTTTACCGAAACTCCGGAAAATCTGTAACACGATGTCGGTTTCATCTGCGGTGACCAGACCATTGGGAGTGACAGAGCTCATACCTTCACCCACTAATGCCGGGGTATTAGGCATCACACGAATGATTTTGCGCGAGTCCCCGAGCACAGCCGCAAGGGTTTCCAGAGTGACACCTGCCGCAATGGAAACGACCAGAATGTCTTTTTTTAACTGTCCGGCAATATCACTTAATACTTTGCTAATCACATTTGGCTTGACTGCTGCCACCAGAATATCCACAGCACCGGCCAGCGACTCCGGGCTTTCAGCGGCCTTCAGACCATATTTTTCCGCCATTTCCTGGTTGGTTGCGCTTTTACGGTCAAATACCCAGATATTTTCCGGGGCTATTATCTGGCTCTTCACAATACCGTTAATAATCGCTTTGGTCATATTACCGCAGCCGATAAAACCAATTTTTTTGTTGAGCATTACCTGTCCTTTATGAGTGTCAGAGAATGAGCTGGACTCAGGTTATTCGCCTGACAACATGGAGATAAATAGTTGTTCTCCGTCGGCATAATAGTTCACAATTCGGGTTTAGTCCCTGGCAGGAATGATTATGGCTATCTGGGTTGACGCAGACGCTTGTCCGACAGTAATCAAAGAAATACTTTATCGTGCAGCCGAAAGAACGCAAACACATATTACTTTCGTCGCTAATCAGTCACTGCGATTGCCGCCCTCACCCTGGCTGCACAGCTTACGGGTAGCTGCAGGGTTTGATGTGGCGGATAATGAAATCGTCCGGCAGGTTGCGAAAGGCGATTTGGTGATTACCGCAGACATTCCGCTGGCGGCTGAAGTTCTGGAAAAAGGGGCTGCGGCACTCAACCCAAGAGGAGAACGTTATTCTCCGGCGACTATTCGTGAGCGGTTAACCATGCGCGATTTTATGGATACGCTGCGGGCCAGTGGGATCGCGTCAGGCGGCCCGGCGGCCCTGAATCAGAAAGACAGGCAATTATTCGCCAATGAACTGGATAAATGGTTCAGGCAGCGCTAAGGCTGCCTGACCTTACCAGACCGGACGATTACAGGAAGCTGTCATCGTCATCGTTGAAATTATTATCGCCAAAGAAACTGTCAAACCCACCGCTATTGTTATCATCCCAACGGTTATCATCAGCCGGCAGGCCGTTATCCCCGTAATTGAACGTATCGAGGTTCTGGTCAACGTCCGGGAGCTGTGGCTCCGGCTCGTTAATAATATTCACGATTTCTTCAGGCTGTGAATGATGGAACATACTGGTCAGCATATCCGCTAACACAACCCCACCGGCGACCCCGGCTGCAGTTTGTAACGCCCCGCCCAGAAAACCAGTACCCCGGGCCGCAGCCGGCGGAGCACTATAGGTGGGTTGTTGTGCAGGAGCCTGCTGGGGCTGTTGCGGATTCCCCCAGGCGGATGATTCCCGGGGGGCCTGCTGGCGAGGTTGGGTATTGCCGCCGCCAAATAAACCGGCCAGGAAGCCGCCACTACTCTGCTGTGGCTGCTGTTGTTGCTGTTGCTGGAGTCGTGTTTCCAGCTCAGAAATGCGGTCATTAAGTTTTTTCAGTGCGGCTTCCTGAATGAGCAAGGCCTGCGACATATAGTAAGCCGCCGCGGGCTGATTTTGCAGATGGGTTTTAATTAACTGTTCTGCCGCAGGATCGCGCGGGCCGGTTTGGCTTTCAGCCTGTTGTAACCGGCTAAACAGACCATCAATCAGTTTTTGTTCTTCGCTCTGCATGGTGAAACCTCTCATCATCTTAAATGTCATCATCGCCCGGAGTTCAGGGATAATGCTTGTGACATTTTGTTACAAACCGGCGCCGGCAGTTGTCACAGTAATCACCGGAGCCCTGAAATTATGATACTGTTGGCTAAATCTGGCAAAATCCCGGTTCAGCCCTCTATATATGAGGGTGACGCCAGCTAAAGTAAACGTGATCGCGGTAAAAAAATATTGCTGTCGGCCTGAAGTGGCGGGGGATTAAGTATTTAACACCTGTAACCGCTGTCTTCAGGTGGCTGTGGACGCTATTTCCGGTTATCATGCACAGGCTTTATATTCAGTCTCTTTAAAATTATCCCGGCGGAGGATCGGCCTTTATGTCATTACCCATCTATCTGATAGGTGCCCGGGGTTGTGGAAAAACAACCATAGGACATCTGTTATCACAGACATTGGGCTATGCATTCCATGATACGGACCATCATTTGCAATCGTCATTACAGTGCACCATTGCACAAATAGTTGACGAACAGGGGTGGGAAAGCTTTCGTCATAAAGAATCTGAGTCGCTGGTGGCGGTTACAGCGGAGTCGTCAGTGATAGCGACCGGCGGTGGGATTATCCTGCGTCAGGAAAACCGCCAGTTTATGCGTGACCACGGCTGGGTTTTTTGGTTGAGTGTTGAACCGGGGGAGCTTGCCAAGCGGCTGAGCGCAGATCCTGAGGCTGAACAGCGTCCAACACTGACTGGCCGGCCAATTACCGAAGAAATGAGTGATATCCTAAAAGTCCGAAGCCCGCTCTATTCTGCTACAGCTCACCACATCATTGATGCTTGCCGTGCGCCACAGGAAGTTGTCAGCAATATTCTGCAGGTGTTATCACAGCAGCGTGCCGGGTAATTCCCCCGGCACCCTTCATATCCACTGACGGCGATTTTTCTGCCAGCGTTTAGTCAGCAATTCCAGACCAAAACACAACAGATAATAGACCGCGCCGGTAAATATAAAGATAGCTACAGGGTAAATCTGTACCCGGTTATTGACCTGTCCGGCCAGTGTGGTCAGTTCCGGAACATTAACGATAAAAGCCAGCGAAGTATCTTTTAACAGGCTGATAAAGATACCCGTCAGCGAGGGCAGAATATTTCGCAGTACCTGTGGTAGCAAAATGTACCAGAAAGTGGCTGCAGTACCGAAACCCTGTGCCCGGGCCGCTTCAGACTGACCCGCAGGCAATGCAGCCAATCCGGAAAGTACCGTATGCATCACTGAGGCTGAAGTGAACCAGGCCAGCGCCAGGGTCACGGTGAGTGGTCCCGGGATTTCGATACCACTGAGCATCGGTAGCAAATACCATAACCAAAAAATCACAAATATCAGCGGAATACCGCGAATCAGATCAGCCCAGATAAACAGCAATCTGCGCCAGGTTGCAGAACCATAGTTTGCGCTGGCAGCCAACAGGGTACCCAGCGGTAATGCCAGAAGGGCGGCCCCCGCCGTCATCAACAGCGTGAGAACAACGCCGCCGGGTGTCCCCCGGGCAGTTTGCCCCCACAGTAAATATCCAAGATTATCGGTAATGACCGAAATTTCAGCGTTCATCAGGTTTACTCTCAGGCAACACATTAATAGTTGCAGGTTGGTAAGTCACAGGACTGCTGAAGACTTTGCGGCCCAAAGCCCCCAGAGCACTGCCCAGTAGCAGCCCGGTAAACAGATAAATGGCAGATCCTACTGCAAATGCTTCCAGTGCGTGGGCGTTATAACTTTCAATCTGTCGGACCTGATAAGTCAGTTCAGCAAAGCCAATAGCGCTGGCCAGAGATGATAGTTTCATCAGATTCAGGTACTGCCCGATAATAGGCTGCCAGGCATTGTGCAGTGCCTGAGGCAGGATTATCCAACGTAATAGTGTCCAGCCGCGGAACCCCTGGGCCAGAGCAGCTTCCTGCTGGCCACGTGAAATAGCACGAATACCTGATTCTGTCTCGCCGACCAGAAATGCTGAACCAAAAACTGCCAGCCCCCAGGCAGAGCAGATAAACTCGGGTGTCAGCCACCAGACATTTCCTGGTAGTACCGACCAGGGGTAAACATTATTTATCACCGCTTTCCAGTCCGACGGTAGCAGATTCCAGGCGGCGAAATACCAGAACAGCAGTTGCACCAGAATCGGGGTATTACGAAATACCGAGACCCACACAGCAACAATAGCCTGAGCCGGGCGAAACTGGCTGAGTTGTAACCCCAGTAACAGTATTGCCAGCAGGGTGGCAAGAAAACATCCAGCAAGAGTGACCCATACCGTGGTAAGAAAACCGGAAATAATCCATTGCAGTGGTTGTCCGGAAAGCACACCATGCCAGTCTAAATGAATCATCAAGGCTCAGGTTCCTGATGCAGAGGATTGAGAACTTTTTGCAGAAAACGTTGTGCCCGTGGATGTTCCGGAGCGTGAAAAAAATCCCCGGGATGGCTGTTTTCCAGAATTTGCCCCTGGTCGATAAACACAATACGGTCGGCAATTTCTCTGGCAAACTGCATTTCATGAGTGACGACCAGTAATGTGATGCCGCTGTGGGCCAGTTGCTTCATTACCAGCAACACTTCACCTATCATTTCCGGGTCGAGCGCTGAAGTCGGTTCATCGAACAGCAGTATTTTCGGTTCAGATGATAATGCACGAGCAATGGCGACCCTTTGCTGCTGCCCCCCGGATAACTGTGCAGGAAAATGGTTGGCTTTATCTGCCAGACCGACCTGCTTCAGTAGGGTTAGCGCCCGTTGTCTGGCCTGTTCAGAAGACTGACGGTGAATTTTTTCCAGAGCCAGTGTGATATTTTGCTGTGCCGTCAGATGGGGATAGAGATTAAATTGCTGAAAAACAAATCCGATCTGCTGGCGCAGGTCCTGCAATGCTCGTCCTTTCAGAGTACTGACCGGTCGGTTATCGATAAAAATCTCGCCACTGGTAATGGACTCCAGTTGATTGACCAGCCGGATAAGGGTTGATTTTCCGGAACCCGAAGGTCCAAGAATCGCCACAACTTCCCCCGCGTTGACTGACAAATCGATACCCTCAAGTACCTGATGGCTGCCATAGCGCTTACTGACCTGACGGAACAGGATCTGTGCCTGTTGTGATGAGTTGTCCGCCGTAGCGGCGGACAGAGGTGAAAGCACAGACATCTTAGTTAGCTTTAATCGTGAAATTACGGGGTTGTGGGGCTGGAGTGCCCGGGCCGAACCAGCGGTTATAGATGGTAGTTGCCTCGCCACTTTTCTCCAGACTGACCAGTTCAGTATTGACCGCATTCAGCAATGCCGGTTGGTTTTTAGAGACACCAATACCAATTTCTTCTTTACTCAGCAGGTCTGGCAGGATCTTAAATTTCTGTTTATCCGGCGCTTCTGCCAGCAGCCCTGCCAGGATCGTACTGTCCTGGGTAATGGCCTGAACATTACCGTTGCGTAGTGCGGTTAATGCCAGAGGAATATCATCATAAGCCAGTACCCGGGCCTGCGGAAAACGCTGATGCAGTGCCTGTTCACCGGTGGTGCCTTTGACTGCACCAATCCGGTCTTTGCTGTAACTGTCCAGAGAGTTACTGGCAGTGGCCGGGACCAAAAACTGTTGGCCGGTCACAAAGTAAGGGGTGGAAAAGTCGACCACCTGTGCCCGCTCTGGCGTAATGGTGATATCAGCGACAATCAGATCAGCTTTGCCCGACTGCAACAATGGAATTCGGTTGGCAGGGTTAGTCGCCACCAGTTGTAATTTGACGCCCCAGGCCTTGGCCAACGCTTTAGCAAAGTCGATGTCATAGCCCACCAGTTCATGCGTTTTAGGATCTACCGATCCAAAGGGTGGATTAGCATCAAAGGTGGCCACTTTAACTACCCCGGCCTTTTTAATATCCGCTAATTGATCTGCATGAGCTGCAGAGATTGCCAGGCTATTCAACGCCAGCAGGCTGAGTGCAAAAATCGCATTTTTTCTGTTAGTCAGCGTCACAGTCATCATCCTCCGGGAGATTATTATCATTTGTTGTCTGTTCACTACGCTCCCATAACTTATGGCTATATCAAAATTCATAAAAATGCTTATCTATAAGAAAAATGTATTAAAGAGGGTTTGCGCATCGAATCAGCCTGAAACTGCTCTGTGGTCAAACCCGCTCAGCGCAATTTATTAAGCTGATGATCGGGCTGATTATTTACGTGACAAGTTGAATGCACTGCTTTTACACTGTCAGAAACCCCCTGCTGACTATTAAGGAATCTGCATGCTGAAGTCTAATGAGTACTTTGAAGGTAAAGTGAAGTCGATTGGTTTTGAAAACTCGCTGTCCGGAGTTTCATCGGTCGGGGTAATGTCTGCAGGTGAGTACACTTTTGGTACCGGAAAACCGGAAGAGATGACAGTGGTCAGTGGTTCTCTGAAAGTTTTACTGCCAGGTGAAACCGAATGGCGCTGGTACGAAGCAGGGCAGGTATTTAATGTGCCAGGCAACAGCGAATTCTATTTACAGGTAGCGGAAGACAGCGCCTACCTGTGCCGTTATCTGTAACGGATTTTCCATGCTCTGCATTTGCAGAGCATGGAAGCCTGCTATTGTTGTGCTTCGCCACCTAAAGCGGCAACCAGGGCTTCAGTAAACGCGGCCAGTTCCCCGGTCATCAATACAAAATCTGCATCAAAACGTAATGCCTGATCTTCACGATCAATATCGTCATTCTGTTCACGCAAAGTATCGCTGAACTTGAGACGTTTGAGAGTCCCGTCATCACAGACCACAAACTGCAGACGTTCCTGCCAGTCCAGAGCGAGTTTAGTCACCCTTTTTCCGGCTTCGATATGATGAGCAATTTCATCGCTGACCAGTGCCTGTTTCTTACAACGAATTACTCCGCCTTCTTCCAGCGTAGATTTCAGCTCAGCTTCGTCCAGCAGGGCAAACCCGGCCGGCAGACTGCCGGAACGGACCCATTCAGTCAGGGTGAGTTCAACCGGCGTTTCCAGCGCGAGTGGCACCACCGGCAATGAACCGAGACTTTTACGTAGCAGTGCCAGTAAATCTTCAGATTTTTTGGCACTGGCACTGTCAGTCATAATCAGCTGATGTTGCGTGTCAATCCACAACCATGTCTGGCTGTAGCGGCTGAAGGCACGTGGCAACAGACTATGAATGACTTCATCTTTCAGCGAATCTTTTTCGGTTTTTTTCAGTTTCCGTTGCTGTTCGGCTTCCAGACGACTGATTTTGGCCTCAAGTGCCTGCTTAATCACCGGTGAAGGCAGGATTTTTTCTTCTTTACGGGCACAAAGCAGCATCTGACCATTACTGAAATGCACCAGTGAGTCGGTCTGGTTATTCAGTGGGGGGACCCAGCCGGTTTTCATCTGATCCTGGCTACCGCAGGGGGTAAAACTGCATGCGCTCAGTTGTTTCTCCATATCGTCAGCAGATAACGGGATTTCCCGGCTGAGACGATAAACCATCATATTTTTAAACCACAGCATCTGAATTCCTTAAGCCAGCATTGTCCGGATTGCCGGGTGATGATACCCAATCGTTGGGCGGGTTTCAGCATTCGTGGTAATAAATCAGAGAAACTTACACGGGAAGGGGGAAGAGCGTGGCAGAAAGTATTCCTGCCACCTGTACGTTTATGATTCCTGACTCATCAGTAACTCATCGCGAGGGGCTTCCCGGCGCTGGGCAGAGGTCAGACGGAAATAGCAGTAACCGGTCAGCATAATCGCCACAAACAACAGGGCGATTACCGGATTAAACCAGACCATCGATACCAGGCAAACGATGGCCAGAATCAGGGCAATACCCGGTACCAGTGGGTAGCCAGGGGCCTTAAAACTCCGGGGCATCTCCGGCTGGCTACGGCGTAATTTAAACAGACTCAACATGCTCATGATATACATCACAATGGCACCAAACACGGCCAGAGTGATCATCGCGGCGGTCAGCGTCATACCCTGCAGATGAATCCAGTTATCACTAAAGATTGCGATGATGCCGATAACACCTCCGGCGAGGGTTGCGCGGTAAGGGGTCTGAAAACGAGACAGTTTTGCCAGTGAGGGGGGCAGATATCCGGCGCGTGCCAGCGCGAAAAACTGCCGTGAGAAGCCAAGGATAATCCCGTGGAAACTGGCAATCAGGCCAAACAGGCCAATCCACACCAGCATATGCATCCAGCGCGAGTGTTCACCGACAATCATCTTCATCGCCTGAGGCAGAGGATCGTTGATATCTGAGAGTTTACGCCAGTCTCCCGCCCCCCCGGCCAACAGCATCACACCAATGGCCAGCACGACCAGCGTCAGAATTCCTGCGATATAGGCCCGTGGGATATTTTCACGCGGATCTTTCGCCTCTTCGGCTGCCATGGCTGCACCTTCAATCGCCAGAAAAAACCAGATAGCAAACGGGATGGCGGCGAAAACACCACTGATCGCCTGTAGCCCAAAACCTTCAGCGCCGGCCCAGCCGTGGGCGGTGAAATTTGCCAGGCTGAACCCCGGAGAGACCACTCCCATAAATACCAGTAGTTCAACCACCGCCAGCAGGGTAACAATAAGTTCAAACATTGCCGCCAGTTTGACACCAAGGATATTCAGTCCCATAAACACCAGATAGGCCACGACCGCCGCAATCTTTGGGTCCAGCGAAGGAAACTGTACGTTCAGATAAGCACCGATAGCCAGGGCAATCGCCGGAGGGGCAAATACAAACTCAATCAGGGTTGCCAGCCCGGCGATGAGCCCGCCGGTTTCACCGAATGCCCGCCGGCTATAGGCAAAAGGGCCTCCGGCATGCGGAATGGCAGTAGTCAGTTCGGTAAAACTAAAAATAAAACAACCGTACATCAATGCTATCAGGAGTGTGGTGATAAGAAAGCCGAGAGTTCCTGCGACGCCCCAGCCATAACTCCAGCCAAAATACTCGCCCGAAATGACCAGACCTACGGCAATTCCCCACAGTGAAAAGGTACCAAGCGTGGGCTTAAGTTTTGTTGTCATGATTGTATCCCCGTCGTATTTGCACTTCCCGCCGGATCTCAGGCCTGCGGAATAAGCTGTCACAGGGATAATGCCGCGCGATGGAGTCAGAATACCTGACCCTGGCCGTCATAAATTTGTCATCTGAAGTCAACTTCGCTCCCGGGTTCTGCATTTTTGTCGTGTAAAGCCAGGTTTTGCTGCTGCAGAGTCAGGAAATACGTCACTTACCACAGGCATGCTGAAGTTAACCATGACAGACTTAATGACCAATCGGGGTGCGGATAATGGATGTACAGCAGAATGATTCTTTAACTGACCAGCAACTGATGCAGATAGCCACGGCGGCGCTGCAGCACTATCCGCAGTTGAGTGACGGACAGTTATCGCTGATTTGCCGTTCTGAAAATGCGACCTTTTCGCTGGTATCCGAGGGGCAGCGTTATGCCCTGCGTCTTCATCGGGCGAATTATCACAGCAAGCAGGATATCGCCAGTGAATTACTGTGGCTGGATGCGCTCAGAGAAAGTGGCATTGAAGTTCCCCAGGCAGTCAGAGACCCGCAGGGCGAGCAGGTTCAGACGTTACAGACAGAAGACGGAGATGTCCGGCATGTGGTCATTTTTCACTGGATGGACGGCGAAATGCCAACCACCAGTGTCGATCCTGTGGCTTTCCGGGCACTTGGCGAAGTCACCGCCAGACTACACCGGCACAGCCGTCAGTGGCAAAGGCCGGACGCTTTTCAGCGCATTATCTGGGATCACCAGACTATGGTGGGAGAGCAGGGACACTGGGGGCGCTGGCAGGATGCCCCCCGACTGGATTGCCAGCATTATCCCTTGATTGGTCAGGCGTTGCAGAAAATTAACCAGCGTCTGACAGACTACGGGCAGCCACCGGAACGCTATGGTCTGATCCATGCCGATCTCAGGCTGACTAACCTGTTGCATCATCAGGGGCAGACCAAAATTATCGACTTTGATGACTGTGGCTTTGGCTGGTACATGCATGATCTGGCGGCAGCCATTAGCTTCTTTGAACATCATCCCCGGGCTGCAGACTGGATCGAAAACTGGCTGGCAGGATATGAAAAGTCTGCTCATATCAGCGATGAAGATCTGGCTATACTGCCGGATTTACTGATGCAGCGCCGGTTACAGCTCAGCGCCTGGATGGGATCGCATGCCAGTACAGAAATGGCGCGTGGACTGGAACAGGAGTGGTCGGCGGAGACTGTGCGTTTATGCCGTCGCTATCTGGAGACTGACCGCTGGCCGGTAGGGCAGTAATGCACAATGGCTGTGCAATATGCGATTCAGTCACTGTCCAGGCTGCGGCTAAACCGCGCTATGATACCACTTTGCTCTGGTACGAAAATTGCATAGATCTGTGCAGTTTCGGCAATCCGGAGAGGCACAATGGAACAACCGATAGCACTGTTGCACAGCACTTCGCAGGCGATGTCCGGTCTGATGGCCGGTAATCGCGGCGTACTGGCGGCCGCGGCCACCGGGCTGAGTGATTTTATTACCGGCCAGGGCGGTGATGCCGACAGAATCTTCGGGTTGAGTGGTGTCGATCCTGAATTGCTGAGTAGCCCGACGCTCAGCCTTGGACTGGTGAACTACTGCCGTGTGCTGGAGGAGGCTGCACGTCATTCCGGGACCGATAATTTCGGGCTACATTATGGCCGTCAGTTTAAACCCCAGTCACTGGGGTTGATTGGTTATATTGGGCTGTGCTCTCCGACGCTGGAAACAGCGCTGAATAATGTGGTACAGGCATTTCCCTTTCACCAGCACGATACGCTGGTTCGCCGTACCGATAAAGGGGATTACTGGCGGCTGGACTACCAGGTGCGTCACGGAGCAATTCTGAGTCGCCGGCAGGACGCGGAACTGACACTGGGTATGTTTATGAATCTGATCCGCCATGGGGCGGGGCAGCACTGGGCACCCCGCGAAGTTCATTTTGAACATTCCCGTCCGGAAAACTGGCATGAGCACTGTAAAATCTTCGACGCACCGGTCTATTTTGATCAGCCATACAATTCACTGATTATCGCCAAAAGAGATCTGCAACGCAGTATGCCGGATAACGATCCGATGCTATTGATGGTGATGCGGGATGCTTTGCAACGACTGAATATTACCCGTGACAGCCAGGGGCTGACCGGAAAAGTTCGCGCGGCGATCCACCTGTTGCTAAGCAATGGTGAACCCGTGCTGGAGGAGGTAGCCGAAAGTATGGGGGTATCCGCGTGGACGCTGCAACGCCGGCTACGTGAGCAAAACGTCAGTTTCTCCGGGTTAGTGGACAATGTGCGTAGTGAACTGGCCACCCATTATCTTCAGCAAAAATCGTTGTCGGTTTCATCAATGGCTATGCTACTCGGTTACTCGGAAGTCAGTGCATTTTCGCGGGCCTGCCGCCGTTGGTTTGGTATCAGCCCACGGCAATGGCGCCGGCAGGAGACCCGGCCGGCGGAAATGGCTTAGCCTGGACCTGTTGGCAGCTCCAGTTTACTGTAGCCCAGCCCGTTGACCTTGATAACGCGGATTTGCAACGGGATTCGCTCTTTCATGGCCTCTACATGGCTGATGACCCCGATGGTTTTACCGCTGGCGTTCAGGCTGTCCAGCGCATCCAGAGCGACATCCAGTGTCTGCCCGTCCAGAGTGCCAAACCCCTCATCCAGAAACAGCGACTCAATGCGATTTTTATCGCTGACCAGATCTGACAATGCCAGCGCCAGAGCCAGACTGACCAGAAAGCTTTCGCCGCCTGACAGTGTGCGGGTATCACGCTGATTATCTGCCTGCCAGGTATCAATGACCGACAGCTCCAGAGCATCCGTTGCCTGGCGTTGCAACAAATAGCGGCCATGTAGCCGCGCCAGCTGCTGATTAGCCAGCCACACCAGATGATCCAGTGTCAGTCCCTGAGCAAAGCGACGGAATACCGATCCGGTTGCTGAGCCAATCAGCCGGTTAAGATGATCCCAGTCGGCCAGTAACCGCTGCTGTTGGCTGATTTGCGCCAGTAACTGTTGCTGATGCTGCCGGTAGCGGTTATCCGCGTGCAGCCTTTCCCTGATCTCTCCCTGCTGATGCAGATTTTCTTTCAGTTGCTGATGTAATGTCTGTTGTTTTTGCTCCAGGACCGCACTCTCTTGTTGGCTTAGTTCCGGACGTTGCAACAGATGCTGCTGTTCGGCTTCAATAGCCTGATGCTGCAGAATATCGGTCTGACGCAGTGACTGGTCCAGTTGCTCCAGTTGCTGACGAAGTGTAGTGGCTTGATGTTCGTCCAGCAGGGCATCGCTGAATGCCTGACGGTTGCTGAATCCCTGCTGTTGCAGAGCAGAATCGAACTCTCGCTCAGTATCTGTGGTTTGTGCACTCAGGCGAACGATTTGTTGTTGCAACTGGTTGTGCTGGCCATTGTGCAGGCTGAGCTGATCCCGGGCCTGTTGCCATTGCTGTTGCAGATTGCGTACCTGTTGTTCCTGCTGCTGTAGTTGGTCATGCATCGTCTGGCGGGCGGTACTGACCTGCTGATTGCCAAACAGTTGCTGCCGCTGTCGGCGCAGTTCCTCCAGTGCAGTCAACTGCTGTGCGGTGGTCTCTTCTGCCTGCTGTACGGCGTTTTTCTGCCGGGTAAGCTCCTGTTGCAGACTTTCCAGCAGAGACGTCAGCCGGATATGTTCAGATTCACTGTCACGGAGTTGTTTTTCATTCTGCTGCCAGTCATCCCAGAGCTGATGTTGCTCTGAAAACCATTTTTCCGCGTTATTACTCTGTTCCGGCAGCTCCAGAGAATACTGGCGAATATCAGTGCGCAATTGTTCAGAGCGTTCAGCGGCCTGTGCCACGGCCTGACGGTGACGTTCACTTAGCTCCCGACTCTTTTTCTGACTATTGTCCAGTTGCTGATTCAGCAAACTTAATTGTTGTTGATGTTGCTGTAATTTCTCCCGGCAGAGATACATCGCTTCCCGTGCCTGTTGACAGGCCTGCACAGCCGCTTCACGTTGCTGTAACTGTTGACGGGTTACAGCTTCCTGCTGGTCGAGGGTTTGAATCTGTTGCTTAAGTGCGCTTTGGTCACTGAATTCGATATTGATGTGGCTGCTGAGGGTCAGTTGCTGCCATTCCCGGCCCAGGGTTTCCAGCTCAGTGCCCAGCGTATTGATCTCTGTTTGCAGTTGCTGAATGCGCAGTTGTGCCTGCGTTAGCGCAGTTTTCTGTTGGATACCCTGTTCCTGAAGTGTGGCAACACTCTGCTCCAGGCGTTTCTTTTCCTGCTGATTTTCATCCGGCTGTAAGTGGCGATAGTGTTCCACCGACGGATGTTCACAGGACCCACAGAGCGGGCAGGGCTGTCCGGCAGTCAGTTGGTCACGTAATACCGAAAGATTGGCAATTTTAGCCTCAAGTTCACACAGTGTGGTGACGGCCTGCAATTGCTTTTTCTCCGTCTGATAATGACGACGAAATTGTTCGAGCGATTGCTCATCGCTGGCGATTTGCTGGTTTAACCGCGAGTGTTCCTGCCGCAGACGATCCTGTTGCTGTTGCAGCGGGGCTGCTTTTGAGGCCAGAAGTAACAGTTGCTGGAGGAGATGACGCTGTGTCTGAGAATCTTCAAGCGAGTGACGTAATCCGGCCGTGGCGGCTTCTGCTTCCAGTGCCTGTTGCTGTTTTTCACGTAGTTTAAAAGCCTCAGTAGCCACGGTTTCATCATTTTGTCGCGGCTGAATCTGTTGGCTCAGTTCTGTCAGTGACTTTTGCAGTACGGCGGTCTGTTGCTGATGTTCCTCTAATTGCCGGTCAGTTTCCAGTACATCCTGTTGTTGCTGTTGCCACCCGGTCAGACGGTGTTGCCAGAGCTGTAAATGCGCGCCATAGCTGGCAACCCCCTGGTGAGTTTCCCGCCATTGTTGCCATTGCTCTCTCTGCAGGCCGAGTGCTGCTGATTGCTGAACAACGGTGTTGTGCTGCTGAATTAACGGTGCCAGTTGTTGCTCAAGTGAGTTCAGTTGCTGGCGACTGTGATCGTACTGCTGCTGTCCGGTGGCAATTTGCTGGTCCAGTGGGATTACCTGCCCGGTCAGCAGTGTTTCCTGTTGTTGTTGCTGTTTCCGCAACTGCTGAAGCCCGGATTCAGCCTGTTGATACTGATTACCCGACTGTTGTTGTAATGCTTCGGCGTGGTTCAGTTGTTGCTGAGAGGCGAGTTGCTGAGCCGTGAGTTGCTGCTGTTCCTGCTGCTGGCGTAGCAGTTGCTGCCAGATGCCCCGCACTTTTTCTGCCGGTTCACTGGTGGCCAGACGTTGTCTCTGAGGGGCGGCCTGCTGCCATTGCAGGGTCATTGCCTGATGTTCCTGCTCACGCTGCAGGCGTTTTCCGGTCAGTAACTGATGTTGCTGCAGCCATTGCTGTGCCTGACTAATCAGCAGGCTCTCCTGTTGCAGTTGCTGTTCCTGTTGCTGCAGGTCCGTCTGTTGCCGGCTAAGCTTCACGCGGGTGTCTTCATCCAGTAACAGGACGCCGGAAGCACCGGCTTGCAGGTTGTCCAGTTGCTGACGTAACTGCTTGTGCTTTTCGAATACTGCCTGGGATATTTGTCCGTAAATTTCGGTGCCGGTCAGCTCTTCCAGCAATTCTGCCCGCTCTGCAGAAGGTGCATTTAAAAAAGCGGCAAACTGCCCCTGAGATAACATCATGGAGCGGGTGAAGCGCTGGAAATTCAGCCCTGAAAGTTGCTCAGTGATCCGCAATTTATCCTGTATTTTGTCAGCGACAATAACATTATCTTCGCAGCGCGCCAGCTCAACCCGTGGGGGCTGAAGTTTACCGTTGTGCTGGCCCCGGGCCCTGTTCTGGCTCCAGAAGGCCCGCCAGGCCTGGCCTTTAATTTCGAATTCGACTTCTGCCAGGCACTCACTGGTGCCGCGTGACATCAGTTCGTTCTGGGCTGGGGTGACAGGGCCGAGCCGTGGCGTCTGGTGGTAGAGCGCGAGGCAAATAGCATCCAGCAGGGTAGTCTTACCCGCGCCGGTATCACCAGTGATGGCAAACAGGCCATTACCGGCGAAGGGGGACTGACGAAAATCGATAGTCCATTCGCCACGCAAAGCATTAAGGTTTTTGAACCGCAGGCTCAGTATTTTCATTTGCAGTCCTGCTCCTGTCCGGCATGCTGTACCTGTTCCAGAGTTTGCAGGTAAAGGGTGAGCAGCCGCTGGCGATCCGCTTCCGGTAGTTGTTGTTCCAGCTCAAGACGACGCATAAACACCTCTTCTGCCGTTAATTCATTCAACGTTTCATTCTCCATCCGTTGAATACCTGCCGTCGAACGTTCACGACTGCGGCGTAACAGTAATACTTCGGCCGGCTTGCCGGAGACTAAAGCTTCAATACGTTGTTGTAAGTCACTCAGATAGTCCTGTTGCGTGACCTCAATATCCAGCCATACCGGCCGGCCGCTGTCATCGCTGGTCAGCGCATTGATCTGTGTTTCAATCTCTTCCAGTGAACCTTTCAGGGTCTGCATGGGCTGAAAACAGGGGATCGGCAGAGTGGTCACCGTCAGTGGCTGACCGGGACCACATTCGACCAGACAGACACTCTTCTCTGTACCAGGTTCGTCGAAACTCAGTGCAATCGGTGAACCGCTATAACGAATATGCGTTTGCCCGCCGACCTGTTGTGATCGATGGATATGCCCCAGAGCAATATAATCGGCGGGAGGAAAGGCGGAGGCAGGGAAAGCATCCAGACTACCGATATAGATATCCCGTACGGATTCGCTGCTACGGGTACCCAGCGCTGTCAGATGTCCGGTGGCTATCACGGGTAATTCAGGTTGCCCCAGTTCAACCCGCAATCTGAGTGCGGCGTCATAACACTGCCGGTAGTGATCAGTGATGGCCTGCAACAGGTTTTGTTGTTTCTGCTGGCTATTCAGCCCGGCCTGGCTTAACTGAATATCCCGGGGACGCAGATAGGGGATGGCACAGAGCACAGCCCCGGGATTCTGCTGCTTGTCGCGAAGAATCACCAGTTGATTGCTGATGTCTGTGCCGGCACTGGCGATCACCTGGGTATTCAGGCACGCAAGCAGTTCCCGTGATTCGTTGAGCATCGCGACCGAATCATGATTTCCGGCCAGAATGATTAACTGACAACCGGTCTGCTGTAATGCAACGACAAAGTGATTGTATATTTCACGGGCATAGCTGGGGGGCGAACCGGTATCAAATATATCGCCGGCAACGATCAGGACATCGATCCGGAGGTCGGTAATTTGCTGCAATAACCAGTCGAGAAAAGACTGATGTTCGTAAGCCCTGCTACGGGTATAAAAAAACTGACCCAGATGCCAGTCAGAGGTATGGATAATTTTCATAATGCTCCCGGTTTCACCCTGCTGAACGCAGTATACCTGTTGCCGGCTCCCGGATAAAAAAAGAGTCATGGTGACGGTGATGAGGACGCGCGGCGGGGCTGTGAGATAATCCAGTCAGCCAACATCCACCAGTTTTTATGACATGATTGCAGAAAATTAGCTGGCTTTTATTCATAAAACTGTCATAAAACTGACTCATAATGGCGCCGCAACTTCGGAAATACCCGAAGATATTCGCTGGAGAAACAATGGCTAAACGCATTCTGGTCGTAGAAGATGAGGCTCCGATTCGCGAAATGTTATGTTTCGTTCTGGAGCAGAATGACTATCATCCCATCGAAGCTGAGGATTATGACAGCGCTGTAAAAAAACTGATCGAACCCTGGCCCGATCTGATTCTGCTGGACTGGATGTTACCCGGCGGCAGCGGTATTCAGTTTATCCGCTACCTGAAAAAAGAAGCGATGACCCGGGATATTCCGGTGGTCATGCTGACAGCCAAAGGGGAAGAAGAAGACCGGGTTCGGGGGCTGGATGCCGGTGCTGATGACTATATGACCAAACCGTTCTCACCGAAAGAACTGATTGCCAGGATCAAAGCGGTGATTCGTCGTATTTCACCGACTGCAGATGATGAACTGATTGATATTCAGGGACTGACACTGGATCCAACCTCGCATCGTGTCATGTCAGGGGAAACTCCGGTAGAAATGGGACCCACGGAATACAAATTACTGCATTTCTTTATGACTCACCCTGAACGGGTCTACAGCAGGGAACAATTGCTGAATCATGTATGGGGAACGAATGTTTATGTGGAGGACCGGACGGTAGATGTCCATATCCGTCGTCTGCGTAAAGCACTGGAATTTACCGGCCATGAGCGTATGGTACAAACAGTCCGTGGTACAGGATATCGGTTCTCTGCCCGTTTCTGAATGGAGTGTCATTCGTGCTGGACAAACTTTCGTGGCGCACCCTGTTATTTGAATTTCTGCTGGTCTGCCTGGCAGGTGGTGTGGCCGGGCTAATGACCCGGCAGTTAGCCTGGTGTCTGCTGCTGGCGGTGGTGGTATTACTCTTCTGGCATTTTTTTCAACTGATGCGTCTGTCACACTGGTTATGGGTCGACAGAACCATTACCCCGCCTACCGGCAAAGGAAGCTGGGAACCGCTGTTTCATGGCCTGTATCTGATGCAGGTGCGTAACCGGCGAAGACGCGGAGAGTTGCGTGATCTGATTAAACGCTTCCGCAGTGGTGCTGAATCGCTGCCGGACGGCCTGATCCTGACCACCGAAGAGGGCAATATCTTCTGGTGCAACGGGCTGGCGCAGCAATATCTCGGATTACGCTGGCCGGAGGATAACGGACAAAATATCCTTAATCTGCTCCGCTATCCTGAGTTTTCCCGTTACCTGCAGGCAAAAAGCTTCGAAACCCCACTGACTCAGCTGCTGAATAACGGACACCATATGGAGTTCCGGATCATGCCCTACAGCGAAGGGCAGTGGTTGATCAGTGCCAGGGATATGACTCAGATGCGACAACTGGAAAATATGCGGCGTCACTTCTTTGCCAATGTCAGCCATGAACTGCGCACACCACTCACGGTGATCCAGGGATATCTGGAGATGATGGAAGATAGTCAGCTGAAGGATAATATTTACTTCAGGGCGGTGGGGACAATGCAGGAACAGTCCCGGCGCATGGAGGGACTGGTTAAACAGCTGATGACCTTAACCCGAATCGAGGCAGCCCCCGCACTGAACATGAAGGAGGTTGTCGATGTTCCGGCAATGCTGCATATGTTGCAGCAGGAAGCCGAAACCCTCAGTCAGGGACGTCAAAAAATCAGTTTTTCTATTGATGAAAAGCTGCGGGTGTACGGTAACGATGAACAGTTACGCAGTGCCATTTCTAACCTTATCTATAACTCCATCAATCATACCCCAGAAAACACCCAAATTGAGATTATCTGGAAACGCACAACTGACGGGGCATATTTTTCGGTGTCCGATGATGGTCCGGGGATTGCCGAAGAACATATCCCTCGTCTGACCGAACGTTTCTATCGGGTGGATAAAGCCAGATCACGTAATACCGGTGGCAGTGGTCTGGGTCTGGCGATTGTGAAACATGCGCTGGGTCATCACGGAGCCAGGTTATCCATCACCAGTGAGCCCGGATATTGTACCTGCTTCAGTTTTTCTCTGGCTGCACGGATGATTGTTCCGGCGAATACAGCCATTGCTGTCTCCGGCGCATAACCCGCTTTCACCGCAGAGGCCTCTCTGCGGTGAAACTGTGGCTGATTGCCTATTATCCTCCGCAGAAGATTACCCGTCGCTTTTACACACCAGATGAAATAAATTCATGAGGAATGAATTATATTCAATTGTCAGGCTGATTTTCTCATGCCACCCTGAAAAAATCACATAAATAGCCGTCTGGATGGCTTAAATAGATTCGCCGGTCCACTCCGGCATCAGGAGAATAATTATGCAAAGAACAGAGGCACCGTTTCGCGCGGATATCGTCGGGAGTTTTCTGCGTCCCGAAGCGGTAAAACAGGCTCGGATAGACTTTTCAGCGGGTCGTCTGGATGCGGAAGGACTGCGTAATGTTGAAAACGATGCAATTCGTGAAGTCGTTGAGCAGCAACAGGCTGCTGGTTTACAGGTAGTGACCGACGGCGAGTTTCGCCGCGCCTGGTGGCATTTTGATTTTTTCGACGGCCTGGAAGGGGTCGAACCTTTCGAAGCTGACCAGGGTATTCAGTTTAACGGGGTGCAGACTAAGGCTCGTGGTGTGCGGGTCACCGGAAAACTGGGTTTTGGTGAGCACCCTATGCTGGAGGATTTTCGTTTCCTTCACAGTATTGCCGGTAAAAGCGTGGCGAAGATGACTATTCCCAGCCCGAGCGTGCTGCATTTCCGTGGCGGGCGCAAATATATTGACGAAAGTGTCTATCCTGATCTGGCTGAATATTTCGATGATCTGGCCACGACCTGGCGTGATGCGATTCGTGCCTTTTATGATGCAGGATGTCGATATCTGCAGCTCGACGACACTGTCTGGGCCTATCTCTGTTCAGAAGAGCAGCGTGCACAGGTCAGAGAGCGGGGGGATGATCCGCAGGTGCTGGCAGCGACTTACGCACAGGTACTGAACAAAGCATTGATTGGTAAACCTCATGATCTGACGATCGGTCTGCATGTCTGCCGTGGGAATTTCCGTTCCACCTGGATCTCTGAAGGAGGATACGAACCGGTCGCGGAAATCCTTTTCGGTCAGGTCAATGTCGATGCGTTTTTTCTGGAATATGATAATGAACGATCCGGCGGGTTTGAACCGTTACGCTTTATTAAACCCGGACATCAGCAGGCAGTGCTGGGATTAATTACCACCAAAGACGGGATACCGGAAGATCCTGCCCGCGTGAAGGCACGTATTGCCGAAGCGAGCCAGTACCTTAGCCTCGACCAGATTTGCCTGAGTCCACAGTGTGGATTTGCTTCCACCGAAGAGGGCAATAGCCTGACTGAACAGCAGCAATGGCAAAAAGTCCGCAGTGTGGTGAGTATTGCCAGCGAAGTCTGGTAATTTAACGCGAAGTTGTACTACATAAGGCGCAATATTTGCGCTTTATGTGTACGCTTCATAGGATAATTGCATGGATAGACCCTCCGCCGGACAAATAATAAACAAATCATCCTCCTTGTATAAACCATAATCCACTTATTTCCACTGCTTTTCACTCTGTATGCGGCATTTCATACTGGTTTTCTGATCTGATATTGCCTTTCTTCGCTATAAAAGTTTTACTTATGACCGTTATCATTCAGTCCCGGTGAAAAAAAATAATCCTAATTTCACCCGGCTTTGCGGATCGAGCCTGTTCTGATCCCGCAATTCAGGTGAGTCATGACTCAGGGGGGAATGATTACCAAACCCAACTTCCAGATACTTTCAGCACATGACGTGCAGAGTAATTTATGACTAAAAGTTTAACTTCAAAAGATATCCTTGCGCTGGGCTTTATGACATTTGCCCTGTTTGTTGGCGCAGGTAATATTATTTTCCCACCGATGGTGGGTATTCAGGCCGGGGAACATGTCTGGACTGCGGCAATTGGTTTTCTGATTACGGCAGTAGGCCTTCCGGTACTTACAGTGATAGCACTTGCCAGAGTGGGCGGGGGGATTGATTCCCTCAGTTCACCTATTGGTAAGGCGGCCGGTCTGGTGCTGGCCACCGTCTGCTATCTGGCCGTTGGCCCGTTGTTTGCCACTCCGCGTACCGCTACCGTTTCTTTCGAAATTGGTATTGCGCCGCTGGCGGGAGACGGTGCCGTCCCTCTGCTGATCTACAGCCTTATCTATTTCGCGCTGGTGATCCTGATTTCACTCTATCCGGGGAAACTGCTGGATACCGTCGGCCATTTCCTGGCGCCACTGAAAATCGTCGCCCTGGCTATTCTGGGTATTGCCGCCATTATGTGGCCGGCAGGCGGTGAAATTCCGGCGGTAGAGGCTTATCAGAATGCCGCCTTCTCGAACGGTTTCGTCAATGGTTATCTGACCATGGATACCCTGGGAGCGCTGGTGTTCGGTATCGTTATTGTTAATGCAGCCCGTTCCCGTGGTATTGAAGACCGGGGGTTGCTCACCCGCTACACCATGTTGGCTGGGATTATTGCGGGTATCGGTCTGACACTGGTTTACCTGTGCCTGTTCAAACTGGGTTCCGGTAGTGGTCACCTGGTGGCTCAGAGCTCAAATGGTGCAGCAATCCTGCATGCTTATGTCCAGCAGACCTTTGGCAGTGGTGGCAGCCTGTTCCTGGGGGCACTGATTTTTGTTGCCTGTATGGTGACTGCCGTAGGGCTGACCTGTGCCTGTGCTGAGTTCTTTGCGCAACTGCTGCCATTATCTTATCGGACGCTGGTATTTAGTCTTGGATTGTTCTCCATGGTGGTGTCTAACCTGGGACTGAGCCATCTGATTCAGTTGTCTATCCCGGTACTGACCGCGATTTATCCACCTTGTATTGTGCTGGTATTGCTGAGCTTTACCGTGCGCTGGTGGAATAAAAGCGCCCGTATTGTTGCGCCGGCCATGCTGATAAGCCTGTTGTTTGGAATAGTTGATGCAGTGAAAGGCAGTGAATTTAAAGACTTGCTGCCAGGATTCTGTCAGAATCTGCCGCTGGCCGATCAGGGATTATCATGGCTGCCACCGACACTGGTCATTGTTCTGGTGTGTGTCATTGTTGACCGGGTGAAAGGAAGCCAGCAGGTAGAAGTACGTCAATAATCACTGCGATTGACAGGTAAACCACGGGCCCGCCCGTGGTTTTTCTTTTTACAGGTACAGAGTGTTATGCAAAATAAAAATCAGCTTAGCCGCGGGCTAACCACACGACATATTCGCTTTATGGCACTGGGTTCTGCCATCGGGACCGGATTGTTTTACGGATCAGCCGATGCTATTAAAATGGCTGGCCCGAGTGTGTTACTGGCCTATGTGATTGGCGGGGCCGTGGCCTACATCATCATGCGCGCGCTGGGCGAAATGTCGGTGAATAATCCCAATGCCGGCTCATTTTCCCGTTATGCCAGAGATTATCTGGGCCCGATGGCCGGCTATATCACCGGGTGGACTTACTGTTTTGAAATTCTGATTGTCGGTATTGCTGATGTGACCGCCTTTGGTGTCTATATGGGAATCTGGTTCCCTGACGTCCCGCAGTGGATTTGGGTACTCAGTGTGGTGCTGATTATCGGTGCGATTAATATCATGAGTGTAAAGATCTTTGGCGAAGTCGAGTTCTGGTTCTCATTCTTTAAAGTCGCCACCATTGTTATCATGATTCTGGCCGGACTCGGCATGATTATCTGGGGGATTGGCAACAATGGTCATCCGACAGGTGTCAGTAATCTTTGGAGCCATGGCGGATTTTTTGCCCATGGAGTGACCGGTATGCTGCTGTCGTTGCAGATGGTGATGTTTGCCTATGGTGGTATCGAGATTATTGGTATTACCGCCGGTGAGGCTGACAAACCGGAAAAATCTATCCCGCAGGCGATCAATTCTGTCCCCTGGCGTATCCTGGTTTTTTATGTCGGGACGCTGTTTGTCATTATGTCCATTTATCCGTGGAATCAGGTGGGAACCAACGGTAGTCCGTTTGTACTCACTTTCCAGCACCTGGGGATTGCCGCGGCAGCATCATTGCTTAATTTTGTCGTTATCACCGCCTCTCTGTCGGCGATCAACAGCGATGTTTTTGGCGTAGGCCGGATGCTGCATGGTATGGCAGGCCAGGGTGATGCGCCGAAAGCCTTTATGTCGGTCTCAAAACGCGGTACGCCGTGGCTGACAGTGGTTGTCATGATGGTTGCATTACTGATTGCGGTGTTGCTCAATTATCTGATGCCAGAAAAAGTGTTCCTGGTGATAGCGTCACTGGCAACTTTTGCGACGGTCTGGGTCTGGATTATGATCCTGTTGGCGCAGATTGGCTTTCGTAAAAAAATCGGAGCCGAAGCTGCCGGTAAATTACAGTTTCCGTTGCCTGGCGGGTCGGCTATGTCAGTCGTGGGAATTTTGTTCCTGGTATTTATTATCGCCATGATTGGCTACTTCCCGGATACCCGCTTATCACTGTATGCCGGTGCGGTCTGGGTTGTGTTACTGCTGGTGGGTTACCGGTGGGTAAGAAAAACAGATACGGCGACGGGCAAGCCCTGAACCCGACAGCCAGACCGGATACCCGGTCTGGCAGGTTTTTCAGGAAGCGGTTGGCCCTTGATTTTCAGCGACTGGCGGATTGACCGCGGCAGCTATTTCAACGCCAAAAGCACGCATGTCACTACCAGTCGGGCTCTGATGCACCCGCAGGCCAAATGACGGTAACGCGGCATAGATATAATCAAAAATATCACTCTGAATTTGTTCGTACTCCGTCCAGACCGTCGTGTTGGTAAACGCATAAATTTCTATCGGCAACCCATTTTCGGTCGGCGCCAACTGACGGACCATCAGTGTCATCTCCTGATGAATTCGTGGATGGATACGTAACCAGTTTTCCAGCCAGATTCTGAAAGTACCGACATTGGTTAACGCCCGGTAATTAAGGGGAGACCGACTGCCTTCTGCATTGGCTGCATTCCACTGTGTCACTTCCTGACGTTTTTTCTCCAGATAAGGTACCAGCAGATGAGCCTGGCTCAGTTTTTCGGCTTCCTGTTCAGAAAGAAAATGAATACTGGTGGTATCAATATTCAGGCTGCGCTTAATTCTGCGGCCACCGGATTCTGACATACCGCGCCAGTTTTTAAACGAATCAGAAATCAGGGCATAGGCCGGAATAGTCACAATGGTATTATCCCAGTTGCGGACCTTGACCGTAGTGAGATTGATATCAATCACCGCGCCATCGGCGCCATATCTCGGCATATCCAGCCAGTCGTTAATTTTGAGCATATCGTTCGCTGCCAGCTGGATTCCGGCGACAAGACCAAGGATCGGGTCTTTAAATACCAGCATCAGCACGGCAGTCATGGCGCCTAAACCGGTTAACAGCACTCCGGGAGATTTACCCAGCAGTACCGAGATCATCAGGATGCTTATCAGGATGGCAGCAACCAGTTTCACACTCTGCAGAATACCCCGCAGTGGCAGTTGACTGGCCAGCATACTTCTGGCGGAGACATACTGCACCACGTCCAGTAGCGAGAAACCAATCAACATGGTGTAAAGAATGGTCCAGAGTTCACCTGCGGTCATCATTGTATTGAAGACCGGAGTATTACTGTCCAGCAGGATTTGGGTCAAAAACTGGAATAAAATCCCCTGTAACAACCAGGCGACCCGGTGGAAAAGTTTATTGCGTAGCAGTGCTTTTGGCCACTGGTGTGGGCTTTTTTCTGCACGCCGCTTAAACATTGGCAGCAGGCATTTATGCAGGATCAGATGGATAATCAGAGAAATAAAAACAATGGCTATTAACACTGCCACCACCGCCAGAATATTGGTGTAATGCGTCAGTCCTAAAGCCTCAAGCCAGTCCGTAATTTGTTGTTGCATATGTCTCCCTGTATATGTGTTATTTCTTACCCTTAAGCTTAAAGTTTTTGCAGGAGAAGTGCGAATTACTGTGGCAGATACCGCCCGCAAATACATATCTTTACTGTTGCAGGCCGCGGGTATTATTGGCCTGTCAGTCACAGGCTATGTTATCAGGATGACAGTATTACCGTTGCGGTGTGTCGCTCTGACCCTGTTGGTTCGACTACCCCCGGCGATACCCTTCATGGCCTGTTCAGTCTGAATGTCGTCACCGACATCTTTTCAGATTATTTTTATTTGCTGGTTGTGGCTGGTACGTGGGGTTTTCACCTGGCAGTTGCTGCATCATTGGCGATAAACAGGTCAAAGGCAGGCAATTTTTCCAGTCCGGCGGGGTGGCTGGCACTGTCATAGCCAGTGCGAATAAAGAGCATAATTAATCTCTGGCAGGTAATCCTGTCGCGGTGGCGCTAAAAACATTCCCCGGAAACGAACTGATTTATTCGCAGAACAGGGTAGGGCGGCTAAGCACACTGAATCAGCGCTGGCGAGGGAGAAGAGGAAAAAAATAACCCGCCGTGGCGGGTTATTTAAACGCAGTATTACAGCTTGCCAGCGTTAGCTGTCAGGTATTTAGCGACGCCTTCAGGTGAAGCGCCCATACCTTCCTGGCCTTTTTCCCACTGTGCAGGACAAACTTCGCCATGCTCTTCGTGGAATTGCAGCGCATCAACCATACGCAGCATTTCATCGATGTTACGGCCTAATGGCAGATCGTTAACCACCTGATGACGTACCACACCCTCTTTATCAATCAGGAACGAACCGCGCAGTGCAACGCCTGCGTCCGGATGTTCGATACCGTATGCCTGCTGAATTTCACGTTTGATATCCGCAACCATCGCATATTTTACCGGACCGATACCGCCATCGTTGATAGAGGTGTTACGCCATGCGTTATGCACGAACTCAGAATCGAAAGAAACACCAACTACTTCAACACCGCGTTTCTGGAATTCAGCATAACGCTTGTCGAAGGCGATCAGTTCGGAAGGACAGACAAAGGTGAAGTCCATTGGCCAGAAGAACAGCACAACAGGTTTACCTGCGGTGTGTTTTTTAAAGTTGAAATCTTCAACGATTTCACCGTTGCCGAGTACGGCAGCAGCCGTAAAGTCAGGGGCCTGACGGGTAACCAGTACCATAATCACTCCAATCGCTTAGGGGTTAAAAACACTGACGATGCTGCTGTCAGCGATCACAACAATTATCTTGTTATTCGCAGACAAGAGTATGACAGCAGCAACGCAGTTTTACAGCCTTTTTTCTGTGGCTGAATGCATCAGTCGTGGATAAAACCGGGAAAAAAGCCGTTCCAGTACGGCGTAGTTATCCACAAAATCCTGATAGGATTGCTGTAATTTCGCAAGCTTTGGCCGTCTTCTTGCCATACCTTGTAAAACCACCTCCAGCCGTTCAGGCCGGGCATATTTCTCCAGCCACTGCTCCGGCCACATCAGTTCATTCAACTCACGAAAGTCTGGCGGAGTGTGCTGCAGATACGGACGGATCTGTTGTTCTGCCAGACGACAAAAATCAGCCAGTGAACCTTGCGGATGATATTTGTCCCAGTCCCGGGCCAGGAAATGATCCCAGATAACATCCAGGGTAATGGAAGATACCCGACGCGTTTCTTCACGGAACAGTTGCCGGGCTTCACGGACTTCAGGTAACTGATCGGTCAGACTGTCCAACCGGCGGTGTAGCCTAATACCGTCAGCAATCGCGGCATCCCACTGTAAGGTCGGGTCACCACGGACAAAATCGGCCATCAGATTTCCCAGCAGGGAACTCTGTGACAGGCTGGCAAGATGAAGGTGGGCTAGAAAATTCATGCTGCATTATAGGCAAATATTTAGCTGAACAGCCAGTGGTTCAGTAATGGCCGCTTTTCCGCTACACTATGTCGCCTGATTTTTTGCCCGGAATAATCCGCCATGCGCGTTGCTGATTTTAACTTTGACCTGCCAGAATCATTAATAGCCCATTATCCACAGCCAGACCGCAGCAGTTGTCGTCTGCTGTCACTGGATGGCCCGACGGGTGAGATCTCCCATGGGATATTCACTGAAGTACTGGATAAGCTTAATCCCGGCGATCTGCTGGTATTTAACAATACCCGGGTGATCCCCGCGCGGGTGTTTGGTCGTAAAGCCAGCGGTGGAAAGATTGAAGTGCTGGTTGAGCGCATGCTTGATGAGCACCGTGTTCTGGCCCATGTCCGTGCTTCCAAGTCACCCAAACCGGGGAGTGAACTACTGCTGGGGGATGATGAGAGTGTCAAAGCGACGATGGTTGCCCGTCACGATACCCTGTTCGAAATTGAATTTGCGGATGAGCGGGCGGTGCTGGATATCCTGAATCAGGTGGGGCATATGCCTCTGCCTCCCTATATTGACCGTCCGGACGAAGCGTCAGACCGTGAATTGTATCAAACTGTGTACAGTGCCCGCCCGGGAGCCGTGGCTGCACCCACAGCCGGTCTGCATTTCGATGAGCCGTTATTGCAGGCTCTGCGCGATAAAGGGGTTGAAATGGCTTTTGTCACCCTGCATGTCGGGGCCGGGACGTTTCAGCCGGTGCGGGTCGACAGTATTGAAGACCATAAGATGCACTCTGAATATGCGGAAGTCCCGCAGGATGTGGTCGATGCCGTTCTGGCCTGTAAGGCCCGTGGTAATAAAGTGGTCGCTGTGGGGACCACGTCTGTCCGTTCTCTGGAAAGTGCGGCACAGGCTGCCAAAGAACAACTAATTGCACCATTTTTTGATGATACTCAGATTTTCATTTATCCGGGCTATCAATACCAGGTGATTGATGCTCTGATCACCAACTTTCATCTGCCGGAATCCACTCTGATTATGCTGGTGTCGGCCTTTGCCGGTTATCGCCAGACGATGGAAGCCTATCGCCAGGCGGTGAAAGAGCAATACCGTTTTTTCAGCTACGGTGATGCCATGTTTATTCGTAAAAACCCTGCGGCTGCTGAGCAGACGATCGGGGAGTAGGAAAACCGGCCGGTTAAATACCGGCCATGATCAGGATGTTTAACTGTTAACATCAGACTGTGTCTCTGGTGGAGGTTTTGTGAAGTTTGAATTAATGAAAACCGACGGACGTGCGCGTCGTGGCCGGTTAGTGTTTGACCGTGGCGTGGTAGAAACTCCGGCGTTTATGCCGGTGGGAACCTACGGCACAGTAAAAGGAATGACTCCGGAAGAAGTTAAAGACACCGGAGCACAGATTATCCTCGGCAATACGTTCCACCTGTGGCTACGTCCGGGCCAGGAAATTATGAAGCTGCATGGTGATCTGCATGATTTTATGCAATGGCAGGGGCCGATTCTGACCGACTCCGGGGGCTTCCAGGTCTTCAGTCTGGGCGATATTCGTAAAATTACCGAGGCCGGTGTCCATTTCCGTAACCCGATCAATGGCGATCCGATCTTCCTTGACCCGGAAAAATCGATGGAAATTCAGTACGACCTCGGTTCTGATATCGTGATGATTTTTGACGAATGTACGCCATATCCGGCGGACCGGGATTATGCAAAACGCTCCATGGAAATGTCCTTACGCTGGGCAAAACGTAGCCGTGATCGTTTTGACTCGCTGGGTAATAAAAATGCGCTGTTCGGTATTATTCAGGGAAGTGTTTACGAAGATTTACGAGATGTCTCAGTTAAAGGGCTGGTAGAGATAGGATTTGATGGGTACGCTGTGGGCGGTCTGGCGGTCGGTGAACCGAAAGAAGATATGCACCGTATCCTTGAACATGTTTGTCCGCAGATTCCTGAAGACAAACCTCGTTATTTGATGGGGGTGGGTAAACCACAGGACCTCGTCGAAGGGGTACGTCGCGGCGTTGATATGTTCGACTGTGTTATGCCAACCCGTAATGCCCGTAATGGTCATTTATTTGTGACCGATGGTGTGGTGAAGATTCGTAATGCGAAGCATAAAGATGACACCTCGCCACTGGATGCGGAGTGTGACTGTTACACCTGTCGTCATTACAGTCGTGCATATTTGCATCATTTGGACCGTTGTAATGAAATTTTGGGTGCGAGACTGAATACTATTCACAATTTGCGTTACTATCAGCGTCTGATGGCGGGTTTACGTAAAGCTATTGAAGACGATAAATTAGAGCACTTTGTGGCTGATTTTTATCAAAGGACGGGGAAAGACGTCCCGGCTCTGAACGTTTGACTATAAATCTAATGAGGGAAATTTAATGAGTTTTTTCATTTCTGACGCTGTTGCCGCTGCGGGTACTCCGTCTCAGGGAAGTCCATATTCTCTGGTGATCATGCTGGTCGTTTTCGGTCTGATTTTCTATTTTATGATTTTGCGTCCACAGCAGAAGCGTTCAAAAGATCATAAAAAACTGATGGATGCAATCTCAAAAGGTGATGAAGTTTTAACTAACGGTGGTCTGGTTGGCCGCGTGACTAAAGTTTCTGAGACCGGATATGTAGTGATTGCACTGAACGATACGACTGAAGTCGTGATCAAACGTGATTTCGTGGCTGCCGTACTGCCGAAAGGCACAATGAAGGCGCTGTAATTTTTTCTCCCCTAAGGGAATTGCCGTGTTAAACCGTTATCCTTTGTGGAAGTACATTATGCTGATCGTGGTGCTTATCGTCGGTCTGCTGTATGCACTTCCCAACCTGTATGGAGAGGATCCGGCCGTGCAAATCACTGGCGCGCGGGGTGCCGCCGCCAGTGAGCAAACGTTGGATCAGATCCAGAGTATTCTCAGCAAGGACAAGATTCCGAGCAAATCCATTGCGCTGGAAAATGGGGCTATTCTTGCCCGTTTTACCAATACTGATATTCAGCTGCGTGCCCGCGAAGCTCTGGTCAGTGGTTTAGGTGACAACTATGTTGTGGCACTGAACCTGGCCCCTGCAACTCCGAAATGGCTGGCGCTGATTTCTGCTGACCCGATGAAACTGGGGCTTGATTTACGTGGTGGTGTTCACTTCCTGATGGAAGTGGATATGGATACTGCGTTAAGTAAGCTACAGGAGCAGAACTCAGACAATCTGCGCAGTGAATTGCGTGATCAGAAAATCCCTTACACCACCGTCGGCAAAGCGCCTGACTATGGTGTCACCGTAAGTTTTGCTAACAGTGATGACCGTGACCGGGCCATCAGTTACCTGAGCCCACGTCACTCTGATTTAGTAATTAAGAGCAATGGCAGCACCGGTCTGACTGCAGTGATGACTGACGCCCGCCTGAGTGAAGCCCGTGAATATGCGGTACAGCAGAACATCAACATTTTGCGTAACCGTGTAAATCAGTTGGGTGTCGCCGAACCACTGGTTCAACGTCAGGGTTCTGACCGGATTGTGGTGGAGTTACCAGGGATTCAGGATACTGCCCGTGCGAAGGAAATCCTTGGCGCGACAGCGACTCTGGAATTCCGTCCGGTAAACACCAATGTTGATGCGACGGCAGCAGCACAGGGGCGTGTACCGGGTGACTCTGAAGTGAAACTGACTCAGGATGGACAGCCGGTCGTGCTGTACAAGCGCGTGATCCTGACCGGTGACCACATTACAGATTCGACTTCCAGCATGGATGAGTATAATCAGCCACAGGTTAATATTTCCCTCGACAGTGCCGGCGGAAATATGATGTCTAATTATACCAAGGACAATATCGGTAAACCGATGGCAACCCTGTTTGTTCAGTATAAAGACAGCGGTAAGAAAGATGCCAACGGTCGTGCCATTCTGCAGAAAGAAGAAGAAGTGATTAACGTGGCGAACATTCAGTCTCGCCTCGGTAACAGCTTCCGAATCACCGGGATTAACAACCCGAATGAAGCTCGTCAGCTTTCATTATTACTGCGTGCCGGTGCTCTGATTGCACCTATTCAGATTGTTGAAGAAAGAACCATTGGTCCAACCATGGGACAACAGAATATCAATCAGGGTCTGCATGCCTGCCTGTGGGGGCTGATTGCCTCGATTCTGTTTATGGTTGTCTGGTATAAGAAGTTTGGTGTAATTGCAACGACAGCACTGATCTCTAACCTGATATTGATTGTTGGTATCATGTCATTATTACCGGGCGCGACACTGACCATGCCGGGGATTGCGGGGATTGTCCTGACACTTGCCGTCGCCGTCGATGCGAACGTATTAATCAATGAACGTATCAAAGAAGAACTCAGGAACGGCCGCAGTGTTCAGCAGGCTATTCATGAGGGGTACCGCGGTGCGTTTTCCAGTATCGTTGATGCCAACATTACGACGCTGATTACTGCGATTATCCTGTATGCCGTTGGTACCGGGTCTATCAAAGGGTTTGCGATTACAACAGCCATTGGTGTTGCGACCTCCATGTTTACAGCAATCGTTGGTACACGTGCCATCGTGAACCTGCTGTATGGCGGCAAACGTATCAATAAGCTGTCAATCTGAGGAGCGCGTAATGGCACAGCAATATAGTGTTGAACAATTAAACTATGGTCGTAAAGTGCATGACTTCATGCGCTGGGACTATCTGGCCTTTGCTATCTCTGGATTACTGCTGGTGGCTTCCGTGATTGTGATGGGCGTCCGTGGCTTTAACTGGGGGCTGGACTTCACTGGCGGGACCGTTATCGAGATTACCCTCGAGAAGCCAGGTGAACTGGATACTATGCGTCAGGCGTTACAAAACGCCGGTTTTAT
Organism: Tatumella sp. UBA2305; assembly: GCF_002345795.1. Lineage (NCBI taxonomy): Bacteria > Pseudomonadati > Pseudomonadota > Gammaproteobacteria > Enterobacterales > Erwiniaceae > Tatumella > Tatumella sp. UBA2305. Next base: position 223,670 of record NZ_DDVT01000020.1, read on the forward strand.
GGAACCCCAGGTCCAGAACTTTGGTAGCAGCCGCGATGTAGTCGTCCGTCTGTCACCTAACGCGGGCAATACCGGACAGGAATTAGGTAACAAAGTCGTTTCTGTGATTAATCAGGCGACCAGCCAGACGGCTATCGTTAAGCGGATTGAATTTGTCGGACCGAGTGTGGGCAGTGACCTGGCGCAAGCCGGGAGCATGGCTCTGCTGGTGGCGCTAATCTGTATCCTGATTTATGTCGGATTCCGTTTTGAGTGGCGACTGGCGTTGGGGGCCGTTCTGGCGCTGGCGCACGATGTGATAATTACGATGGGTGTCCTGTCGTTGTTCCATATCGAAATAGACCTGACGATTGTGGCCTCACTGATGTCGGTGATCGGCTACTCGCTGAATGACAGTATTGTGGTATCGGACCGTATTCGTGAGAACTTCCGTAAAATTCGTCGCGGAACACCTTATGATATAGTCAACGTCTCTCTGACTCAGACTCTGAGCCGTACCATCATGACATCTGCCACCACGTTGGTGGTTGTTCTGATGTTGTTCCTGTTTGGTGGTGAGTTACTGAGAGGTTTCTCACTGACGATGCTGATTGGTATCACTATCGGTACTGTTTCTTCGATTTATGTGGCTTCTGCGCTGGCGCTGAAGCTGGGCATGAAGCGTGAGCACATGCTGGTACAAAAAGTCGAAAAAGAAGGGGCTGACCAGAAGTCATTACTTCCGTAATCACCTTCTTTTCAGCAGTAAAAAAGGCAGCCCACGGGCTGCCTTTTTTGTGTAACAGGACAGGCTATTTAAACGGCCGGAACTGATGAACATTAACCACCAGTGACTGATCATGAACCATCTCCGGGGCGTTCAAAATAAACCGGACCTGCTCTCCGGGGGACAGCGGCGTTATCTGCCGGATAACCTGTTGTGTCAGAGGCTGCGGCGCTGAAGTAGTCTCCTGCTGGTCGGTGGGGAGAGTTGACAGCGCCGCAGTCAGTTCAAACGGTGGCAGTACCGCAGCCCCGGCATTTTTCACCTGCAACACGGTACCGGTACCCGAAGGCGGTGGTGCCAGTTGTAGCAGCAATCTGGCATGAGGGTCGAGCAATTCTACGGGGCTGTTGGCAAGAGGCACTAACCACGCACCATGAGTTGAGGCTGCATTCATCCGGTGCTGATAAGCCAGGGCCGACGATTGTTCAGACAAATGACTCAGGGAGCGGTTCAGTTGGCCAACAGTAGTATCCAGCGTTGTGGCTGGCGGAACTGAATGGCTGCAACCGGCCAGTACCAGTGAGGACACGAGCACCCATAAATGCCTTTTTTTCATCGCCAGATCTTAAGCCTGTGGAATACGCAGTGCCTGTCCGGGGTAAATTTTATCCGGGCTGGACAGCATTGGCTTATTGGCCTCAAAAATTTTGTTGTATTGAGCGGCGTCGCCATAAAACTGTTTAGCGATAGCGCTCAGGGTATCGCCGGACTTGACGGTATAGAACGTCGGACTGGCTTCCGGGCCATTGGCGGTAATTTTATCGTCTACATGTGTTATGCCAGCGACGTTGCCGACGGCAATAAGGATTTTTTCTTTCAGTTCCTGGCTGAGACCATCACCGGAAACGGTGGCGGTGCCGTCATTGACACTGACATTCACTTTGTCACTGTCAGGAATTCCCAGTTTATTCAGGTGATCCTGAATTTTACTGCCAGCATCAGCAGATACGGCATCCCAAAGTTTCTCGCCCGCTTCTTTGACAAAACTAAAAAGTCCCATATTTTCTCCTGAATTTTTCCTAAGGGTGCACACAACCTGTGCCGGATTAAGGATAGTTGAAATAGTCAGAGATGATAATAATAAACAAAATCAGATTCACCAAAATGAACCTCACAGCACGTGAATACGTTTAGTTAACACTGACTTCGCGTTACACTAGGGCCATTGAATCTCTGTACCGGGAATATTCCATGCATTGTCCGTTTTGTGCCGCAGTGGATACCAAAGTAATAGACTCACGTCTGGTCAGTGAAGGGTCATCTGTCCGGCGTCGGCGTCAGTGTCTGGTTTGCCATGAGCGTTTCACCACCTTTGAAGTCGCAGAACTGGTGATGCCAAGAGTGGTGAAAAGTGATGATGTGCGTGAGCCTTTCGATGAAGACAAGCTGGTTCGCGGCATGATGAAAGCTCTGGAAAAACGTCCGGTCAGTGCTGATGATCTGGATAGCGCCGTACACCGGATTAAAGCACAACTGCGGGCGACCGGAGAGCGTGAAGTCCCGAGTAAAATGCTGGGGAATCTGGTGATGGATGAACTGAAAATGTTGGATAAAGTGGCTTATATTCGTTTTGCCTCTGTGTATCGAAGTTTCGAGGACATCCGCGAGTTTGGTGAAGAAATTGCCAGGTTACAGGACTGACACTATGTCTGATCAACAATTTATGGCCAGGGCCCTGGAACTGGCGCGCCGGGGGCGTTTTACCACAGCGCCTAATCCGAATGTTGGGTGTGTGATCGTCAGAGAGGGTGAAATAGTCGGAGAAGGCTGGCATCAGCGTGCTGGTGGTCCACATGCCGAAGTTCATGCCTTACGGGCGGCCGGAGAACGGGCGAAAGGGGCAACCGCTTATGTCACTCTGGAGCCGTGTAGCCATTTTGGCCGTACCCCGCCCTGTTGCGATGCGCTAATCGCCGCCGGTGTGAGTCGGGTGGTTGCCGCGATGCAGGACCCTAATCCGCAAGTGGCGGGCAGGGGGCTTTATCGTCTGCAACAGGCAGGAATTGAGGTCAGCCACGGTTTAATGCAGCAGGATGCTGAAATACTCAACCGCGGATTTCTGAAACGAATGCGGACGGGATTTCCCTGGCTACAACTGAAACTGGGGGCATCGCTGGACGGACGGACTGCCATGGCGAACGGAGAAAGCCAGTGGATTACCTCCCCTGAATCACGACGCGATGTCCAGCGCTTTCGGGCCGCCAGTCATGCCATACTGAGTACCAGTGCGACCGTGATTGCGGATGATCCAGCGTTGACGGTACGCAGCCACTCCCTCGACAGCGACAGCTTGTCGGAGATGGGGGGCGAGGAAAATCTGCGTCAGCCAGTCAGGGTGATTATAGACCGTCAACAATCACTTGCGTCTCACCAGCAGCTGTTTAGCCAGCCAGGAGAGACGTGGCTGATGCGTTCTGAATTATCCGGTGAATGGCCGCAAAACGTAAAACAATTTGTGGTTCCGCAGCATCAGGGGGCAACCGATTTGGTGGCAATGATGATGTTACTGGGCCAGCAACAGATTAACAGTGTCTGGACCGAAGCCGGGCCTGGGCTGGCGGGAGCATTACTGCGCGCGGGTCTGGTGGATGAGCTGATTGTTTATATTGCGCCGAAATTACTGGGTAATGAGGCCCGCGGTTTATGTACACTGCCGGGACTCAGTCATCTGACTGATGCACCTGGCTTTAGTTTTACCGATGTCCGCCGTGTCGGAAGCGATCTGCGGGTCATTTTACGTCCGGATTAACAGTTTGCGCAAAAGCGAGAGCAGAGCGCAGAAGAGTATGCTAAAATTCGCCCCCCTTACCGGGCGACCCGACTAATACCTGAAAGGAAAAGTATGAAAATTATTGAAGCTCCGGTAGCAACACCTGATGCAAAAATTGCCATTGTGATTGCTCGTTTTAATAACTTTATCAATGACAGCCTGCTGGATGGTGCGGTCGATGCACTGAAGCGTATCGGTCAGGTCAAAGATGACAATATTACGGTGGTCTGGGTGCCTGGTGCCTATGAATTGCCTCTGGCGGCCCGGGCGCTGAGTAAGACCGGCAAATATGATGCGGTAGTTGCTCTGGGTACCGTGATTCGTGGCGGTACAGCACACTTTGAATTCGTCGCCGGCGAAGCCAGTTCAGGGATTGCCAGTGTGGCAATGAATAGTGATATCCCGGTAGCCTTCGGCGTGCTGACCACTGAAAATATCGAGCAGGCTATTGAGCGTGCCGGTACCAAAGCGGGTAACAAAGGTGCCGAAGCGGCCCTGACCGCACTAGAAATGATTAATGTTTTGAAAGCTATTAACGCCTGATTTTAAGGGGAATTTTGTGAAACCTGCTGCCCGACGCCGTGCCAGAGAGTGTGCCTTACAGGCACTGTATTCCTGGCAGATATCCAATAATGACATTGCCGATGTGGAATACCAGTTTCTGGCGGAACAGGACGTCAAAGATGTTGATGTTAACTACTTCCGTGAATTACTGGCAGGTGTCGCGACCAACAGCGCCTATCTTGATGATCTGATGAAGCCATACCTTTCCCGCCGTCTGGATGAACTGGGAGAGGTTGAAAAGGCCGCCCTGCGTATTGCTCTGTATGAGCTGAGTAAGCGTTCGGATGTGCCATATAAAGTGGCGATCAATGAAGGTATTGAGTTGGCGAAAGTGTTTGGTGCCGAGGACAGCCACAAATTTGTTAACGGTGTACTGGATAAAGCAGCGCCACAAATTCGTCCTAACCGTAAGTAACGACTCTGAGGCCGGTTATCCGGCCTTTTTTTTATGCCTGTTAAAATTTACCCGCTGAGTAACCCGTTTATGGCCTGTAGCGAATTTGAGCTGATAGCTCGCTATTTTAACCGTGTCACCAGTTCCCGCCGCGATGTGATTAAAGGAATTGGTGATGACTGTGCCCTGCTGGCAGTACCGGAAAAACAGGTACTCGCTATCAGCACAGATACTTTGGTGGAAGGCGTGCATTTTTTGCGGGATATTCACCCGTCAGATCTGGGCTACAAAGCACTGGCTGTTAATCTGAGTGATTTAGCTGCCATGGGGGCCGATCCTGCATGGTTAACCCTGGCTCTGACCTTACCTGAAGCTGATGAAGCCTGGTTGCAGGCTTTCAGTGATAGCCTGTTTGAACTGCTTGATTATTATGATATGCAGCTGATAGGTGGTGATACGACCCGCGGTCCGCTTTCCATGACCCTTGGAATTCATGGGCTGGTTCCTTCCGGACGGGCGCTGAAACGGTCCGGGGCAAAACCAGGAGACTGGATTTTTGTGACCGGCACCCTGGGAGACAGTGCAGCGGGTCTGGCATTATTACAGCATCACTACCGGATTGATGATCCGGCTATCCATGAAGCATTAATTAAACGTCACCTGCGGCCGGTACCCCGTATTTTACAGGGACAGGCGTTACGTGATTTAGCTACCGCAGCAATCGATATCTCAGACGGTTTACTGTCAGACCTGGGGCATGTGCTGAAGGCCAGCAGGGTAGGAGCCAGGATTAATACTGAGGCTATTCCGCTCTCATCTGCACTACTGGAAGGTTTTGAACCCTCTCAGGCGTTGCGTTGGGCACTGAATGGCGGAGAAGATTACGAACTGTGCTTTACTGTTCCGGAAGTTAACCGGGGAGCGTTGGCGGTTGCTCTCGATCATCTGGGGGTGGGCTATCACTGCATTGGACAGATTGCCCCGGAAGCAGACGGACTGGTACTGCTGGAGCACGGTAAGCCTGTCCGGTTAGACCTGAAAGGATATGACCATTTTGGCCGAAAATAGACAACAGATACTTTCACGTATTCACCTCAGTAATCCGTGGCATTTGCTGGCGACAGGTTTCGGAAGCGGGCTAAGCCCCGTCGTACCGGGGACAATCGGGTCTCTGGCCGCATTGCCATTCTGGTATCTGCTGATACTACTGCCGGAAGATCTCTATTATCTGGTGGTACTGGCAGGGATTTGCCTGGGGGTCTATCTCTGCCATCGTACTGCGAAAGATATGGGGGTTCATGACCATGGCAGTATTGTCTGGGATGAGTTTATCGGGATGTGGATCACTCTGATGGCTATTCCTAATCATCACTGGCAGTGGGTCGCAGCCGGATTTATCGTATTCCGAATTCTCGATATGTGGAAACCCTGGCCAATCCGTTGGTTTGACCGGAATGTCAGCGGCGGTATGGGAATTATGATTGATGATATCGTGGCGGGGATACTGTCTGCGGTAATCTTATATGCTGTAGGTTATTACTCACCCGGGTTACTGCCGCTCTGAGAAGAACATTCACGATTCAGGAGACCGCCAGCGGCGGCCTCCCGGGTGATGTTTATCGGGTTCGCCACTGATGAATCGCGGACTCAATTCCTTCGGCATCCAGCCCAAGGTCATGACGGATCTCTTCCTGTGTTCCCTGCGGAATAAATTTATCCGGCAGGCCCAGATTCAGTACCGGGGTCATGTGGCGGGCAGCCATCAGCACTTCACTGACGCCACTGCCGGCGCCACCACAGACAGAACCTTCTTCCAGCGTGACCAGCTCTGAATGTTGTTCTGCCATTTGCAGAATCAGTTCGCTATCCAGAGGTTTGACGAAGCGCATATCCACCAGTGTGGCATTCATCGATTCAGCCACTTTTTCGGCCTCAGGCAACAGTGTGCCGAAGTTCAGAATCGCCAGTGATTCGCCCTGACGTTTAACCACACCTTTACCCACCGGTAATTGTTGCGGTTCCACACGCTCCAGGCCCCGGCCACTGCCGCGCGGATAACGCACAGCACTTGGTCCCTGCTGATAGTGATATCCGGTAAACAGCATGTCACGGCACTCATTTTCATCACTGGGGGTCATGATGACCATATCCGGAATGCAGCGCAGGAATGAGATATCGAAAGCCCCCTGATGGGTCTGCCCATCAGCACCCACAATCCCGCCGCGGTCAATAGCAAACAGCACCGGTAATTTTTGGATAACCACATCGTGGATCAATTGGTCATAGGCACGCTGCAGGAAGGTCGAGTAAATAGCAACCACCGGCTTATAACCGCCGATAGCCAGCCCCGCCGCAAAAGTCACTGCATGCTGTTCAGCAATGGCGACATCAAAATACTGTTGGGGAAACTCGCGGGAGAAGCGAACCATACCGGAACCTTCGCGCATCGCGGGGGTGACGGCCATCAACTTATCGTCCTGTGCCGCCATTTCACATAACCAGTCGCCGAAGACCTGCGAATAGGTTGGAATCCCGCCTTTGCTTTTTGGCAATTCACCACTGGCTGGATCAAAAGTAGGAACCGCATGCCAGGCGATAGGATCCTGCTCAGCAGGGGCGTAACCTTTGCCTTTTTTGGTAATGATATGCAGGAACTGAGGACCTTTCAGGCTGCGCATATTAGTCAATGCGCTTACCAGTGTTAGCACATCATGCCCGTCAACCGGTCCGATATAGTTGAATCCCAGCTCTTCAAACAGGGTGCCCGGCGAAACCATCCCTTTCAGATGTTCTTCTGTACGTTTCACCAGCTCTTTAATGGGAGGGATTCCGGTCAGTACCCGTTTACCACTTTCACGCAGCCACGAATAGGTTTTACCGGAAAGTATCTGAGCCACACGATTGTTGAGTGCCCCGACATTTTCAGAGATCGACATATCATTGTCATTGAGGATCACTAACATATCGGGCTTGATATCACCGGCGTGGTTCATGGCTTCGAAAGCCATTCCGGCAGTCAGTGCGCCGTCGCCGATGACACATACTGTGCGACGACCAGCGGCTTCCTTTTCTGCTGCTACCGCCATTCCCAGTCCGGCGCTGATGGATGTGGAAGAGTGGCCTACACTCAGCACATCATGTTCACTCTCTTCACGCCACGGGAAAGGATGTAGCCCGTTTTTTTTACGGATCGTACCGATACGATCACGGCGACCGGTAAGAATTTTATGCGGGTAAGCCTGATGGCCAACATCCCACACCAGGTGATCAAAGGGTGTGTTATAGACGTAATGCAAAGCAACGGTCAGTTCCACAACCCCCAGTCCGGACGCAAAATGTCCGCTTGACTGACTGACGCTGTCGAGCAGGTACTGGCGTAACTCATTGCACAGGGCAGGGAGTTTGTCTTTTGGCAATAAACGTAATTCCTGAACTGTGCCTGCCAGCGCCAGTGTAGGGTATTGGGTGGTATCAAAACTCATCGGTGACTCATTATGGATGTTATTTATCACGTTCAATTATGTAACCCGCCAGTGCCTTTAATAAGGCAGTATCTAAAGAGTGGGCGGCGAGTCGGTCTAAAGCATCCATGGCTTCCTGGTACAACTGCAGGGCTTTTTCCCTGGCGCCGTCCAGACCCAGCAATGCCGGGTAGGTACTTTTTCCCAGAGCCAGGTCAGCGCCCTGGCGTTTTCCAATAACTTCGGTATCTCCGACAATATCCAGGATATCGTCCTGAACCTGAAAAGCCAGACCGATAGCGTTGGCATAACAGTCTAAATCTGGCAGTAACGCTTTACCGCGTTCCCCTGCCGATAAGGCTCCCAGCCTGACAGCCGCACGAATCAGTGCTCCGGTCTTATGGCGATGTATGGTTTCGAGCTCCTGTAAACTGACCGATTTTCCCTCGGCGGCTAAATCCAGCGCCTGGCCACCACACATGCCGCCGGCACCACTGGCTGCAGCCAGTTCGGAAATCATGGCCAGCCGGGAAGCGTCAGATACCTCTGGCATAGGCTGATCAGCCAGCACAGTAAATGCAAGTGTCTGTAAGGCATCACCGGCAAGAATCGCAGTATCTTCACCAAATGCAACATGACAGGTCGGTTTCCCGCGGCGTAACGCGTCGTCATCCATTGCCGGTAAATCATCATGGATCAGTGAGTAAGCATGAATGCATTCAATGGCAGCCGCCGGAATATCCAGTGCTGCCTGAGGGGTACCGAGCATTTCACCCGTGGCATACACCAGAAAAGGCCGCATCCGTTTACCACCTAACAGTACGCCATATTGCATTGCTTCGTTCAGCGGAGAACTCTGAAAAGGAACGTTCTGCAGTAATCCGGTTAATACATGGTCTACCCGCTCACGATAGGCCGAAATCAGTGTCGAAAAATCCATCAGTTATTTTCCGGGGTGAAAGCATCTAAATCAGCATCACGGTCTGGTTTAAGTAAAATCTGAACCCGCTGTTCGGCTTTCTGTAAGGTTTGCTGACCGTTTTTTGCCAGTTTAACGCCTCTTTCAAATTCATTCAGGGCTTCTTCTAACGGTAATTCTCCCGTTTCAAGACGCCGGACGATAGATTCCAGCTCCTGTAAAGCACTCTCAAAGCTGACAGAAGGTTCGGTTTTTTTTGGCATAGTCAGTACCGGCTCTATGAGTTATTTATTCATTTGTCATTGCTTATGGTAGCCGACGACGAACGATAAGCAAAATGATCAATGTGACGGAGGTTGCAGAAGCAGAGTTTCAACAAAGGTGATATACTTGCGCATCCTGGATGCGGGGCAATGTTTTGCTGTCCGCAATATTCTGATTTTAACAGTTAAGTGTGTCGTTATTAACACTTATTTCCCTGAATAAGCCTTTGCCGCCATGAAGTTTATCATAAAACTGTTTCCGGAAATCACGATCAAAAGCCAGTCAGTCCGACTGCGTTTTATTAAGATCCTGAATGGAAATATTCGCAATATCCTTAAAACCATTGATGAAGAGATTAAAGTCGTTCGTCACTGGGATCATATTGTCGTACGCTCTAAACGGGAGGAACTTAAGCCAGTTATTGCCGAAGAGTTGACCCGCATTCCCGGTATCCACCATATACTGGCGGTTGAAGAGCATAACTATACCGATGTGCATAATATCTTTGAGCAGACGCTTGAGTTGTATCGTGACCGGCTGGAAGGGAAAACTTTCTGTGTCAGGGCGAAACGACGCGGGAAGCACGACTTCAGTTCACAGGACGTAGAACGTTATGTGGGGGGGGGGCTTAACCAGCATATTGCGACCGCCAGCGTCAAACTGACCAACCCTCAGGAGACGGTCAATCTGGAAATTGAAGATGATCGCCTGCTGATGGTCACCGAGCGCCGCGAAGGGATTGGTGGTTTTCCTATCGGAACACAGGAAGATGTACTGTCACTGATCTCAGGGGGCTTTGATTCAGGTGTCTCCAGCTACATGCTGATGCGCCGCGGATGTCGTGTCCATTATTGTTTCTTCAATCTGGGTGGGGCTGCGCACGAAATTGGTGTGCGTCAGGTCGCTCATTATCTGTGGAATCGTTTTGGTCGTTCCCATCGCGTGCGTTTTATTGCGATCGATTTTGAACCCGTGGTCGGGGAAATTCTCGAAAATATTGATGACGGTCAGATGGGGGTGGTCCTCAAACGCATGATGGTTCGTGCCGCATCGATGGTTGCTGAACGCTATGGCGTTCAGGCGCTGGTAACAGGCGAAGCACTCGGTCAGGTTTCCAGCCAGACACTGACGAATCTTCGGTTGATTGATAACGCCAGTGATACTCTGATTCTGCGTCCGCTGATTTCACATGATAAAGAACATATCATTAATCTGGCCCGTGAAATCGGCACCGAAGACCTGGCCCGCACGATGCCAGAATATTGCGGTGTTATTTCAAAAAGTCCGACAGTAAAAGCCGTAAAAAGCCGTATTCACGCCGAAGAAGAGAATTTCGATTTTTCAGTGCTTGAAAGGGTAGTTCAGGAAGCCAGCAATCTCGATATCCGCGAAATTGCCGAGCAGGCGACCCGTGATGTCGTGGAAGTCGAAACGGTGGCTGCCTTTGGCGAGAATGATACTATTCTGGATATACGTTCGATCGATGAACAGGATGACCGTCCACTGAAAGCAGATAATGTGAAAATTCAGTCGCTGCCTTTCTACAAACTGGGTAGCCAGTTTGCCTCGCTGGATCAGTCACGGACCTGGTTACTGTACTGTGATCGGGGGGTGATGAGTCGCTTACAGGCACTGTATCTGCGTGAGCAGGGCTACACCAACGTTAAAGTCTATCGCCCCTGAGTATCATCATCGGAAAGCTCTTTATTAAACCCGCATACCCAGGTATGCGGGTTTTTTATCCGTTTGTTTCCTGATAATTATAAATCCCGGGTGCAAGCACCAGCGGCGCAGCAACTTCCCTGGCGGTATCTTGTCCGGCCAGCAGGTCAATTAATTTCAGAGCAAAATCAAATGAGGTGCCGGGGCCCTGGCTGGTGAGCAGGTTAACCCGGGGATCCCAGACCACCCGCCGTTCCATCCATTGCTGTTCAGGTATTTCTGACTGAAATCCCGGAAAACCGGTCATATTACCCACAGGAAACAGATGGTGCGCCGCCAGCACTTTTGCCGGAGCGGCACAAATGGCGGCCACAATTCTGCCGGTAGCCGAAAATTGACGGACGGTTTCCAGCATCAACAGGCTATCACTTAAAGTGTCAGCACCCTGAACACCCCCGGGCAGCACTACGGCGTCAAATGGCTGATCAGCGACGGCTACCAGCGTGGTATCACTTTGAAGTTTCACGCCGCGTGAGCAGACAATCAGGGTTTCGCCATTGCTTTCTACACTGGCGGTTGTCACCCGGATACCGGCTCTGACCAGCAGGTCAATGACGGTAACCGCTTCAATTTCTTCACTACCATGTGCCAGGCAAACCAGCACTGATTTCGGGGTGTCCATTGGCAGACTCCTTGGATTTAACGAGTTGAAACAGTGCACGGTTCGCAGGAATTGCGATACCGAATTCTGTGGCCTTGCGGAGCAGGTAACCGGTGATGTAATCAATTTCGGTGCTCCTGCCCGCCTGGATATCCTGGAGCATTGACGAAAAATTGCCGGCGCTGTTTTGCAGCACGTGAGTCGCATTAGCCTGTAACTGACGCGCATCGGCATGCAGATTTGCCCTGGCCATGACGGCAGCCAGTTCCTCACAAATCTGCTGTATTTCATCCGGATGCTGCAAAATTTCACCGTTACGACAATTGTACTTGATACTCAGTGGATTAATGACGCAGTTGATTGCCAGCTTATTCCAGCTTGCGGGCAGGATATCATTATGCCAGGCCACATCCGGTAAGGCTTCGTGCATCATATCGGCCAGAGGACTGAGCTGGTCCTGATTGCGCGCCACTGGTCCCAGGTGTGTTATACCATGGGCGACATGGATAACCCGGCCCTGGGTGCGGTAAGAGGAGTGAGTGGTGATTGCCCGGAGTACCGGTTGATGCAACGAAGGCAGTTCATCCATCACTCCCATCCCATTATGCATCAGCACAATGATACAATGGGCAGGAATCAGAGGCTGGATCTGCTGCAAGGCACTGGATATTTGTGCAGCCTTCAGCGTGACCAGCAACAGGTCACTTTCGGCCAGAAATGCCGGGTTGTTGGCAGGGAAAAAATGACGAAAGACTTCGCCTTCCGGGCTGGTGACATGTACCGTGGTATTGGGATGAGTTACCCGCAACCAGCCCTGTACCTGATGCCCCTGGCGGCTCAGTGCTGCAAGCCAAATTTGTCCTAATGCACCGCAACCCAGTACGGTTATTTTCATAATAACTCCAGCATATCTGCAGCGGTAAAACGGTATTTTTTTACCCCTGAACGGTCTTTTCTGAACGGAGACATTTGTTTACCGCGTCAATCTGCGTATTATGCATGGCAAACCAGAGCCAGGAGAAGAAAAGATGCCATCTTTCGATATTGTTTCTGAAGTCGAGCTTCAGGAAGTGCGTAATGCGGTGGAAAATGCCAGCCGTGAATTGTCGACCCGTTTCGATTTTCGTAATGTGACTGCCAGCGTTGAATTAAACGAAAAGAATGAAACTATTCGCGTCAGTTCTGAGTCCGATTTTCAGGTAAAGCAGCTGGTGGATATTTTGCGTGAAAAGTTACTGAAACGAGGTATCGAAGGTGCTGCGCTCGAAGTCCCTGAAGAGATTGAGCACAGTGGTAAGAGTTGGGCGGTCGATGCAAAATTAAAGAAAGGCATTGAGTCAGATGTGGCGAAGAAAATCGTCAAGCTGATCAAAGACAGTAAACTGAAAGTACAGACTCAGATTCAGGGCGAGTCACTGCGTGTCACCGGTAAATCACGGGATGATTTGCAGGGAGCGATGAACCTGGTGCGAAATGGCAATCTGGGGCAGCCATTCCAGTTTAAAAATTTCCGCGATTAATCGTAGCGAAACAAAAAAGCGCGGCCTTGTGCAGGGGCCGCGCTTTTTTATTGCCAACTTAAAACC
>NZ_DDVT01000020.1:237004-300802 GCF_002345795.1 Tatumella sp. UBA2305
TCTATGAAGGCGGATTTTTACTTAGTCGGCAGGGCAGGGGATTAACTGTGTGAAGGCTGATATTCTGCCACGATAGTTTCCAGGGCTTCCCGGTTGGTCACCTTACTGTCAATTTTAACATAAATGCTTTTTTCCGCCGGGACCATCATGACTGAAGATACACCCGCCAGCGTTGCCAGCCGTTGTTCCAGCCCGTCGGCGTGTTGCAAATCACCCGAGACTAACCGCAGGCTGCTGACATAAGGGGGTTCTTTCATCGTCAGACTCACCAGCAGCCACACGACGGCTAACAGGGTTCCTGCCAGAAATACGGTCTGAGCATCAATATGGCCGAAAATCCAGCCGCCCAGGCTGCCACCAATCGCGACACCGATAAACTGGCTGGTAGAATACACACCCATGGCGGTGCCTTTATAACCGGCCGGGGATTCTTTACTGATCAGTGATGGCAGGATAGCTTCCATCAGGTTAAAGGCGAAAAAGAATATCTGAACACCCACCACCAGTGTCCAGAAATGAGTTCCGGCACCCCACAGGATAATTTCGGCAATTACCAGCAATGCCACACAACTGACGAATACCAGCTTCATCTTGCGCTTCACTTCGGCAATGATGATAAACGGCATCACTGCGGCAAAGGCAATTAACATAGTCGCCAGATACACTTTCCAGTGTTGCGATGCGGGAAAACCGGCATTTTCGAACTGGCCAGGCAAGGCAACGAAACTGGACATCAACAAGATATGCAGACACAGGATGCCGAAATTCAGCTTAAGTAGCCGTGAGTTCCCCAGCACCTTGCGAAAACTGCCCTTGACCATTCCGGACTCGCGATTTAGTACATGGTCAGTGGCTGAAGGAACGATCAGCAGGGTAATCACTATTCCCACTCCGGCGAGGATAGCAATCATCCAGAACAAGGCATGCAGCCCCAGGACATGAGTAACGATCGGGCCCAGTACCATGGCAATCGCAAAGGTCACCCCGAAGCTGATGCCGATGAAGGCCATGGCCTTAGTGCGGTTCTGTTCACGGGTTAAATCAGAAAGCAGGGCCATAACCGCTGCGGCAATCGCCCCGGAACCCTGTAAGGCACGGCCAAGAATAATGCCCCAGATTGAAGTGGTGGTGGCAGCAATGACACTGCCTAAGACAAACAGCAGCAGTCCACCGACAATCAGTGGCTTTCGCCCAATACGATCAGAAAGTAAACCGAAAGGAATTTGAAAAATTGCCTGGGCTAAACCGTAAATACCTATGGCCAAACCTATTAAAGTTTCTGAAGCTCCCTGAAGCGCCATACCGTAGGTTGTCAGCACCGGGAGAACCATAAACATGCCCAACATGCGCAGGGAAAACACTGTCCCAAGGCCCCAGGTTGCTCTCAACTCCAGGGGCGTCATTTTATTGTCGTTCATTAAGACCTCTTTTCATTTTCTGACGCTATAGTACGGGGCAGAGCAGGGCGGGTAAAATAATTGTTTTTAACCAGTGGTAACAAAAAAAGAAAAGGCGCGAAATCGCGCCTTTTTTAGCTAAACAGCAGAGTTACCAAACGTAGGTCAGGAGGTCTTTGGACGCCGGAGTCATAAAATCGACCGACATCATGACACTCAGTGCCGTGATGGCGACGATTGAAAAGACAAACAGCTTACGTGCCCAGACACGGTCGTCATTCGAGCTTTTATATCCTGAAAGCGCCATGCCCAGCCACCAGACACTCACAGCAGCAGCAACCACCAGATATTTATAGCCTGCGTAACCACCAAGTGACAGCATCAGGGTGGCTACCATAAACGCCACGATATACACGGTGATATGATTTTTAGCCACCGAAATGCCTTTCACTACCGGTAGTACCGGGATATTCGCTGCCTGATAATCCTTGAAACGGTAGATAGCAATCGCATACGAGTGCGGCATCTGCCACAGGCTAAAGATGGCTAACAGAATCAGTGCACCAGCATCAAATTCGTTGCTGACAGCACAGTAACCGATCACCGGAGGTGCAGCACCCGACAGGCTACCGATTAAGGTACCGTACACTGAATTACGCTTCATATAGAGGCTATAGATGCCGACGTATACGATGAAGCCAATCACTGACAACCACATAGCCAGTGGGTTGGCTCCAAAGTACAGCAACGCAAAGCCAGCAATACCCAATAATGTTGCATAAACCAGGCTAGTTTTCGCGGAAATGAGCCCTTTCACAAGGACCCGGTTCTTCGTTCTCTCCATTTTCCGGTCAATATCGCGGTCGATCACGTTGTTAAACACACAACCTGATGCAACCACCAGTGATACACCGACCAGTGAGGCGAGAAATAGGGTGAAATTAATGCTGCCTTTGGAGGCCAGCAGAAAACCACCTATCACAGAAATTAAATTCCCGAAAATAATTCCTGGTTTTGTGACTTGCAGGTATCGCTTAATCATTACGTATAACTCTGTTAGTGGGGCATCATGTTGTAGTTAAGGTTCCACATGATCCACAGTGAGCCAACGACAACAATCAGAATGATGACTGCTGAGAATACGATGGCCACCAGGTTCCAGCCCCCCTCTGACTTACGGTCCAGGTGCAGGAAGTAGACCAGGTGAACAATCACCTGAACCACTGCACAGATAACGACCACCGCCAGGATTGTGCTTTTTGCAGCGCTTCCTTCCATCACCATCCAGAAAGGAATACCTGTCAGGATAATGGAAAGAATAAAGCCGATAACATACGACTTCACACTACCGTGAGATGCACCATGTTCGGTTGCAGAATGACTCATTACATGGCCCCCATCAGATAAACAATGGTAAATACACAAATCCATACGACATCAAGGAAGTGCCAGAACAGGCTCAGACACATGATACGGGTACGGTTTGTCGCCGTCAGACCACGGGTTCCGACCTGGAACATCAGGACCAGCATCCAAATCAGCCCGCAGGTCACGTGCAGACCGTGGGTTCCGACTAAGGTAAAGAATGCTGACAGGAAGCCACTACGCTGTGGCCCCCAGCCTTCACTGATCAGGTGATGGAACTCATTGATTTCCATGCCGATGAAGCCGAGACCAAACAGGAAGGTTAACAGCAGCCAGCCAATAACAGCGCCTTTGTTGTTTCTGTTCATGCAGATCACGGAGAAACCATAAGTAATCGAGCTCAGCAGCAGTAACGCTGTTTCACCCAATACATAAGGCAGTTCAAAAAAGTCTTTACCTGAAGGGCCACCCGCAGTGCTGTGAACCATGACTGCATAGGTCGCAAACAGCGTTGCAAAGATAATGCAGTCACTCATCAGGTAGATCCAGAAGCCAAAGACCTTATTGGCTCCTGCATCGTGATGCCCATGCTCTGCATGGGCGCCGTGCTGTTTAGTCAGAGTTTCAGAAGACATTATTTCACACCTGCTTTGCTAAGTTCTTCAAAGTGCTTGTTTTCGATTCGCTCAATTTCTTCAACAGAGACATAGTAGTCCACGTCTTCGTCAAAGCTTTTGGCAATCCACAACACAATCATACCCAGGAAGGACAGGCCAGCCAGCCACCAGATCCACCAGATCATAGCGAAACCGAATATCGTCGCAAACAATGCAATTATCACCGGAATACCACTGTTTTTCGGCATATGAATTTCTTCATAATGCGTTGGTCTCTGGTATGCCTCACCACGTTCTTTCATTTCCCAGAAGGAATCACGTTCGTGAACGTCAGGGATAACTGCAAAGTTATAGAACGGAGGAGGGGAAGAACATGCCCAGTCCAGTGTACGCCCACCCCAAACATCGCCTGTCAGGTCACGGTTCTGATCACGGTCACGGACTGATACCCAGAACATGGTTAACTGACAGATAATCCCGATAGCAATCAGGCCAGCACCACAGGCAGCAACGACCAGCAGTGGATGGAACTGAGGATCGATATTCTGGCTCAGACGACGGGTCATCCCCATGAAGCCCAGCGCATACAGTGGCATAAAGGCAACGAAGAAACCGATAATCCAAAACCAGAAGGCACGTTTGCCCCATTTTTCGTTCAGGGTGAAACCAAAGGCTTTCGGGAACCAGTAACTGACACCCGCCATACAACCGAACACTACACCACCGATGATAACGTTATGGAAGTGAGCAATCAGGAACAGGCTGTTATGCAGTACAAAGTCAGCACCAGGAACGGCTAACAGTACCCCGGTCATACCACCTACAGAGAAGGTGACGATAAAGCCGACGGTCCACAACATAGGCGAGGTCATTTGAATACGACCCTGATACATGGTGAACAGCCAGTTAAAGATTTTAACCCCGGTCGGTATCGCGATGATCATTGTCATGATACCGAAGAAGGCGTTAACGTTGGCACCGGCACCCATCGTGAAGAAGTGGTGTAACCAAACAATAAACGACAGTACGGTAATCGCTACCGTTGCCCACACCATAGAGGTGTAACCAAACATACGTTTTTTGGCGAAGGTCGCGGTAACTTCAGAGAACACCCCAAACACCGGCAGAACCAGAATGTAAACTTCCGGATGTCCCCAGACCCATATCAGGTTGACGTACATCATCATGTTGCCGCCCATTTCGTTAGTAAAGAAATGGAAGCCCAGATAACGGTCGAGAGTCAGCAGTGCCAGGGTCACGGTTAATACCGGGAACGCAGCGATAATCAGTACGTTAGTACATAACGATGCCCAGGTGAAAATAGGCATTTTGAACATTGTCATACCCGGGGCACGCATCTTCAGAATAGTGACGAAGAAGTTGATCCCGGTGAGCGTAGTACCAATCCCGGAAAGCTGCAGACTCCATATCCAGTAGTCTACCCCGACCCCCGGACTATATTCCGCGCCTGAGAGTGGCGGGTAGGCCAGCCAGCCGGTCTGGGCAAATTCACCCACACCCAGTGACAGGTTAACCAGCACCACACCGATAGCGGTGAACCAGAAGCTCAGGTTGTTCAGGAACGGGAAGGCGACGTCACGTGCACCAATCTGTAACGGAACGGCGATGTTCATCAGACCGACCACGAACGGCATCGCTACGAAGAAAATCATAATCACGCCATGCGCGGTAAAGATTTGATCGTAGTGATGAGGTGGCAGGAAGCCGGCTTCTCCGGCAGATGCAAGCACCTGCTGGCTACGCATCATGATGGCATCGGCAAAACCACGCAACAGCATGACGAAAGCCAGAATGATATACATGATACCGAGTTTTTTATGGTCTACAGAGGTAATCCACTCCGACCACAGATACTTCCACTTACCGAAATAAGTAATGGCGGCGAGAATGGCGACGCCACCGAGTATGATCGCAGCACAGGTCACCATGACGATTGGTACGTCTAGTGGTACCGCTGCTAAGCTCAATTTTCCTAACATGGTATTATTCCCCTGCTCCGGCGGAAGCGGCATGGTCCATGTTCATGCCGTCATGCGCAGACATGTCCATTTTCCCGTCGTGTGACATAAACTTATCAACAACCTGGTTAAACAGATCAGGATTCGCAGTAGAGAAGTATTCTACCGGGTTGTCCTGGCTTGGTGCTGCCAGTTTGTTGAAGTCATCCATAGTCGTCAGCGTATTTGGTGAAGCTTTCACCTTCGCTACCCACTGCTGGAAGTCCGCATCGTCTTTAGTGGCGATGGCTTTAAATTTCATGCCAGAAAAACCAGGGCCGCTGAAGTTTGAAGAAATACCGTCAAAGGTTCCTGGTTCATTCGCAATCAGATGCAGTTTTGTCTGCATACCGGCCATGGCATAGATCTGGCTGCCAAGGGTAGGAATAAAGAAGGAGTTCATGACTGAATTTGAGGTGATTTTAAAGCTGACCGGTGTATTTGCCGGGAATGCAATCTGGTTTACAGTCGCAATTCCTTGCTCAGGATAGATAAACAGCCATTTCCAGTCCAGGGCAATAACATCAATCTCTACAGGTTTAACGTTTGAAGCGATTGGCTTACTTGGCTCGAGAGCGTGAGTCGATTTCCATGTCAGCACACCCAGGAAGATGATGATGAGAATTGGAATCGTCCAAACCACAGCTTCAATCTTATTAGAGTGCGACCAGTTAGGTGAGTATTTAGCGTTCGTATTGGATGCCCGATACTTCCAGGCGAATACGATAGCCATTAAGACTGCCGGGATAACTACCACTAACATCAAGCCGAAGGCTGTCAAAATCAGTGAACGTTGCTCCAGTGCAATCTGACCTTTAGGATTTAACAAGGCACTATCACAGCCACTTAACAGAACAGCGCCGGTGATGAGTGACAAAATCCCCAAACTTTTATTGTATTTCCTGAGTCTCATTTAACGACCTCAATGACAAAAGGCTCTATTGTCGTTTAAGTGTGGCGGCATTTTACGGGAAGGTTTATGTACTGTAAACCAACTTGAAGTTCTGTCAGTGGACTGTGTCCACATTTTTCATGGGATTTAACAAAAATTGTTGCCGATCCGAAATTATCATTCACATCAACCATTTGGCTTTATATAACTAAACGGAGATAACCCTATGAGTAATGTTCCTTATTGCTATAACTACCCTATGTCATTATCAAAAAATTAACATTTAGTTATCTTCTGCTCATCATATTAACCCGGGTTAAACATTCCGGCGGCAGTGGTTCAGAGAAATTGTTAAGAACAATCATTAAATGCTAAATGAAAAAAAATCCTCATCAGTTAAAAAAATGTTGAAAATTATCTTTCCTGTCTCAGGCTCAGGCAGTCGAGAAAGACACCCAAAAGCACTGCACAAATCAGAACCACCATTCCAGCTTCAAACAGCGGTACATCCCGGAAACCTTCTGTTAGCCAATGCATTGCACTCAGGGTAAGTGTAGCCAGCCAGGCGAAAAGTACCAGGCAACCGGCGAGGAAAATACGAAATGCCCAGCGATAAGCCAGAGCAAAATGGTGGCGTTGGATGAACTGTCCTGTCACGGCAGGTACCAGATTGTGGCGACTGATAAACAGCAGCAACAGACCAGGTATTCCGGCAAAAACGCTGAAAGCATAAAAACCCGGCCATCCCCACAACTCAACCAGCCATCCGGCAGCAGGACCTACATAGACCCGACCTACGGCAGAGAGTGCAGACAGCAGAGCAAACTGCGTTGCTGAAAATGAAGAGTTACACAGCGCCATCAGTAGTGCGACAAAGGCTGCAGTGCCCATACCACCACACAGGTTTTCGATAAACACCGCACTGGCCATACTCCACAAATGTACACTGGTGACAGTCAGCAGCCAGTACGCAAGATTCGAAAGCGTTTGTAAAATACCGAACCACAGCAGTGCGCGGAATAAACTCAGCCTCTGCATCAGGACACCGCCGTACAGTGCACCAATAATAGTGGCCAGCAGACCGAGCGATTTATTCACCAGCCCGACATCGCCCGGGTTAAATCCCAGTCCGCGAATTAAAAAGGTGGTGGTCAGGGCTCCGGCGAATGCATCACCCAGCTTATAAAGGATAATCAGGGTAATCATCAGCCAGGCATTGTTGCGACCGAAAAAGTCTAACAGAGGAGAAACTACCGCCTGGCGCAAGGTGAGAGGAGGAGTGACTGGTCCGGCAGGATTCTTTGCCAGCAACGTCCCAACAATGCCAGGCAGCATCAGAATTGCCATCAGGGCGTAGGTGGCATTCCATCCCAGATAGCGGTCTGCCAGCCACAAGGCCAGGCCGCCCGAAACCATCATTGCCAGCCGGTAACCCAATACGGTGATGGCCGCACCGCTGCCTCGTTGTTCAGCAGGTAACACATCGGTTTTCCATGCATCAAAAACAATATCCTGTGAGGCAGAGCAAAAGGCAACCAGAACCGCCAACAGTGCCAGCAAAGTAAGATGCCCGGCAGGCTGGACAAGACTCATTCCGACAATTGCGAGGATTAAAGCGCATTGCGTCAACAGCAGCCATCCACGACGGCGGCCCAACAGAGGCGGGGAATAACGGTCCATAAACGGCGACCAGAGGAACTTGAAAACATAGGCCTGTCCGACCAGAGAGAAAATCCCGATAGTTTTTAAATCGATATTTTCAACGGTCATCCAGGCCTGAAGTGTCCCGGAGGTCAGAGCCAGTGGCAGGCCTGAAGAGAACCCCAGCAACAACAGAACGGCAAAATTACGCTGGGTGAAAATCTTTAAATAGTCTGAACGCATGGCATCCTGGCTGCACGAAGAAAATTCATGCAGCCATCATAGCATTCAGTGGGAGTTTTGTTTAATGAAGTCGTTAATGCTGGTATCCGCAGCCATATCAGAAATAACATCACCCAGGGTAGAGTTAACCGCTTTGGTAATTTTATCGTTGTTGGCTGTGAATGGGCCTTCAACGCTGTAGGTCTGACGGTAGGTCTTCATCTGTTTGTTACCATTTTTTGCGGTAGCAGTGATAGAGACATCAGCATTCGTGGTGATGCTGTAACGCAGGTTACCCTGGGTCACGTCGGCATACAGTTTATTGACCACTATCTGCAGGTCTACCGCGCCGTTAGGGCCAATCATATAACCCCGGGCCGCCATCTGCTTCTCGAGTACTTCCTGCAACAGAAAACGCAGATCGCGGGATGGCGTCAGGGTGACCAACTGGTTATCGCGGGTGACCTGGGCCAATGCCTGACTGCTTCGCTGGTCGGCACCGTTAATGCTGACAGTCACACCCATCAGACTTGGGTCCTGCTGAGGTAATGTTATCTTTGGCGTCACATCGAGGGTATTACTGCTGGTTGCACAACCAGCCAGGGCAAACGCAGCCAGCAGAGGAAAGATTGCTCTTTTTAACATACACATTTTCTCATCACATGATAAAAACAGTGGGGCCGCAATGGCCGCAATCAGGGACTTTTTTGCGGCGGTCTGGGCGGGTTAGTGGCTAAATCTAAAAAAGTCTCTGGATTTCAGCAGCTAACTCATCCATAGTCCGGACATCGCGCGAAGCTATCATGCGCAATTGGTTATAAAATAGCACGTTTTTTTTTGTGCTTTCACACTGTAATAATGAAAAACAAACTAGTATTGATTAAAAGGGCAGCGCGCTCGCCAGTCAGGAGTGTCAAAAATGATTCGTGAACAGATAGAAGATAAGTTGCGTGACGAATTTCATCCGCTGCATCTGGAGGTGCAGGATGAAAGCTACCGTCACAACGTACCTGCCGGTTCTGAGAGTCACTTCAAGGTGGTGATTGTGACTGACCGGTTCCATGGGCAACGTTTTCTGGCCCGCCACCGTGCGATTTATAGTGTTCTGACCGAAGAACTGGCCGGGCCGGTGCATGCCCTGGCTCTGCATACCTATACCGCCACTGAATGGCAGGGATTGCAGGATACTGTGCCTGCGTCACCTGATTGCCGCGGGGCAGGATTACAGGTATAAACCTGAAATTCTCAATATAAAAAATGAATAATGACGGCCGGCAGGCCGTTTTTTTTGAAAAAAAACCAGCAACAGGTCAAAAAGCCGTAATATCGTAGGTTTCGTCTGCATGTGGCTTCTCGACTCATTCAACCGATGCCGCTATAATGCTGCGTCTATTTTTCCGGAATGTCTTCGGGACGCTTCTGGTAACAGGGATCGGAGTTTTCTTCACGGAAGCCGTCCCGGTTGTTAGATGGCGCGTATTGTTTAATGCGTGATGTCTGAAGTTGACCGAGCACGTGATTTTTTGAGGTAACAAGATGCAAGTTTCAGTTGAAACCACACAGGGCCTTGGCCGTCGCATTACCATCACTGTCGCTGCTGACAGCATTGAGACTGCGGTGAAGAAAGAGCTGGTAGAGGTAGCTAAGAAAGTCCGTATCGATGGTTTCCGTAAAGGCAAAGTGCCTAAGAACATCATTGAACAGCGCTATGGTGCATCTGTACGTCAGGATGTACTGGGTGAACTGATGTCCCGCAACTTCATTGATGCGATCATCAAAGAAAAAATTAATCCGGCGGGCGCACCTAAATATATTCCTGGTGAGTACAAGCTGGGTGAAGACTTCACTTACTCTGTTGAGTTTGAAGTGTATCCGGAAATTGAACTGAAAGGTCTGGAAACTATCGAGGTTGAAAAACCTGTCGCTGAAGTGAAAGACGAAGACGTTGATGCCATGCTGGATACCCTGCGCAAGCAGCAGGCTGACTGGAAAGAAACCGATGCCGCAGTGACTGCAGAAGATCGTGTCACTATCGATTTCTCAGGCTCTGTGGACGGCGAAGAGTTTGAGGGCGGTAAATCTTCTGACTTCGTACTGGCAATGGGTCAGGGCCGTATGATCCCTGGCTTCGAAGAAGGTCTGGTAGGCCACAAAGCCGGTGAAGAGTTCACCATCGATGTCAAATTCCCTGAAGAGTACCATGCCGAAACTCTGAAAGGTAAAGAGGCTAAGTTCGACATTGTTCTGAAAAAAGTAGAACAGCGTGAACTGCCAGAATTCACTGAAGAGTTCGTGAAGCGTTTTGGTGTGGCTGATGGTTCTGTTGCAGGTCTGCGTACTGAAGTACGTAAGAACATGGAACGTGAACTGAAAGGTGCGGTACGTAACAGCATTAAAACTCAGACTATCGATGGTCTGATCAATGCTAACGATATCGATGTTCCTGCTGCACTGATCGACAGCGAAATCGATGTTCTGCGCCGTCAGGCGGCACAGCGTTTTGGTGGTAACGAAAAACAGGCACTGGAACTGCCACGTGAACTGTTTGAAGAACAAGCGAAACGTCGTGTCGTGGTGGGTCTGCTGCTGGGCGAAGTTATCCGTACCAGTGAGCTGAAAGCTGACGAAGACCGCGTGAAAGGTCTGATCGAAGAAATGGCTTCTGCGTATGAAGATCCTCAGGAAGTGATCGAGTTCTACAGCAAAAATAACGAGCTGATGAACAACATGCGTAATGTTGCACTGGAAGAGCAGGCTGTTGACTTGCTGCTGGAAAAAGCCAAAGTGACTGAAAAAGCGGCTAACTTCCAGGATCTGATGAATCAGGGTCAGATGGCTTAAGTCATTTTTGATCCGTTCTGATGTAAAGCCCGTGATCAAAATGATCACGGGCTTTTTTTCTTTAGATGCAAAAAAACGGTAGCGCTCTGTGCTTTTTGTCGGATTATCATGGATTAACCGGTCGGTTATCAGGTAATCTCTGGTGTAATATTCGCGAAATATCAAAAGATTGTTATGCTTGAAATACCGGTAGTTATCCCTCATATAGGGGAATGTGATAAGAGACTGACTGATTAACCGTCCTGACGTTGTCGGAAGGAGGCAGGCTTCGTGGATTCGTAGCTTTCCTAACGTAAAAATCGGTACAGAGTGTTACCAATGTAATTAATTCAGGAGACGGTTATGTCATACAGTAGCGAACGTGAAATGCTGGCCTCACAAATGGCATCACAGATGGCGTTAGTGCCTATGGTGGTGGAGCAGACTTCTCGTGGAGAGCGTTCTTACGACATTTTTTCCCGCTTACTTAAAGAGCGTGTGATTTTTCTGACCGGACAGGTTGAAGACCAGATGGCCAACCTGATTGTCGCACAAATGCTGTTTTTAGAAGCTGAAAATCCTGAGAAAGATATTTATCTGTACATCAACTCACCTGGTGGGGTCATCACTGCGGGGATGTCAATTTATGACACTATGCAGTTTATTAAACCCGATGTCAGCACCATTTGTATGGGTCAGGCGTGTTCAATGGGGTCTTTCCTGTTAACTGCCGGTACTGAGGGCAAACGTTTCTGCCTGCCAAACTCCCGGGTGATGATCCATCAGCCATTAGGCGGCTTCCAGGGACAGGCGACCGATATTGAAATTCATGCCCGCGAAATTCTGAAAGTGAAGCAGCGGATGAACGAATTAATGGCTAAACATACCGGCAAACCGCTGGAACAGATTGAGCAGGACACTGAACGTGATCGTTTCCTCTCGGCAGCAGAAGCGGTAGAGTATGGTTTAGTTGACTCTATTCTGACGCAGCGTAAATAAGACTATTTGCTACACTGCACAAATGTAAGGATGTGCAGTCAGAAGAAGTGAATAGTACATTGACGATGTCAACCTGTAGTACAATGACTGGCGCTGCAGGTTGCCGAAACTATTAAAGAGGTTACTGATGACAGAGAAGCGCAAAGACGGTTCAGGTAAGTTGCTGTACTGCTCTTTTTGCGGCAAGAGCCAGCATGAAGTGCGTAAACTGATTGCCGGTCCGTCAGTGTATATCTGTGATGAATGTGTTGATTTATGCAATGACATCATCCGCGAAGAGATTAAAGAAGTCGCGCCTCATCGTGAACGTAGTGCATTGCCTACACCACATGAAATCCGCGTTCATCTCGACGATTACGTGATTGGCCAGGAAAAAGCCAAAAAAGTACTGTCGGTAGCGGTGTATAACCACTACAAACGCTTACGTAATGGTGATACCAGCAACGGTGTTGAACTGGGTAAAAGTAATATCCTGCTGATCGGTCCGACCGGTAGCGGGAAAACATTACTGGCCGAAACTCTGGCCCGGTTGCTGGATGTTCCATTTACTATGGCAGACGCGACCACACTGACTGAAGCCGGTTATGTGGGCGAAGATGTTGAAAATATTATCCAGAAGCTGTTGCAGAAATGTGACTATGATGTCCAGAAAGCCCAGCGTGGAATTGTCTATATTGACGAAATTGATAAAATTTCACGCAAGTCTGACAACCCGTCGATTACCCGTGATGTTTCCGGTGAAGGTGTACAGCAGGCTTTACTGAAACTGATCGAAGGTACAGTAGCTGCTGTCCCCCCTCAGGGCGGGCGTAAACATCCGCAACAGGAATTTTTACAGGTTGATACCTCGAAAATTCTGTTTATCTGCGGGGGCGCATTTGCCGGTCTGGATAAAGTGATTGCTCAGCGTGTTGAAACCGGCTCTGGTATTGGCTTTGGCGCCACCGTGAAAGATAAATCTCAGAAAGCAACCGAAGGGCAGTTACTGTCTCAGGTTGAGCCTGAAGATCTGATCAAATTTGGGTTAATTCCTGAATTTATCGGTCGTTTGCCGGTGGTCGCCACGCTGAATGAATTAAGTGAAGAAGCATTAATTCAGATACTGCGGGAACCTAAAAACGCACTGACTAAACAATATCAGGCATTGTTCCACCTGGAAGGGGCTGAACTGGAGTTCCGTGAGGAAGCCTTGACTGCAATCGCTAAAAAAGCGATGGCCCGTAAAACCGGTGCCCGTGGATTGCGTTCAATCGTGGAAGCCGCGTTGCTGGATACCATGTACGACCTGCCTTCAATGGAGGGGATTGAGAAAGTCGTCATTGATGATTCCGTCATTGATGGTCAGTCTGAACCCCTGTTGATTTATGGAAAACAGGAAGCTCAGGCTTCTGGCGAATAAATCGACAAAATCTGCAGGTTATTAGCAAATAAAGGGGAAATTGTTTCCCCTTTTATTTTTTCTCGCATTTATGACATTGAATGTCGTGTCATCATCCCCATATACTCAATAACCTTTGGGCCTGAAGTACCCTGGCTGTGAAAAAGGGTGGCTGAGCCCATCACCTGGCGGAAATTAAACTAAGAGAGAGCTCTATGAATTCTGAGCGTTCCGAACGCATTGAAATCCCCGTATTGCCGTTACGCGATGTGGTGGTTTATCCGCACATGGTTATTCCGTTGTTTGTCGGACGCGAGAAGTCGATTCGCTGTCTGGAAGCAGCAATGGACAACGATAAGAAGATCCTGCTGGTCGCTCAAAAAGAAGCATCTACCGATGAGCCTGGTGTGAATGATCTTTTTTCTGTCGGTACAGTTGCTTCCGTGCTGCAAATGCTGAAACTTCCTGACGGTACTGTCAAAGTACTGGTGGAAGGCTTGCAGCGTGCGCGCATCGACACCCTTGCGGATAACGGTGAACATTTTGTCGCCCGCGCTGAGTATCTCTCCTCTGCTGAAATTGAAGAGCGTGAGCAGGAAGTGCTGGTGCGTACAGCGGTTAACCAGTTTGAAGGCTACATCAAGCTAAATAAAAAGATTCCTCCAGAGGTGCTGACATCACTGAATAATATTGATGATGCCGCACGTCTGGCCGACACCATCGCTGCGCATATGCCACTGAAGCTGGCTGATAAGCAGTCTGTGCTGGAAATGACAGACATCAATGAGCGTCTTGAATATCTGATGGCCATGATGGAATCTGAAATCGACTTATTGCAGGTTGAAAAGCGGATTCGTAATCGTGTCAAAAAGCAGATGGAGAAGAGTCAGCGTGAGTATTATCTGAATGAGCAGATGAAGGCCATTCAGAAAGAACTCGGCGAAATGGATGATGCTCCTGACGAATTTGAAGCGCTAAAGCAGAAAATTGAAGCGGCTAAAATGCCAAAAGAGGCGAAAGAAAAAACCGAAGCCGAACTGCAAAAGCTGAAAATGATGTCGCCAATGTCGGCGGAAGCCACCGTAGTCCGTGGCTATATCGACTGGATGGTGCAGGTGCCATGGAACAGTCGTAGTAAGGTAAAAAAAGACCTGACTAAAGCCCAGGAAACGCTGGATACCGACCATTACGGGCTGGACAGAGTTAAAGACCGTATTCTGGAATATTTAGCGGTTCAGAGTCGTGTCAACAAGATTAAAGGGCCAATCCTGTGCCTGGTAGGACCTCCGGGTGTGGGTAAAACTTCTCTGGGGCAGTCAATCGCCAAAGCGACCGGGCGCCAGTATGTTCGTATGGCGTTAGGCGGCGTGCGTGATGAGGCAGAAATCAGAGGTCACCGCCGGACTTATATAGGTTCTATGCCTGGTAAACTTATCCAGAAGATGGCTAAAGTTGGCGTGAAGAACCCTCTTTTCCTGTTGGACGAAATTGACAAGATGTCTTCGGATATGCGTGGTGACCCGGCTTCTGCATTGCTGGAAGTGCTGGATCCTGAGCAGAATATCGCGTTTAACGATCACTATCTGGAAGTCGATTATGATCTCTCCGATGTGATGTTTGTCGCCACATCTAACTCGATGAATATTCCTGCTCCGTTACTGGATCGTATGGAAGTGATTCGTTTGTCGGGTTATACCGAAGATGAAAAACTGAATATTGCTAAGCAACATTTACTTCCGAAACAAATCGAACGCAATGCACTGAAGCCAAAAGAGATTACGGTTGATGACAGTGCGCTGATGGGGATCATTCGTTACTATACCCGGGAAGCCGGGGTACGTAGCCTGGAACGTGAACTGTCGAAGCTGTGTCGTAAAGCAGTGAAAGCACTGTTGTTGGATAAAAAGAAAAAGCATATTGCTATCACCGGTGACAATCTGAAAGATTACCTCGGGGTACAACGGTTTGATTATGGCCGTGCTGATGACCAGAACCGGATTGGTGAAGTTACCGGACTGGCCTGGACCGAAGTCGGGGGTGATCTGCTGACCATCGAGACGGCCAGCGTTCCCGGAAAAGGGAAACTGACCTATACCGGTTCACTGGGTGAAGTGATGCAGGAATCTATTCAGGCGGCGATGACCGTGGTTCGTGCCAGAGCAGATAAGCTGGGTATTAACAGCGACTTCTACGAAAAACGTGATATTCACGTGCATGTGCCAGAAGGTGCAACGCCAAAAGATGGGCCGAGTGCGGGTATAGCGATGTGTACCGCACTGGTATCAGCCTTAACCGGTAATCCTGTCAGGGCAGATGTGGCGATGACCGGAGAAATTACTCTGCGTGGTCAGGTACTACCGATTGGTGGTCTGAAAGAGAAATTACTGGCAGCCCATCGTGGCGGTATCAAAACGGTACTGATCCCGGATGAAAATAAACGTGATCTGGAAGAAATTCCGGATAACGTGATTGCTGACCTGAAGATTTATCCGGTAAAACGTATTGAAGAAGTCCTGAAGCTGGCGTTGGAACACGCACCGGAAGGCTTTGAAGTGGTAGCAGCAAAATAAGCTTATCGTACAGGGAAGGTCATTGCTGTCGGGAAATCGCGCAATGACTCCTTTGTTTCTTCTGATATAGCATCGGCAGAAATTCAGAGTAATACCGTTGTGTATACCCGGGATGCTTGCTATAACAGGCTGTTCTTTGTCTGCAGAGCGTTCTGTCGATAAAGTGAAAAAATAAAAGGGGATGATAGAGTGAATAAATCACAGTTGATCGACAAAATTGCTGCGAGCGCGGATATTTCGAAAGCAGCAGCCGGACGTGTTTTAGATGCATTTATGGGTGCGGTGACGGATTCACTGAAAGAGGGTGATGATGTTGCTTTAGTTGGTTTTGGTACCTTCTCAGTGCGTGAACGTGCTGAGCGTACCGGCCGCAACCCACAGACCGGAAAAGAAATCACTATCCCGGCAGGTAAAGTCCCTGGTTTTCGTGCCGGTAAAGCACTGAAAGACTCTGTTAATTAATAGTATTTAACCATCTGAAAGGATTTTCTTTGATGGATTGAGGACTGTACACTCGTTCTCATGTAACATACAGGCACATCATGGTGATGTGCCTTTTTTTATGCCGTCCGGCGGCAAATTTAAGACATTACATCACCAGACACGAACGGAAATCATCAGCATTGTAGTCTGACTGGTTTTTGAGTTGAACGGCGACGGTAAAGCGTCATATTTATACTACAGCGGAGTGTTGCCATACCATGATGGACAATTTACGCACGGCCTCTAGCCACATCGTGCTGAAGATTATACTGGGACTGATCATTGTTTCATTCGTGCTGACCGGCGTGGGTAACTATTTGATTGGTGGTAATAATGATTATGCTGCCAAAGTCAACGGTGTCACTATCAGCAGTGCAGATCTGCAAAATGCATTCAGTAATGAACGTGCCCGTCAGCAACAACAGTTAGGTGCGCAGTATTCACAACTGGCAGGGACTGACAGCTTTATTCAACAGATGCGTCAGCAGGCGATGTCCGATCTGATCGATCAGGAGTTACTGCGACAGTATGTTAAATCGTTGGGGCTGGATGTCACTAACGACCAGATTAAAGAAGATATTTTTTCTCAGCAACCTTTCCAGACTAATGGTCATTTTGATAATGCCCGTTTTACCAGCCTGTTGAGTAACATGGGTTTCACCCCGGATCAATATGCTGCGGCGTTGCGTAAAAGCCTGAGTACCGGTCAACTGGTCAATGGCGTCAGCAATACTGATTTCATGCTACCTTATGAAACTCAGCAACTGGTCAGCCTGTTAGCCCAGAACCGCGATATCCGGGAAGCTGTGATCAATACTGATGCTCTGGCTGCGAAGCAGACCGTGACTGATGATGAAATCAACAGCTATTACCAGCAGCATAAAGACAGCTTCCTGGCGCCAGAACAATTTCGTGTCAGCTATATTAAGCTGGACGCTGCCAGCCTGCAGAAAACCCCGACGCAGCAACAGGTACAGGCCTGGTATGACAGCCATAAAAGCGACTATACCACCCCACAACGTACCCGTTACAGCGTGATTCAGGTGAAAACTGAGGCCGATGCCAATGCGATACTGGCACAGCTGAAACAAGGGGCTGATTTTGCTACCCTGGCAAAAACAAAATCTATCGACCCAATTTCAGCCCGTAAGGGGGGAGATATGGGCTGGCTGGAACCTGAAACACTTCCTGACGAACTGAAAAATGCCGGACTGACCACTAAAGGCCAACTGTCTGGTGTGATCAAGAGCTCTGTAGGTTTTCTGATTGCACGTCTGGATGATATTCAGCCTCAACAGGTTAAACCACTGTCTGATGTTTACGCGACCGTTGCACAAAGCGCTGAACAGGATGCTGCGGTCAGCGATTTCTATAAACTGCAACAGAAAGTCAGTGATGCTGCCAGCAACAATAACGCTTCCCTGGCGGGAGCTGAAAGCGCAGCCGGAGTCAAAGCGGTTGAAACGCCTTGGTTTACCCGGGATTCATTACCAGCAGATCTGAATTTTGACCAGGTCAAACAGGTGATACTGGGCGGGACCTTGTTGGGAAGTAATGGTGCGCCGGGCAATAACTCCGACATTATCACCGTAGATGGTGACAGAGCATTTGTACTGCGTATCAGCGATCATAAGCCGGAGTCCACCAAGCCGCTGGCGGAGGTTAAAGATCAGATTACCGCTGCCATTAAGCATGATAAAGCGTTGCAACAGGCTCGTAATCAGGCAAACACCCTAGTGGCTCAACTGAAGCAGGGTAAAACCACTGATTTTGATGCAGCAGGCCTGAAATTTGGTGTAACAGAAACTCTGCAACGTAACAGCCCGAATGCTGTCACTGAAACTGTCTATGAGTTACCTCAACCGCAGGCAGGCAAGCCTTCCTACGGTATCGGAGAAGACGGTCAGGGCAATATTGTTATTCTGTCACTGGATAAGGTCACCGAAGGAACCCTGCCGCAAGCTCAGGTGAGTTCGATGAAAACCGGCGTGGCACAGAACAATGCCCAGCTGGCATTTGCAGCCTTACTGCAGAACCTGCGACAGAACGCCAAAATCAAATATGGCGCGGCTGCGCAACAGGTTCAGTGACGTACCTCAGATAAAACTGTAATGTTGTAATCAGAAAGGCTGCCTTGTGCAGCCTTTCTGCTTTTTAATCACTGCCTCAATCCTCCCCGACAAATCTCTGTCATGCTGCTCCTGAATTCAAACAGGGAGAATTAACTATGCAATCGGGAATCTCACACACTTTACGTCTGACACTTTTATTACTAATCACCGGCGGTCTGTTGCCACTTGAAGCCTCAGGAAATGAGGCTCCACCGACAGAGCTCAACCAGCCCGCTGCTGTAACCCGGGTGTCAGAGAAGGTGAGTATCAATCAGGGCACAGCAGAAATGCTGGCCGGGGCCATGAACGGTGTAGGTCTGAAGAAAGCTCGTTCAATCGTTGAATATCGGGAACAATATGGTCCGTTCACCTCGTTGGAACAGCTGGCTGAAGTCCCGGGGTTTGGCAGAGCGCTGGTTGAAAGGAATCTTTCCCGGCTGAAATTGTGAATTGAATATCATATTTGTGTTTTGTTCAGGTGGTGGTGAGTGGAATTTGCCAGAATGTAGTGGTCATACCAGTTACTGCTACCGGAGAGTGTCGCTCATGACCACATTGATTAAAGTTCGCGGTTATCATCTGGATGTTTATCAGCATGTGAATAATGCCCGTTACCTGGAGTTTCTGGAAGAAGCGCGCTGGGAATGGCTGGACAGAAGTGGTGTTGCAGACTGGTTAACCCAACAACATCTGGGATTTATCGCGGTGAATATCAATATTAATTACCGGCGGGCCGCAAAACTGGGGGATTGTCTGGAAGTGACCTGTCGGATGGCGGAAATTTCAGAAAGGAGCGCAGTGATGGAACAAAAGGTGACCCATAGCGGCGAAGGAACTCTGGTGGCTGATGCTCGTATTACCTTTGTCTGTCTGGATTTAAAACAGCAGAAAAGTGTGCCGGTGAGCGGAGAAATAAAAACTTTTCTGGAGATGATCAATCAACAAGCCTAAGGTCAGAACATCCAGAGCAACTCTATTGTGTTGCTCTGGACCACTGTTAACTCAGACCGGTTTTACTTTTCATAGCATCCATGACTGCCTTTGGGGCTTGCTGATATTCTGCCAGCCCTTTGGCCCGCAGGTGGCATGCTGCACACTCGCCGCATCCGTCGCCCTGTACCCCGTTATAGCAGGTCAGCGTTGAGTTTCGAATCAAAGGCAGTTGTTGCCAGTAGTCGGCCAATGCCCAGGTTTCGGCCTTGTTCAGCCACATTAATGGCGTTTCAAAACGGACTTCCCGCGCCATACCCAGCTGAACGGCTGAATTAAGTGCTTTAACGAAATCGTCCCGGCAATCCGGATAACCGGAGAAATCTGTTTCACACACCCCGGTGATCACAGCTTCAGCATTCACCTGATATGCATAAATTGAAGCCAGTGTCAGGAACAGAATATTTCTGCCCGGGACAAAGGTGCTAGGCAAACCATTACCGTCAGGGTCATAGGCTGGTACCGGAATGTTATCACGGGTCAGGCTACTGATTGCCAGTTCATTCAGCAGTGTGACATCCAGTACTTTATGCGCACGTGCGCCCAATTGCTGGCTTAATTTACGGGCAACCTCGATTTCCTGACGATGGCGCTGGCCATAATCAAAAGTGACGCAGTGCACTTCATCATACTGGTTAAGGGCCTGTATCAGGCAGGTGGTTGAGTCCTGGCCACCACTAAAAACAACTACTGCACTTTTCATTATCTTTATTCCTGTCAACATTCAGCGGTATGTTAACGCCTGGCAGCTAAAAGGACAAAATTACGTGGCACAGGATCCCTGTGAAATTGATCAATTTGTCAGAAATCCAGTTCTGCCTGCCACGGGGTAATATCGCCAATATTTTCAGACACCCATTGCGAATTATAGTAAGTATCAGGATAGCGTTCACCACTGTCACAGATCAGTGAAACCAGCGCACCTTGTTGTCCGCGCGCTTTCATCTTTCTGGCTGTATGAATCATTCCGTAAAAATTAGTTCCTGTCGAAGCTCCAACCCGACGGCCAAGTATTTTTTCCAGCGAATACATTGCCGCGAGTGAAGCACCATCAGGGACTTTTAACATTCTGTCAACGACATCGGGTAAAAAAGAGGGTTCCACACGCGGGCGGCCAATGCCTTCAATCCGGCTACCTGTCTGACAGGTAAGGGTTTTATCGCCCTGCTGCCAGTAATCATAAAAGACGGAATTGTCAGGGTCGGTGACCATTAACTCAGTCTCATATCCGCGATAGCGGATATAGCGACCCAGGGTCGCGGTGGTGCCGCCGGTACCGGCACTCATGATTATGCTGGCGGGAACGGGGCAGGGCTCATCCTGCATTTGTCGGAAGATGCTGTCAGCAATATTGTTATTACCCCGCCAGTCAGTCGCTCTTTCGGCATAGGTAAACTGATCCATATAATGCCCGCCTGATTCTTTTGCCAGCAGGGCTGACTCCTGGTAAATCATTGCAGACGTTTCAGTAAAATGGCATTGACCACCATAGAAGTTGATCTGTTCTATTTTTCTTCGGGTGGTTGCCGCCGGCATTACCGCAATGAAAGGCAGACCGAGCAAACGGGCAAAATAAGCTTCCGAGACTGCGGTACTACCGGAAGAAGATTCTATCACCGTAGTGTGGCGGGTTATCCAACCGTTGCTCAGTCCATAGAGGAAAAGTGAGCGTGCCAGACGATGCTTCAGGCTACCGCTTGGATGAGTACTTTCGTCTTTGAGATAAAAACAGATGCCGGGAAATTCGCGCAGGGTAAAACGAATCAAATGGGTATCCGCTGAACGGCGAAAATCTGCATTAATTTCGTTGATTGCGTCGCGAACCCATTGGTCGGCCATAACAAAAATCTCCTGTGAGTGGCAAAAAAACAGCATAAAGCACCCTGCGGAAAATAAACTGATTAAATATCCGTTATTATGGCATCCTAAGAGAAAAATATTCTCCTGAGAGGTCAGCATGATAGATAAAACAGACCGTAAACTCCTGTCGCTATTGCAGGAGGACAGTACTTTGTCACTGCAGGCACTGGCGGATTCAGTCAATCTGACATCGACCCCTTGCTGGAAACGTCTGAAAAAGCTTGAAGATAACGGGATTATCCGTGGACGGGTGACGTTACTGGATGCAGAAAAACTGGGGTTAACCCTGACAGCTTTTATGTTTATTAAAACACATCAGCACAGCAAACAGTGGTATCAGAGTTTTGCAGCACTGATTGATGACCTGCCCCAGGTCATGGGATGCTTCAGGATGTCAGGAGAATATGATTACCTGCTGCGCATTCAGGTGGCTGATATGAAGGCCTATGATGCACTCTATAAAAAGCTGGTAGAAGGTATTTCCGGATTAACGGAAATCACTTCCAGTTTTGCGATGGAAGAAATAAAAAATACTACTGCCATTCCACTGAACGTATAACCCCATAATAATGAGATTTCTCTGTGCTGTTATTTAGTCAGTTGCGCGAATATTTTGCTACAGAATGGCGAAGGTATAGTGGAGCTGTCAGTCTGCTAATCGTTGTTGCTTTACTGCAATTACTACCACCGAAACTGGTTGGGATTATTGTTGACGGGGTCATTCACCATGACTTGTCTCACCGTCAGTTGGTGGGATGGATTGCAGCGATACTGGCGATTGCTTTGGTCACCTATTTGCTTCGTTATGTCTGGCGGGTATTACTGTTCGGTGCCGCCTACCGGCTGGCCGTTGTTTTACGCGAAAAATACTACCGCCAGTTGAGTCAACAGAGCCCGGAGTTTTACCTGAAGCACCGGACCGGTGACCTGCTGGCCAGAGCCACCAATGATGTTGACCGCGTGGTATTTGCTGCCGGTGAAGGTGTTCTGACACTGATTGATTCGCTGGTGATGGGACTGGCGGTACTGATGGTCATGAGTACACAAATTAGCTGGCAGCTCACCCTGACGGCCTTACTTCCCATGCCTCTGATGGCGTGGATTATTAACCGCTGTGGAAAGCAACTTCATCAGCGATTCCGTGATGCCCAGGCTGCCTTTTCGTCACTTAATGATCAGGCGCAGGAAAGTTTAACCAGTATCAGAATGATTAAATCTTTTGGTCTGGAAGACTTTCGCTCAGCTCAGTTTCTTAATACCTCTGAACAGACCAGCGTTGATAACTTGCGTGTCGCAAGAGTGGATTCATTATTTGAACCGGTCATTTACCTGGCGGTTGCCTGTTCTAATTTTTTGGCAATTGCAGGAGGAGGCTGGATGGTCTGGCACCAACAACTCTCCCTGGGCCAGTTGACCAGCTTTGTGATGTATCTGGGATTAATGATTTGGCCAATGCTGGCTCTGGCATGGATGTTTAATATTGTTGAGCGGGGCAGTGCTGCCTGGATAAGGATTGAGGCACTACTCTCCCGGGCCCCGACTATTGTTGACGGGCAACATCGGTTGCCAGAAGGACAAAGTGATATACAGATAGATATTCGACGCTTCTGTTACCCACAGACTGATATTCCGGCCCTGCAACAGGTCAGTATTCAGCTGGCCTGTGGAGATGTTCTCGGTATTTGTGGTCCGACCGGCAGTGGGAAATCGACCCTGCTGGCGCTGATTCAACGTCATTTTGATATTACTGACGGTGAAGTGATTTATCAGTCAAAGCCTCTCCCTTACTGGACACTGGATGACTGGCGGCAACGACTGGCGGTCGTCAGCCAGGAACCGTTTCTGTTTTCTGATACCATTGCGAATAATATCGCTTTGGGAAATCCTGATGCCAGCCCGCAGCAAATTGAACAGGCGGCTCAGATAGCCTGTGTGGATCAGGATATCCGGCGGTTGCCTGACGGATACCATACCCAGGTTGGAGAACGTGGAGTAATGTTGTCTGGCGGGCAAAAACAGCGTATTTCTCTGGCCAGGGCACTGTTAATGGATGCGGAAATACTCATCCTGGACGATGCATTATCGGCAGTAGATGGCGGCACTGAACACCAGATATTGTCTAATCTTCGTCAATGGCTCGGACAGCGTACAGTAATCATAACCGCCCACCGACTTTCTGCGCTGGCGATGGCGGATGAAATTGTCGTTTTACATGACGGAAAAATTGTCCAGCGTGGACAGCATCTACAGTTAGAAAAAGATCCGGGTTGGTATCGGGAGATGTCTCAGTATCAGAAAATTGAAGCATCCCTCACCACCCCCGCGGCTCCGGTCTGCGAACCACTTCAGGAGGTTTGAGTGTCTCAACAGGCTTCTTTTGTGAAAACCCTGAAGCGGTTGCTGGTTTACGGTATGCCGTGGAAGAAACAGTTGATTACAGCGGTGTTGCTGTTGGTACTGGCGGCGGCGGCACAGGTAGCGGGGCCTGCGTTAATCAGTTATTTTATCGACCATTTTATCAGTGCTGAACAATGGCAGTGGGGCCCGGTGTTAGCTGTCGGAGCCGGGTTTCTGTTACTCCAGATTTTGGCTGCCTTATTTAATTACCGGCAGTCATTGTTATTCAACGAGGCCGCCATTGGGGTAGTCCAGAAACTGCGTTGTGATGTCATGGATGCAGCATTACGTCAGCCACTGAAAGCGTTTGATACGCAGCCGGTAGGACAACTGGTCTCCAGGGTCACCAATGACAGCGAGGTGGTGAGGGACCTGTACATCACTGTTGTCGCCAGCGTGATGCGTAGTGCAACACTGATTATCGCCATGCTGGTGGCTATGTTTGCACTGAACTGGCAGATGGCGCTGATTGCCGTCTGTATTTTTCCGCTGGTTCTGGGAGTGATGATTGTCTACCAAAAGCGCAGCACCGGAATTGCCAGGCAGGTCAGAACTTATCTGGCAGATATTAATAACAGTCTGAATGAGGTGATCATTGGAATGACGGTAGTGCAGCAATTCCGTCGCCAGAAACATTTTGCTCAGCAGCT
This sequence comes from Tatumella sp. UBA2305, assembly GCF_002345795.1. Lineage (NCBI taxonomy): Bacteria > Pseudomonadati > Pseudomonadota > Gammaproteobacteria > Enterobacterales > Erwiniaceae > Tatumella > Tatumella sp. UBA2305. The sequence continues at coordinate 261,415 of NZ_DDVT01000020.1, forward strand.
TAAACAACATAACGAAAAACATTATCAGGCCAGAATGAAAATTCTTCGGCTGGATGCATTTTTGCTGCGACCTCTGTTAAATCTGTTTTCAGCGGTGATCCTGGCGATGCTGGTACTGGTATTTTGCCTGGCAGCGCCGGGACATTTTGAAGTTGGGGTGCTGTATGCCTTTATTGCTTATCTGGGGAGAATTGAAGAACCCCTGATAGAGCTGACTACCCGCCAGTCGTTGCTGCAACAGGCAGTTGTTTCCGCTGAACGTATTTTTGAATTGATGGATGCTCCGGCACAGCATTACGGTCATGATAATCAACCGCTCCGCTCCGGCAGGCTGACGGTCAGTCATCTGTCGTTTGCCTATCAGCCTGGTCGTGATGTTTTGAAAAACATTCACTGTCAGGCAGAAGAAGGGGGCTTTCTGGCGTTAGTGGGTCATACGGGGAGTGGTAAAAGTACCCTGGCCAGCTTGCTGATGGGGTATTACCCGACAGAGCGAGGGCAGATAACCATTGACGGGCGGCCGGTGGGCGGGATGAGCCATCAGGTGTTACGTAAAGGCGTCGGTATGGTTCAGCAAGACCCGACCGTACTGGCAGACACTCTGCTACAGAACATCCGGCTGGGCAGAGATATTAGTGAAGAAAACGTGCTGGCTGCACTACATCAGGTAAGGCTGTCAGGCTGGGTAGAAAGTTTACCACAAGGCATTCACACCTTTTTGGGCGAACAAGGCAGCAGTTTATCGGCCGGGCAAAAACAATTACTGGCTCTGGCTCGTATCCTGGTCGATGTGCCTGTGTTGCTAATTCTTGATGAAGCTACGGCGAGTATCGATTCCGGTACCGAACTGGCATTGCAACAGGTATTGGCAGAGTTACGTCACAAAACGACGCTGGTGGTTATTGCACACCGGTTATCAACTATTACTGCCGCTGATAATATACTGGTCCTTGATCGAGGAGAGATTACAGAAAGCGGTACTCACGAGCAGCTGCTTTCAATAAACGGCCGTTACCGGCAAATGTATGAGTTGCAGCGGGCAGGCCATGAACTATCACACAGCACTGTACCTTCCCTACAGGCCGGTGATGCACTCTATTAGTACATTTTAATCAGATGACTCCTATGGATGCACTATGTTGATGCCTGAGGCACTAATATGGTGCATTTTCGCGACTGTTTTTTATTTCTCTCCTGACTCTCCTGTTGTGACTGGCGAACCAGCCGCGAATTTCGCGCTTTCGATTAACTTCAGATTAAGAAAATAAATGGCATGGTGTTTGCTTCTGATAGTGCAGGTTCAGTGTAACTTATAATTTCAATACCCGGAGGGAGTGATATGAAACTGGTGACCGTGGTTATCAAGCCATTTAAGTTAGAAGACGTGCGTGAAGCATTATCTTCAGTAGGTATTCAGGGATTGACCGTTACTGAAGTCAAAGGTTTTGGTCGTCAGAAAGGTCACGCAGAACTTTATCGCGGAGCTGAATACAGTGTTAACTTTTTACCGAAAGTAAAAATTGATATTGCGATAGCAGATGATCAGCTCGATGAGGTTGTTGATATTATTAGTAAAGCCGCGTATACCGGCAAAATTGGTGATGGGAAAATTTTCGTTTCAGAACTGCAACGGGTCATTCGTATCCGTACCGGTGAAACTGACGAAGCTGCGCTTTAATTTAGCCTTTGATTGTTGAGGGAAGGGAAAAAATGAATAAACTTCTGACGAAACTAGCTCTGGCGGGTGCGGCTCTTTCGCCATCACTCGCATTTGCTGCTCCTGCGGTAGCAGATCAGGCCGATAATGGATTTATGATGATTTGTACTGCTCTGGTACTGTTTATGTCTGTACCAGGCATCGCTCTGTTTTACGGCGGTCTTATCCGTGGTAAGAACGTCCTGTCAATGCTGACTCAGGTTGCGGTGACTTTCTCACTGGTTGCGGTGATATGGGTAATTTATGGTTACTCTCTGACTTTCAGTGACGGTAACAATTATTTTGGTGGCTTTGGCTGGGTGATGCTGAAAGGTATCGAACTGAAAGCAGTCATGGGCACCATCTATCAGTACATCCACGTAGCATTCCAGGCTTCGTTTGCCTGTATCACTGTCGGACTGGTACTGGGTGGCCTGGCTGAGCGTGTACGTTTCTCTGCGGTACTGATTTTCACTATTATCTGGGTAACGCTCTCTTACTTCCCAATAGCGCACATGGTGTGGGGCAATGGCCTGTTGGCTAAAGATGGCGCTCTGGATTTCGCCGGTGGTACTGTGGTGCACATTAATGCTGCGGTTGCCGCGCTGGTTGGTGCCTACATGCTGGGCAAACGTGCTGGTTTTGGTAAAGAAGCCTTTAAACCACATAACCTGCCGATGGTATTTATTGGTACTGCTATTCTGTATATAGGTTGGTTTGGTTTTAATGCCGGTTCTGCTGCATCTGCAAATGAAATCGCAGCTCTGGCCTTCCTGAATACTGTGGTAGCGACTGCGGGAGCGGTATTGTCCTGGGTATTTGGTGAGTGGGTATTACGTGGTAAACCTTCTCTGCTGGGTGCATGTTCAGGCTTCATTGCTGGTCTGGTAGCAATTACTCCGGCCTGTGGCTACGTGGGAGTCGGCGGTGCGCTGATCATTGGTCTGGTTGCGGGTCTGGCCGGCATGTGGGGTGTTACTTCACTGAAACGCTTCCTGCGGGTTGATGATCCTTGTGATGTATTCGGTGTTCACGGCGTGTGTGGGATTGTGGGTTGCATCCTGACGGGTGTATTCGCATCCTCTTCTCTGGGCGGTGTAGGCTATGCAGAAGGTGTCACTATGGGCCATCAGGTGTGGGTGCAGATTCTGAGCTGCATCGTAACTATCGTCTGGTCCGGTGTAGTTGCTTTCATTAGCTTTAAAGTGGCTGATATGGCCGTCGGACTACGTGCTCCTGAAGATCAGGAACGTGAAGGTCTGGATGTTAACAGCCATGGTGAGAATGCTTACAACCAGTAAGTTAAACAGATTAACGGCCTGAGGCTGGTAAGTAAAAAGGGGCGATCGTCGCCCTTTTTTTTCGTCTCCGGTTCGGCTGGATTTTTCCCCACGGGCCCGGTGTGATTCTTCAGAAGTTGCGGCATGAATCACAACTTATTGTTGTGTGAGATTAAGCACCTCAATGAGCTTGTTATTCCGCAGCATTCCTGTCCTTTTTTGGATTGATCAGCAGAGGAGATAAAAAAGCCCGGTCATATCGCCAGGCCTTCGGGTTCAGCCACCTTTCCGGGAGGACAGGTTCACTTATTTCGTACCCGGATGACACCTTCCTGAACAGCAGAAGCCAGCAACTGTCCCTCCTGACTGTAAAATTCCCCTCGTACAAAACCGCGGCTTCCGGAGGCGGAAGGGCTGTTCACACTGTAGAGCAGCCATTCATTAAGGTTAACTGGACGATGAAACCACATTGAATGATCGATAGTGGCGACCTGCATCTCTGGTTCAAGAAAACCTTTGCCATGAGGTTGCAAGGCAACAGGCAGGAAATTGAAATCAGAAGCATAACCCAGCAGATATTGATGCAGAGTTTGATTATCGGGGAGTTTGCCGTTTGCCCTGATCCAGACCTGGCGGACAGGTTCACTGATATGACCCTGCAACGGGTTATGAAGTTGTACCGGTCGGAATTCAAGAGGACGTTCAGCGCTCATTAGAGGACGTAATTTTTCCGGGATTTTATCAAACAATTGAGCCGCCAACTGTTGTTCATTCGGCAGTCCTTCCGGACCACGAATATCTGGCATTGGGGTCTGATGTTCAAAGCCTTCTGCGGCAGCCTGGAATGAAGCTGTCATAAAGAAGATCGGAACTCCGTTCTGTATGGCTTTAACACGACGGGCACTGAGGCTTCTGCCGTCGCGCAGAATTTCAACGTCATAAATAATCGACTGACGGCTGTCACCCGGTCTCAGAAAATAGCTGTGAAATGAGTGGACGTGACGATCACTGTCTGTGGTTTGCTGTGCTGCACACATCGCCTGACCAACAACCTGTCCCCCAAATACCTGAGGTAATCCCAGTTCTTCACAATCAGCGCGAAAAAGCCGGCTATCCAGTTGTTCTGGTTGCAATAAATCGAGTAATTTCTTTAATGCCTGACTCATAGTTACCTCAGAGTGATCAATGGATTATTAACCAGGATTTTTCTTATATTTTGTCAGTTCAGCCGGTTTGGCATTAATAAACAGGAAGAACCCCGACATTCTGCCAGAATTATCACATGGCGGTGGATAAAAACACTATTGAGTAACTATAGATCACCGTTGTTCATTCTGTTCATAAGGAGACGACATCAATGAAATCTATGCATATTATCAGTGGATTAGTTATAGCATTATCGGTTACCGCATGTGCCGATAAAACTGATGTACCCGTGGGTGCCCTTAAAGCACCTGGTATCAGTGCTAATGTAGCGCAACCCGTAATATCCGGAGCCGTGTTTGTTCGTCAGCGTATCGCATTACCTGAAAATGCAGTACTGACGGTCACTTTGTCAGATGCTTCAAACGGTACGGGGCCAACCCGGGTTATTGCGCAGAAAGTTCAGAAAATCTCCGGACAACAGGCGCCTCTTCACTACAAACTTCCATTTAACGGCAGAGACGTGAACCCTCAGGGACAGGTACTGTTAAGTGCGGCCATTACACTGGATGGGCGGGTAATTTTTGCTTCAGAATCATTGCAGCCTGTGACTGCAGGTATCACACAGCGTAAAGATCTGATGTTGGTGGCTGTTCCGCAGGTGGCGGTTCCGGTCGCGGCGCCAGCAAGTGCACCTGTTGCACCTTAATCCAGGGAAAACTGGTCAGGCGCTCATTCTGCGCCTGACCAGTGATATTTAGCCAGAGAAATAGTGTGCTGAGGGCCAATTTCTATATTCTCAGCCAACAGAGCATTGCGCTGACGTAAAAGACTTTCTCCCCGCAGCGAAATTCTCCCCATTCTGTTAACCACCCGATACCAGGGCAGTGCAGACCCCTCGGGTAGTTTACTCAGTATACCACCGACCTGTCTGGCGGCTTTGGAATTGCCTGCCAGCCGCGCGACATCACCGTAGGTGGTGACCTGACCGAAAGGGATTGCTGCGACAATCATCCATACACGTTCCCGAAAATTTAATTCTTCTCTCATCTTCAACCCTGACGTTGCTTACCAGACTTTCAGATAATTATAGAGGGCAGTAGTGTTCAAGAAAACAACGGTTAACTGTCACAGGCTTGCAATTAACCTCACCATCACTGATAATGCCTCCGCTTTGAGAGATCAGAGCTTTTCAATGGGGACTCTGCTGGTTCTCCCGCAATGCTAACTTGTGAACCCGGTCAGATCCGGAAGGAAGCAGCCGCAGCAGGTAACGCATGTGCCGGGATGTCGCTGGCAGAGGCCCCACCCAATTGATTCTTTAGAGTCTTGTCCCGGATATCTGTTATTCTCAGCACTTCATCCTACACCCTAATGCTGCACCCGATCTCCGGACCGGAGAACCACAGATCCGGCAGTTATATATTCCCTGTTTTCAACGGTATTTTTCTGGAAACAGTTTTCCTTCCACACCAGTAGTCAGCTTTGACAGGCAGAATTAATAACCACGCCGGAGGGGATAAGCAGGACCCGGTCAGGCAATATCTCTCTGCGGGATATAGTAAAACCCCGCAGGTATCATTCATTCAGATTTCAATTTTCCGGAGTGATGAAAGTTTCAGGAAGATAATCTGATTAATCACAAAAATATAAATGCAGTATTGTTACCTTACATACTTCCACACGGTTGCCGGAACTTTGTCATACAATTTATTCATTGTCAGTTCAGCCAGACGGTGATCGGCGGCTGAATAAAAAACCACCAAATCCTCGTCAGATAATTCATATTTATTCTTCTCAATTACCCGTTCGAGGGTATCAATCGACCGGCAGCGTCTGAGGCGCATCAGATAATCTGTTTTAGTTAATGTAGGGTTGCTCATATTAAAACCACTCCTGGCTAATGTATGAAGCTGTGTCCATTTTTCTCACAGGGACTGGCTTCAAAAAATAATCTAAATAGCTGGTTTGACGAAGTTTTCCAGAAACTGAACTCTTGTTTATTTACAGTATAACCGCTAAATAATGTAAATGTGTCGTCAAGATATTTATCAACCTGTTTAATCAGTTGTTCGTCTTCACTATGTTTTAATTTATAGAGAATACTGAAAGCTGCAATGTGTTCGATCAACTCGTGTAGTTGCAGGTTTTCTGCTGAAGCAGGATCATTTATCCAGCAGGTTTGCTGCACGTTGAGGGTAGCAATACTTTCATCAAACAGATTTTCACACAGAAACTTCAACTGCGCCACATCATACCTTTTAGGTGAGTATTCATCCATCTTTTCCACCTCTCATAAACCCGGCTGAAGATAAATTCAGCGAAAATAGAAAGCTACGGAAGATTCTCAATGACTAATGTTGGTTAACTGTCGGGTCTGGCATTTCATCGCAGGGGATTTTGAAAATTAACCATTCCACAACACAAATGATCAGGTATGTAAATTCTGACCCCGGGTGAACAAAATAGTTTAACTGGTCAGCTGAATTTTTATTCCCGATAGTTTGTCGCAGCGGATAATTTTAATACCCGTGATTAAATAGGTATAACACCGGGCTAAACAATCATCAATAACCGTGCAGGTATGATTAAATGAACTGGTTAGAGTATGAACCTGATTGGAACATACAGGCAAATTATCATTTATAGATTGAATCTATCAATAAAGAATTTTCTTAAAAAACTTCTTTTGATAATCATAAAATTTTGATTAAAAGGGGGATTTATTGCGCCTGCTTCTATTGCAGGATAGCACAAAATAACGGCAGTCAGAGTTTAATCTGTACCTGTAATAGCCAAAGGACAGATATCCGGAAACATTTAGTTGCTTTCGTTTACCCCTCTGTGTCTTAATTTGTGATGTTATAACATTTCCTGGTTATCAGTCCATGACTCCGTTTTCCTTTCCTGTCTATGATTTTGGCTGAAAGGCAGGTCCTGCTGCTGGGAGAGATTTATATCCCCACGTACCGGTATTAATGACCCGCATTTTTGTATCTACAGGGGGCATTTTGTCGTATTAATGATGTTGCCAAAGGATAACGCACATTTCCGGTGCCACTGGCAGGATCATACTTTTAAGAATGGATATCTTAATGACGTTACAGGCTGCCCGGATAGGCTTATTACTGCATGGAGTTTTACCTTACCCGGGAGGCCGGTCGTTATTTTAAGAGTGTTTTATTGTTGCCACTGTGGGGGACTGGCAGAGGGGGGAGCTGCTGTCACGAGGGAAGGTAATGTTTTAATCGTGATAAAAGCGGTCCTGAAGGCAGGGCCGCTTTATTGGCTTTATCTTTTCTTTTTTCTGCCCTGAACCGCTTTAAAACGGGGATTAGATTTACAGATAACGTATACCCTTCCGTGGCGGCGAACCAGTTTACAGTCAGGATGACGTTGTTTTGCAGATTTAAGGGAGCTAAGTACCTGCATGGCTATTCCCCTGTTTTATTACCCAGAAAACGACCATAACGTTGCTGGAACCTGGCCGCACTACTGTCCTTAGAGATGGTTTTCTGTTTACCAGTATAAAAACTGTGAGACACAGAAGAAACATCTAACGTGACATACGGGAAGGTTTCTCCCTCGTAATCGATAGTCCGGTCGGTTTTGATCGTTGAACCCACTTTGAAAAATTCATTTGCCGTCGTATCGTGAAATACTACAGGACGGTAGTAAGGATGGATATCCGGTTTCATAATGCCCCTGAATTGTTATGTTATAACATACCCACAGTATGGCGTTATAAGCCGTTTTAGGCAAGGGGGTAAAGAGGTTGTTTTTCGTGTGATGAATGAACTGATTGAAATTTAGATAAAAAAAGAGGCTGCCGGGGCAGCCTCTGCGTTGATGATGTTGTTACAGACTATTTGTGCTCCACGTAAGCAGTATTTTCATCGGTTGTTTTAATCTTTCCAAACCGGCGACGTACTACCACAAAGAATACCGGCACCAGGAATATAGCCAGGCAAGTTGCCGTTACCATGCCACCGATAACCCCGGTACCTACAGCATTTTGAGAGCCGGAACCTGCACCGGTACTGATAGCCAGAGGCAGTACCCCAAGGATAAAGGCCAGTGAGGTCATCAGAATCGGTCGCAGACGCATACGGACAGCTTCCAGCGTAGATTCCACCAATCCTTTGCCTTCTTTGTCCATCAGGTCTTTGGCAAACTCGACAATCAATATGGCGTTTTTCGCAGAGAGTCCGATGGTGGTTAACAAACCAACGACGAAGTAAACGTCATTACTCAGGCCTCGCAGGGTGGTAAACAGTAACGCACCGATAATACCCAGTGGAACCACCAGCATTACCGAGAACGGAATTGACCAACTTTCATACAGTGCCGCCAGACACAGGAATACTACAATCAGTGAAATGGCATATAACGCAGGTGCCTGGTTTCCTGACATTCGTTCCTGGTAAGACATGCCAGTCCATTCATAGCCGATACCCGCCGGAAGTTTAGACGCCAGTTGTTCCATCAGCGCCATCGCTTCCCCGGAGCTTTTGCCTGGTGCTGGTTGCCCCAGAATCTCCATTGACGGTAAACCGTTATAACGTTCAAGACGTGGTGAGCCGTATTGCCATTTTGCCGACGAGAATGCCGAGAAAGGCACCATCGTTCCGCTGCTGTTGCGGACATACCACTTGTTAATATCGCTTGGCAACATACGATCCACAGCTTTGCCCATCACGTAAACTTTCTTCACACGACCACGGTCGATGAAATCGTTAACGTAACTACCGCCCCAGCTGGCGCCGATGGTGGTATTGATGTCTGAAATAGACACGCCCAGCGCGTTAGCTTTCTCCTGATCGATGATCAGTTTGTACTGAGGTGTATCTTCCATGCCGTTAGGGCGAACGCCAACCAGTACGTCAGGATGCTGTGCAGCCATTCCGAGCAACTGGTTACGGGCTGCAAGCAATTTCTCATGGCCCAGGTTACCCTGGTCAATCAGCTCGAAGTCAAAACCAGTGGCATTACCTAACTCAATAATTGCCGGCAGGTTAAACGGAATAACAAAGGCATCTTTAATCTGACTTAACGCGGCCATGGCCCTCCCGGCAATTGCCGGAACTTTGTTATTACTGCCTGAACGTTCATCCCAGGGTTTCAGACTGACGAATGCAATACCGGTGTTCTGTCCACGCCCCGAGAAGCCAAAGCCGTTCACCGTAAACACAGACTGAACATTGTCTTTTTCTTTGGTCAGGAAGTAATCAGTAATCTGATCCATTACCTTTTGGGTGCGCTGTTGGGTAGCGCCGGCAGGCAACTGTGCCTGTGCCAGTAACAGACCCTGATCTTCATCCGGTAAGAATGAGGTAGGTAGCTTGGCAAACAGCCATACCATGCCCACCACGATAACCAGGTAAATCACCAGATAGCGTCCGGTACGACGGATAATGTGACTGACACTGTTGACGTAGTGGTTAGTACTCTTATCGAAAATCCGGTTAAACCAGCCAAAGAAACCTTTATCTTTAGCGTGATCACCCGGTTTAATCGGTTTCAGAATGGTTGAACACAGTGCCGGTGTCAGAATTAATGCCACCAGAACCGACAGCCCCATCGCCGAAACAATAGTAATAGAGAACTGACGATAAATAACCCCGGTAGAACCGCCGAAGAAGGCCATGGGGATAAATACTGCGGACAATACCAAGGCTATCCCAACCAGTGCGCCCTGAATCTGTTCCATGGATCGTTTAGTGGCTTCTTTTGGCGGTAGATTTTCCTCCACCATGACACGTTCGACGTTTTCTACCACCACGATGGCATCATCGACCAACAGACCGATAGCCAGTATCAGCCCGAACATCGTCAGGGTGTTTATCGAATAACCAAAAGCATCCAGTATGGCAAAAGTTCCCAGCAATACCACCGGCACCGCAATTGTCGGAATCAGTGTGGCACGGAAATTCTGCAGGAACAGATACATGACCAGGAATACCAGCACAATCGCTTCAAACAGCGTTTTTACCACTTCGAAAATAGAGATTTTTACAAACGGAGTGGTGTCATACGGATAAACAACTTTCAACCCGTGCGGGAAGAAAGGTTGCAGTTTGGCCAGTTCTGCCTTCACTGCAGCGGCGGTATCCAGGGCATTTGCCCCAGTGGCCAGTTTGATCCCCAGACCTGCGGCAGGTTTTCCATTATAACGGGCAATCACTTCATAGTTTTCGCCGCCCAGTGCTACATTAGCGACATCCCCCAGAGTGACCTGAGAACCATCCGGATTAACTTTCAGCAGGATTTTCTTAAATTCATCCGGCGAGGTCAGGCGGGTCTGAGCAATGATGGATGCATTTAACTGCTGGCCTGGCGCCGGAGGTGACCCCCCTAACTGGCCGGCAGCCACCTGGGCGTTCTGGGCTTTAATTGCAGCAATCACATCCACCGGGGTGAGCTGGTAATTATTCAGTTTGGCAGGGTCCATCCAGATGCGCATAGCGTACTGGGCACCGAACAACTGAGTATCACCTACGCCAAGGGTACGGCTGATAGGATCTTTAATATTCGAAGCGACATAGTCGGCGATATCATTCTGGTCCATGCTGCCGTCATCACTGACGAAACCCGCTACCATCAGGAAGCTGCTGGAGGATTTTTTAACACTGATCCCTTGTTGCTGAACTTCCTGGGGTAACAATGGTGTTGCCAGTTGCAGTTTGTTTTGCACCTGAACCTGAGCGATATCGGCGTTAGTTCCGGCCGCAAAGGTCAGTGTTAACTGCAGTGTCCCGGAAGAGTCACTACTGGAAGACATATACAGCAGACCATCAATCCCGTTCATATTTTGTTCTATGACCTGGGTGACGGAATCCTGAAGCGTTTTTGCATCTGCGCCCGGATAGGTTGCCTGAATCTGAACCGCCGGAGGAGCAACCGCAGGGTATTGCTCAATCGGAAGGTTCAGAATCGACAACGCCCCTGCCAGCATTACAATGATGGCGAGTACCCATGCAAAAATCGGGCGATCGATAAAGAACTTAGCCATGGATCAGTGGCTCCTGTTATTACGAAGGTTTTTCTGATAATTACTGTGCATTACTGTCTGCCTGACTCTCGGCATCAGGTTTCACTTCTTCAGGGGTCACCTGAGCGCCTGGTTTCGCGCGTTGCAGCCCGACAGTAATGACTTTGTCGCCGTCACTCAGCCCTTTAGTCACGAGCCATTTATCACCAATGGCCTGTTCAGCTGTTACCGTCCGTACTTCAACTTTATTATCTGCACCGACAACCATAGCGGTGGCCTGCCCGGTAGGGGTGCGGGTAATGGCTTGTTGTGGCACCAGTAAGGCATTAGGGTTAGTCCCCTCGTCCAGTCGGGCACGCACGAACATTCCGGGGAGCAGCGTATTGTCAGGGTTCGGGACAATCGCCCGCAGAGTGATGGAGCCGGTGGTCTCATCTACCGTTACGTCAGAGAACTCCAGGGTTCCGGTATGGCTGAAGGTAGAGCCGTTATCCAGCACCACAGTAACCTGTGCTTTACCATTGACCTGCTGTAGTTTCCCTGAGGCCATTTCAGACTTCAGACGCAGGAAATCATCGCTGGACTGAGTCACATCGACATACAGCGGATTTAACTGCTGAACGGTGGCTAAAGCAGTAGTCTGTGCATTTTGTACCAGTGCACCTTCAGTGACGGATGATTTGCCAATACGCCCGGAGATAGGTGAACTCACCTTGGTATAGGCCAGATTAATTCTTGCGGTTTCTACACTGGCTTTGGCCGACTGAACGGCTGCGTTATCCTGCGCGGCGGTCGCTACGGCGGTATCATAATCCTGCTGACTGATATATTTGGTACCCATCAGCGGTTTATAACGACGCACCGTTAATTCCGCGATGCGTGCATTAGCTTGTGCCCTGGCTAAATCGCCCAGTGCACTATCATAAGCGGCCTGATAGGTAGCAGGATCAATCTGATACAAGGACTCACCAGCTTTAATGTCACTCCCTTCAACAAAGTTTCGCTTGAGAATGATTCCGGAGACCTGTGGTCGGACTTCTGCCACCCGGTAGGCTGATGTACGTCCGGGTAATTCGGTGGTGATTTTTAGCGGGGCGGTGTGTAGCGTCACCACACCAACCTGCGGAGCCTGCTGCTGTCCGGATGCCTGTGTCTTATTATTATCACACCCGGTAAGAGCCACGCTCCCGGATAACATCAGGATGGCCGCCAGAGGTGATAATCCTCTGTTTTTTTTCATAAATAAACCTCTAATATCCGGAATTTAACTCGCTACTGTCCCAAAGGTCGTGACCTGTAGCTGTGTAAAAATACAATCCATGCTATCGTACATATATACATGAATGTATGTAAATCGGTATATGCCGGATGACAGGGCATATACACTCCAACCCCATAAAGACAGACTTTATATGGCACGAAAAACTAAAGAGCAGGCACTGGAAACGCGAAATCAGATTATGGAAGCCGCGATCCACTGCTTTTCCACCGACGGGGTGTCTTCCACCTCGTTGTCAGATATTGCAACCCGGGCTGGCGTTACACGTGGAGCGATTTACTGGCACTTCAAAAATAAAATCGACATTCTTAATGAGATCTGGCTGCAATGCGATGCACACCTGGATGAACTGGAACATAAATATCAGATTCAGTTTCCGGACGACCCGCTGGCTCAGATGAAAGCACTGCTTGTTACATTGTTGCAATCGACTGTGACAGACCGCTCACGTCGGGCATTGATGGAAATTATATTCCATAAATGTGAGTTTGTCGGAGAAATGGAAACATTTCAAAAAATCCAGCAAAGCCTTTTACTTGAATGTTATCCCAAAATTGAAGCTTCTTTACATAACTGTATATGCCAAGGGCAGCTTCCCCCTAATCTCAACACCCGCCAGGCTGCCATAATAATGCGCAGTTATATCAGCGGTTTGATGGAAAACTGGTTATTTACTCCTGCAAGTTTCAACTTAGAAAAAGAAGCACCTGATTTAGTTGAAGCTTTTATTGATATGCTTCGTCTGAGTCCGGCACTGCAAAAATAGCCTGCAGACACCAGTAATGTCAGGTTCCTGGTGTCATTCCTTGTTCTTCGCTATCTCGCTTGGCGAGGTAATCCTGTCGGACAATTTCCAGCGCTTTTAGTACCAGCCGGGCTGGTAGCTGGTTCTCTTCTAAAAGCATAATTAAATCAACAGCAAGTTTAACCTCTTCAGGTGCAGATTCCAGCGACATAAAGTTAACCTGTTCTGTAAAAAAGTGATTTACCTGTATGTGCGGTAACTTCCGGGACTTCCCATACCGCATCAGTGGCAAATTATCGTCGGGAGGACAGACCTTATCTTCCCGTTATCTTTCAGCGTCTGACGTGGTATGCCGCAGGCAGGCATGGCAGGGCCAGAGCTACTCTGGTGCAGGTGAACGAACCGAGGACTCCCAGTAACTCTCCTGTAACGCGGCCCGGCAGCGGGCCAGTCGCTGTTCCAGTATGTTCAGCTTACCGGCGATCAGTTGCTGTTCCTGTAAAGTCTCTGCGTGGTTCAGTCGTTGTTCATGCGAAGAGATCATCTCACACAATCTGGACTCATAACCCCGTTGTTCCCGATACTTATTCAGCCAGAAGTCAGCCATAGTGGGTGATACTGCGTTTCTGCTCTCCAGAGTATCCAGTTCTCGCTGCATGGCCTGGCATTGATCCAGTAGTCGTTGTGACAGCCAAAGAAATTTTGGGGATTGACCTGAACTCATCCTGGACAGCTTACTCAGACTGCTATTGATTTGCTCAAGATAATCCTGAAGCCGGTTACCATTATCCGCAAATAACTGCGGGTCAAAGCGTTTTTCTCTGCATAGCGGGTTGCCTGCCTGCTCAACCTGACGGCATAAATGGGCGAAAAATGCCGTAAACTGACGAATCACTTTTTCTTTATTCATATATACTCGCCCGTCACGAAGGATTCTTATCTGTCAGAAAAAAGGTTACCTGCTCTGCCTGCCGTCTCCTTTATAAACAGACTGATTGCATACAGAGAGAGGACTGATTTATGGTAAGAACATTGATCCCGGATTGTACAACAGTATAAATAAGCACAAGTCACGGCTCTGAGGTTGCAATTGTTTTGCAGTTTGCTTAGATTTGTCCGTTTTCGTGCGCGGTCCCTCTGATAATGACTTAGCCGGCCAGGGTGATGTCACCGTGAGCGGTCGGGGCTGCGTGTTACTGAGACTTCACCAGGCGTACCATTATGAGCGTAACTGAGCAACAGCTTGAATCCATTAAAAATAGCATTAAAAGTGTTCCGGACTATCCAAAACCCGGAATCCTTTTCCGTGATGTTACCGGACTGCTGGAAGATGTAAAAGCGTATTCAGCGACCATTGAAGTGCTGGTTGAACGTTATCGTGGCAAGGGCATTACCAAAGTGGTTGGGACCGAAGCACGTGGTTTTTTATTTGGTGCGCCGGTGGCGCTCGGGCTGGGTGTCGGTTTTGTTCCCGTGCGTAAACCGGGTAAGCTGCCACGTGAAACTTATCGTGAAGAGTTTTCTCTTGAATATGGTACCGATGTGCTGGAAATGCATACCGATGCTGTAAAACCTGGCGATGTGGTGCTGGTGGTGGATGATCTGCTGGCTACCGGCGGGACCATTGAAGCGACTGTTAAGCTGATTCGTCGTGCTGGCGCCGAAGTTCATGATGCTGCCTTTGTGATCAACCTGTTTGATCTGGAAGGTGAGTCCCGTCTGCGGGCGTTAGGTATCGACTGCTTTAGCGTGGTTAATTTCCCGGGTCACTAATCAGCACAATGGGTGACGACCTTGCCCTGACCTAAATTTATAGGCAATGAGCCAGGTGGCTGATACACTAGAGCGTGCAGAGACAAGCCGGGTCAGGCTTCGTCTGCTGCCGCTATCGATTCGAGATGCAGTGTCACCTCACGGGGCGCTGCATGATGTGTTAACCCTATCCAGTGACTAAAATTCCATGAGTTATCAGGTTCTTGCGCGAAAGTGGCGACCTCAGGTTTTTGCTGATGTAGTCGGCCAACAGCATGTTTTGACCGCGCTGGCCAATGGTTTGTCATTGGGCAGACTTCATCATGCTTATCTCTTCTCCGGCACCCGGGGGGTGGGTAAAACCACCATTGCCCGGCTGCTGGCAAAAGGGCTGAACTGTGAACAAGGGATCACTGCGACCCCCTGCGGACAGTGTGAGAACTGCCGGGAAATCGAGCAGGGCCGGTTTGTCGATCTGATTGAAATCGATGCGGCTTCCCGTACTAAAGTCGAAGATACCCGGGACCTGCTGGATAACGTTCAATACGCACCGGCCCGCGGTCGTTTTAAAGTGTATCTGATCGATGAAGTTCACATGTTATCGCGCCATAGTTTCAACGCATTGTTGAAAACACTGGAAGAGCCTCCTGAACATGTGAAATTTTTGCTGGCGACTACCGACCCGCAAAAATTACCAGTGACCATTCTTTCCCGTTGCCTGCAGTTTCATCTTAAAGCTCTGGATGTAGAACAGATCAGCCAGCAGTTAACACGGATTCTTAACAGCGAAAATATCAGTGCCGAACCGCGGGCCCTGCAGTTGTTGGCCCGTGCGGCGAATGGTAGCCTGCGTGATGGTTTAAGCCTGACGGACCAGGCGATTGCCATGGGACAAGGGGCGGTGACCACAGACACGGTAGCAGGAATGCTGGGTACTCTGGACAGCAGTCAGCCACTGGCATTGATTGAGGCGTTGGCTGCTGGTCAGGGAGAGTCGGTGATGACTCTGCTGCAACAAGTTGCCGCCCGGGGAGTGGAATGGGAATCGCTGCTGGTGGAGATGCTGCGTCTGTTGCACTGTGTCGCCATGCTGCAGTTATTACCCGGTTCGCTGAATGAAGAGTTCATCACCAGTGAACAACAATTAAGGGAACTGGCGAGAAAACTCCCTCCGGAGGAAGTTCAGCTCTACTATCAGACGCTGCTGATGGGCAGAAAAGAGTTGCCACTGGCGCCTGACCCTCGCATGGGGGTTGAGATGACCTTGTTGCGTGCCCTGGCTTTTCATCCACTGGCCGTGACTGAAACGGCTCCGGCAGCAGTGCCTGCCGGCGTCCCGACTGCGATGGTTCAGCCAGCGGCGGTTGCTCCCGCGTCAGCACCTGCGGCAATCAGTACCGCTTCGTCAGAAGCCCCGGCTGATCCACCTCCGGCTATCTCCGGGACCACCAGCCAGTTACTACAGGCGCGGACAGAGCTGTTACGCCGGGGAGCCAGTAGCACAAAAAAGACTGAGCCGGCGGTGCAAACCGCGCAGCCGGCACAGAATGCCCTGCAGCGACTGGCTGCGGTGACAGAGCGGGGGAGCAAAGCCCGCTCCGCACAGAGTGATGCGAAAAGTCAGCCGGAAAAGAAGGAACGTTATCGCTGGAAAACGCAACAACCTGAAGCGGAAATTGCCCAGCCGGTGACCACACCGAAGGCGCTACGTACTGCTCTGGAGCATGAAAAAACGCCGGAGCTGGCGGCCAGACTGGCAGAGGAGGCCCGACAACGCGATCCCTGGGCTGCAGAAATTGCCCGGCTAAATTTGCCAAAACTGGTGCAGCAACTGGCGCTTAACGCCTGGAAGCAACAACAAGGGCACAGCGTTTGTCTGCACCTTCGCCCGGCGCAGGGACACCTGAATTCACCTTCGGCTCGTAAAGTGCTGGAGGAAGTTTTGTCGGCTCAGGCAGGCGAAACGGTTGAACTGACCATCGAGGCAGATGATAATCCGGCTGTACTGACACCACTCGAATGGCGTCAGGCAATTTATGAAGAGAAACTGAACCAGGCGCGTCAGTCGATGGTGAATGATCCTTATATCCGGACATTGCAGAAATTATTTGATGCGGATCTGGATGAAGAAAGCATCCGGCCCGTGTAATCATGCTGCAGGTCATCATCAGGATGACTGTGGCCTAAGCAGAGAGAGAGTATTATGTTTGGTAAAGGTGGTCTGGGTAACTTAATGAAGCAAGCCCAGCAAATGCAGGACAAAATGGCTCAGGTTCAGGAAGAGATCGCCGCACTGGAAGTGACTGGCGAATCCGGTGCCGGTCTGGTTAAAGTCACCATTAATGGTGCTCATAACTGCCGTCGCGTGGAAATCGACCCAAGCCTGCTGGAAGACGACAAAGAGATGCTGGAAGATCTGGTTG
Organism: Tatumella sp. UBA2305; assembly: GCF_002345795.1. Lineage (NCBI taxonomy): Bacteria > Pseudomonadati > Pseudomonadota > Gammaproteobacteria > Enterobacterales > Erwiniaceae > Tatumella > Tatumella sp. UBA2305. Next base: position 278,724 of record NZ_DDVT01000020.1, read on the forward strand.
CTGCCGCATTTAACGATGCTGCACGCCGCATTGAAGAGACTCAGAAAGAAAAAATGGCCTCGGTTTCTGCAGGAATGCAGCTGCCTCCTGGCTTTAAGATGCCATTCTGATGCAGACAAGCCCGCTGCTGGAATCTCTGATGGAATCACTGCGTTGCCTGCCCGGCGTCGGGCCTAAGTCAGCGCAGCGGATGGCGTTTCATTTGCTGCAACGGGATCGTAGTGGCGGGATGCGTCTGGCACAGGCGCTGACCCGTGCGATGTCTGAAATTGGCCACTGTTCTCATTGCCGTACCTTCACAGAACAGGAAATCTGTACCATCTGCGCGAATCCAAGGCGTCAGCAGAATGGTATTATTTGCGTCGTGGAAAGCCCCGCAGATATCCACGCAGTGGAGCAGACCGGCCAGTTCTCCGGTCGTTACTTTGTACTGATGGGGCATCTGTCCCCGTTAGACGGTATCGGTCCGGGGGATATCGGTCTGGATATTCTGGAACAGCGCTTACAGAACGAAACCATCTCAGAGGTGATTCTGGCGACTAACCCGACCATTGAAGGCGAAGCAACCGCGAATTATATTGCTGATCTTTGCCGGCAGTACTCTGTGGATGCCAGCCGCATTGCGCATGGTGTTCCGGTGGGCGGAGAGCTGGAAATGGTGGACGGTACGACACTGTCACACTCGCTTGCGGGTCGTCAAAAGTTTAAATATTAATCGCTTGCTGATGTTCTTCAGGAACATCAGCTTGAAATCCCCGGTTTCATCCCCATCTCATATCCCGACGTTCGTTAATCCTGATTTTTTGAGGTATCAATGACAATGAAAGGACAAGAGACTCGTGGTTTCCAGTCGGAAGTAAAACAACTTCTGCAACTGATGATCCATTCGCTCTACTCAAATAAAGAGATCTTTTTGCGCGAGCTTATCTCTAACGCATCTGATGCAGCAGATAAACTTCGTTTCCGCGCCCTGTCAAATGCTGACCTGTATGAAGGCGATGGTGAGTTACGCGTTCGCTTATCAGTCGATAAGGAACAGCGCACCCTGACTCTGAGTGATAACGGCATTGGTATGAGCCGTGAGGAAGTTATTGACAACCTGGGCACCATTGCAAAGTCAGGAACCAAAGCTTTCCTTGAGTCAATGGGATCTGACCAGGTAAAAGACAGCCAGCTGATTGGTCAGTTTGGTGTCGGTTTTTATTCAGCTTTTATCGTGGCCGATAAAGTCACGGTCCGCACACGTGCTGCCGGTGCGCCTGCCGATCAGGGAGTATTCTGGGAATCGGCCGGGGAAGGGGAATATACACTGGCCGATATCGAAAAAGCCGATCGTGGAACAGAAATTACTCTGCACCTGCGCGAAGGTGAGGATGAGTTCCTCGACAGTTGGCGGGTACGTAATATCGTCAGTAAGTATTCTGACCATATTGCACTGCCGGTAGAGATTGAAACTAAAGATGAAGAAAACGAGACCACGACCTGGGAGAAAGTGAATAAAGCCCAGGCCCTGTGGACCCGAAGTAAGTCAGATATCACTGACGAAGAATACAACGATTTTTATAAGCACATCGCTCATGACTTTACCGATCCGCTGATCTGGAGTCATAACCGCGTTGAAGGTAAACAGGAATATACCAGCCTGCTGTATATCCCGGCTCAGGCCCCCTGGGATATGTGGAACCGCGATCATAAGCACGGTTTGAAACTGTATGTACAGCGCGTATTTATTATGGATGACGCCGAACAGTTTATGCCGAACTACCTGCGGTTTGTCCGTGGTCTGATAGATTCTAATGACCTGCCGTTGAATGTTTCCCGTGAAATTCTGCAGGACAGCCGGGTGACCCAGAGTCTGCGCAGTGCGTTAACTAAACGTACTTTGCAAATGCTGGAGAAACTGGCAAAAGATGATGAAACCAAATATCTGCAATTCTGGAAGGCTTTTGGTCTGGCACTGAAAGAGGGGCCAGCCGAAGACCCGACCAATCTGCCAGCCATTGCGAAGTTGCTGCGTTTTGCTTCAACGCATACTGACAGTTCAGAACAGACGGTGACACTGGAACAGTACATCAGCCGTATGTCTGAAGGTCAGGAAAAAATCTATTACATCACTGCTGACAGCTATGCTGCAGCGAAAAACAGTCCGCACCTGGAACTGTTCCGTAAGAAAGGGATAGAAGTCTTACTGCTGTCTGAACGTATCGATGAATGGATGATGAGCTATCTGACTGAGTTTGATGGCAAGGCCTTCCAGTCAGTCAGTAAAGCCGATGATGCCCTGGATAAACTGGCTGACGAAGAAACAGAAGAGCAGAAAGAGAGCGAGAAAGCCCTTGAGCCGTTTGTTGAGCGGGTAAAAACCTTGCTCGGTGAGCGGGTGAAAGATGTGCGCCTGACGCATCGTCTGACGGATACTCCGGCCATTGTGGTGACCGATGCCGATGAAATGAGTACTCAGATGGCGAAACTGTTCGCGGCGGCAGGTCAGGAAGCGCCGGAAGTTAAATACATTTTTGAAATAAATCCTGAGCATCCATTGGTGAAGCAGGCTGCAGCAACGACAGATGACAGTCGTTTTGCCGACTGGACCGAGTTATTGCTCGACCAGGCACTGTTTGCTGAACGCGGAACACTGGAAGATCCTAACCAGTTTATCCGTCGCATGAACCAGTTGCTGCTGGGATAATCAGCTAATTTTCAGCATAAAATGCCCCGGCTTGCCGGGGTATTTTTTTGGTTAACGCGGCGGAAGCTAAAATTCGCATCAGTCGCACGATGGGTGATGATTTTAGGGTTATTTTGCTGCCAGATGTTGATGTTACCGATAACAAGCCGTCTTTCTGTACAGTTCCCCCATTTACCTGACTCCCGGCCGCTCCTTTCCTTGTGGATAGCGGGACATAATGTTATGTTTTTGCCCTTCAGAAAGTTTATTAAACGCGATTCGCAAGAGGTATTACGCAATGCGTATTATTTTGCTCGGTGCTCCGGGTGCAGGTAAAGGAACTCAGGCTCAGTTCATCATGGAGAAATACGGTATTCCGCAGATCTCTACCGGTGATATGTTACGTGCAGCAGTGAAAGCTGGCACAGAGCTGGGTATGCAGGCCAAAGCCATTATGGATGCGGGTAAACTGGTGACAGATGAGCTGGTCATTGCCCTGGTTAAAGAGCGCATTGCGCAGGATGACTGCAAAGCTGGTTTTCTGCTGGATGGTTTCCCGCGGACGATCCCTCAGGCTGATGCCATGAAAGACGCCGGCATTACCGTGGATTATGTCCTGGAATTTGCGGTTCCGGATGACATTATTGTCGACCGTATCGTTGGTCGCCGTGTGCATGCGCCTTCCGGGCGTGTCTACCACGTCACCTATAACCCGCCGAAGCAGGAAGGTGTGGATGATGTGACCGGTGAAGAACTGACCATCCGTAAAGATGATCAGGAAGAAACGGTACGTAAACGTCTGGTAGAATATCATCAGATGACCGCTCCATTGATTGCTTACTACAGCAAAGAAGCCGCTGAAGGCCATACCCGTTATCAGAAAATCGACGGTACCCGCCCTGTGGCGGAAGTCAGCAAAGAGCTGGCCACCATCCTGGGTTAATCCCTGCGCGGACCGGAATTTGCCGGTTCGCACTGCCATCAATCACAGTAATTGCTTTTCCCTTCGCCTGGATACGCTACAATAAGCCTTTCTTTGTACAAGCTTATTATCAGGGAATTACTATGAGGCAAGATAAGCCGGGTGTCCTGCTGGTGAATTTAGGCACGCCTGATGCGCCAACCTCTTCTGCGGTCAAACGCTATCTGAAGCAATTTCTTAGTGACAAACGGGTGGTGGATGTCCCGCGTCTGATTTGGTGGCCGGTACTCAACGGCGCGATTTTGCCATTACGCTCTCCGCGGGTCGCCAAACTCTATGCTTCGGTATGGATGGAGGAGGGGTCACCACTGCTGGTGTTCAGTAAACGTCAACGGGATGCGCTGGCAGCGAAGACAGATATGCCGGTCGCTCTCGGGATGAGCTACGGTAATCCATCGCTGGACAGTGCTGTGAACCAGCTTCTGGAACAAGGTGTGACCCGTCTGATTGTCTTGCCACTCTACCCGCAATTCTCTTCCACCACCGTATCGGCTGTCTGGGATGCGCTGCATCAGATATTTCTTCCGGTCCGGACATTACCGGATATCCATTTTATTCGTGATTATGCGACTCATCCGGGTTACATCGCTGCCCTGAAAGCCTCAGCAGAACGTGCCTTTGCCGAACATGGTAAGCCGGATGTGTTATTGCTGTCGTTCCACGGTATACCTCAGCGTTTTGCTAATGAGGGGGATGATTATCCGCAGCGTTGTGCTGAAACCACCCACTTACTGCGTGAAGCGTTGGGAATGTCGGAACAACAACTGCTCATGACCTATCAGTCACGCTTCGGGCGTGAACCCTGGCTGACACCTTATACCGACGAAACCGTCAAATCACTGCCAGGCAAAGGTATTCGTCATATTCAGGTGATGAGCCCCGGTTTTTCCGCCGACTGTCTCGAGACTCTGGAAGAGATTAATGGCCAGAACCGCGAGTTTTTCATGCATGCAGGCGGTGAGAAGTTTGAATATATCCCGGCACTCAATGACGATGAACTGCATATTGATATGATGTTACAGCTCGTCAGCCAGTACCGATGACATAGCCGTTAATCGCGGGAATTATGCTAGAATTTGCGTTTATTCCTGCGATTAACTAAAAAAGATGAAATTCCCCGGTCAGCGTAAATCTAAACATTATTTTCCGGTCAGTGCCCGTGACCCGTTACTTCAGGCCGTCCCGGCCGATTCAGAGACCACGCCTCCGGTGGTCGGTATCGATCAAATCATGGTTGATATCGAAGCTAAAGTGGATGACTCCTTTCTTGAACGCTACGGCCTGAGCCGCGGGCATTCGCTGGTGATCGATAATGATATCGCCGAGGCACTTTACCGCGAGCTGGTGGCCGGGCAACTGATTACGCACCAGTTTGCCGGAGGCACTATCGGTAACACCCTGCATAATTACTCAGTACTGGCAGACGACCGCTCGGTATTACTGGGGGTGATGTGCAGCAATATCAAAATCGGTGATTATGCTTACCGATACCTGTGTAATACCTCCAGCAAAGTTGACCTGAACTGTATGCAAGGAGTCCTGGGGGCGATAGGCCGCTGTTACACCCTGATCAGTGAGCAGGGTGAACGGACGTTTGCGATAAGCCCCGGCGATATGAATCAGCTGCTTCCGGAAAGTATTCCCGAACAGCAAATTGCCGAAGCGGCTGTGCTGGTACTCACTTCTTACCTGGTGCGGGCGAAAGCGGGCGAACCCATGCCACAGGCCACCATGAAAGCGATAGAATACGCTAAAAAACATCAGGTGCCGGTGGTGCTGACTCTGGGGACGAGACATGTGATTGCAGAAAACCCGCAATTCTGGCGTGATTTTTTGAGTGAACATGTTTCGATTGTGGCAATGAATGAAGATGAAGCCTGTGAGCTGACAGGAGAATCAGATCCGTTACTGGCGACAGATAAAGCACTACAATGGGTTGACCTGGTACTCTGTACCGCCGGACCGGCTGGCCTGTATATGGCCGGATTTACCGAAGACGCCAGCAAGCGGAAAACTAATCTGCCATTACTGCCAGGAGCTATTCCCGAGTTTAACCAGTACGAATTCAGTCGTGGAATGCGCCGTCAGGATTGCCGGCAACCGGTAAAGATCTATTCACATATCGCACCTTATATGGGTGGGCCGGAAAAAATTATGAATACCAATGGCGCCGGCGACGGGGCACTGGCTGCGGTGCTGCACGATATTACGGCCAACAATTACCACCGGCAGAAAGTGCCTAATTCCGCCAAACATGCGCACCATTATCTGACGTATTCCTCGCTGGCACAGGTATGTAAATATGCTAACCGGGTCAGTTATCAGGTCCTGAATCAGCACTCGCCACGGCTAAGCCGGGGTTTACCGGAGCGGGAAGACAGTCTGGAAGAAGCCTACTGGGATCGTTGAATGCCGGCTGCCCGGAAATGGGCAGCCTGGAGTCCGGTCAGACCGGACACTGTTGGCTGAGCGGCTGCTCTTCTATCTCTGTTTCCAGGATATCCAGCATGCTGTTAGCAATTTCCCGCTCACCCATAATTACCCGGTTAGCTCCCCGTTCCATAATATAGGTGACTTCGTCATCGTAATGAGCCCTGGCAATAATCGCGATATCCGGGCGTTTCTCTCTGGCTGCAGCAATGATCTCACCGGATTCATAGCCGTTAGGGATAGTCAGTAATAACCAGCGGGCACAATCCAGTCGGGCGACGTCCATAATTTCGTGGCGTGCTGCATTTCCGGATACTGCATGAATACCCTGTTCACGGACCACCTCCACCCGGGCCCTGGTGGTTTCAATCACTACCACCGGTATCCGCAGGTTAGTCAGCTTCTGACATAACAGGCTGCCCACCCGACCATAACCGACGATCACGGCATGGTTACAGATCTCCAGCGGGACCAGAATCTCCTCTTCCTGCTGAGCTGGCTGACTGTTATCGCTCTGCTGTTCGGTTTTCATCAGATAGCGCTCTGCCAGAGTGAACATTACCGGATTTATCATGATCGACAGGATAGCGGCAGCCAGTACCAGATTGCGTCCGTCTTCATTCAGCAGCCCCAGAGACACCCCCAGCCCTGCCAGGATAAATGCAAATTCACCTATCTGCGCCAGGCTGACCGAAATGGTCATTGCGGTGCGGCGGGTATGACCCAGCCAGCTCACCAGCAACCAGGCTGCGACGGATTTGCCGAACAGTATGATGGCCAGAGCACCGAGTACCGCCAGTGGCCGCTCAATCAGAATATGTGGGTCAAACAGCATGCCGACCGAGACAAAAAACAGCACCGCAAAAGCATCACGCAGCGGCAAGGTATCGTGTGCTGCGCGATGGCTCAGTTCTGATTCGTTCAGCACCATCCCCGCGAAGAAAGCCCCGAGCGCGAAGGAAACATCAAAGAATTCAACGGCCCCGAAGGCAATACCCAGCGCCAGTGCCAGAACGGCCAGGGTAAATAACTCACGTGAGCCGGTGGCGGCGCTTTTCGCCAGAATCCACGGCACTGCTCGCCGGCCAAAAACCACCATAATCACCATAAAAGCAACTACTTTGCCAATGGTAATCAGCAGGTCCCATAACAACAGACTCAGACTGGCATTTCCCTGTTCCATCATCCCGGCGATAGCCGGCAGTAAGACCAGGGTCAGCACCATCACCAGGTCTTCGACAATCAGCCAGCCAATAGCAATCCGGCCGCGTTGACTGTCCACCAGTTGTCGCTCTTCAAGAGCCCTGAGTAACACCACCGTACTGGCGGTGGACAGACAGAGACCAAATACCAGACCGGTCATCAGATTCCAGCCGAGGGCCGAAGCAAGCCCCAGGCCAAGGAGTGTCGCGACAAAGATCTGCGCAATCGCACCGGGAATGGCAATTCCTTTTACCGACATTAAATCTTTCAGCGAGAAATGTAATCCCACGCCGAACATTAGCAGGATGACTCCCAGTTCAGCCAGTTCCGGCGCGAGATTGGTATCAGCGACAAATCCCGGGGTAAAAGGGCCCGCCAACACACCGGCCAGCAGATAACCCACCAGCGGAGAAATTCGCAGTTTATTCGCCAGCATACCGAGCAGAAAAGCCAGCACTAACGCGCCGACAATGGTGGTGATCAGGGGAGTAGTATGGTGCATGATCTCTCCTTAACGGCATGGCAATCCTTGCTGGCCGTGAATGATGGGGCACATCAGATGCTAATCCGAAACACAGTTATTTATCCAAAATAGCAAAAATTGAACGAAAGCTGGTGAAAAATTACGCTTCTTTATAAAACGTGGGTAAATTTTCAGGGTTAACAATAAATAACAGCATAAAACTGTGCCGTCGTACTCAGCGATAGCTTGTCAGATGACGGAACTACAGGATCGTAAGCTGATAAATTGAGGGGGTTTGTACATTTTTATGACCAGGACGATGAAATTATGCAATCATTAATCTGGCTGACCAGTGAGAAATTGCGGTAAAACAATTTACCCTGAATCCGGAAAAGATTGCAGAGCTATTACTCTCACAGTCCCGTCCGCTTGTGTTGAATGTATTCCGGTCGCTGTCAGACGGCCGGAATAGAGTGGTTAGCGGATACAGGGCCGGGACCGTCGTAATCTGTTTATTGCCGCCGGAAGCTTGTCCCAACACCAGTTAAACAGATAAGTATAAGGCAGATAAAACATCAGAAAACCGATATCCAGCATCAGTGCGCTGGCCGGGCTGATGTCCAACATAACTGCCGTCAGGGGCACGGCGATGATGACAAACCCTCCCTCGAAACCCACAGCCTGCAAGGTACGGACCACCGGACCTCGTGGAGCATGCGGCGGAAAAAGACGGTCAAAGAAGATATTAAACACCAGGTTCCATACCATCGCTGAAATCGATAGTACGATAGCGGTGATACCCATACCGCCGATCGGTTTGTCCATGAGCCATGCGGCGCCCGGGATGGTGATTAGCAACGCAAAAAATTCATAACTGACGGTGTGTAATAAACGTCCTGTGGCTGAACGGCTACGCATGATATCGGCTCCAAAAAAAGTTATGGCTATTTTCACCGCAGTCATCCTTAGAGTAAAATGAGGACGTATCGTAAAAACCGATAGGTCAGAGATGCGTTACTCACCGGAATCACTTGAAGCTTTTGTACAGACTGTGGCCAGCGGTTCTTTCTCCGCCGCCGCCAGGGCATTAGGAAAAAGCCAGTCCACCATCAGTGCAGCGGTTGCGCGGCTGGAAGATGATATGGGGTTTCTGTTGTTTGAGCGCAGCGGCAGGCAACCGGTGCTCACGGAAGAGGGATTACGTGCTTTGGCGCGGGTCAATGATATTCTGGCGGCCAGCCGGCGGCTGGATGATTTGGCCATCCGCATGTCGCGGGGCATTGAACCTCGTCTGACGCTGGCGATTTCCGATATCTGGCCGGCAGATCACCATGAAATATTATTGCACCGGTTCGCAGAACGTTACCCGGATATTGAGTTTGAATGTCTGGTGGCGGAAGATGATGATGTACTGGAATTATTACAGACCGGACGAGCGCATTTAGGCGTGGTTCGTGAACAGCCGGCATTATCACCGGAGCTTGAAGCCAGACGCTTAAAGGTGCTGGTGAGGATGGGAGTCTATATCCATCACCAGCATCCAGTGGCCTCTGAGTCTCAGTTGACAACGTCTGTGCTGAAACAGATACGCCAGTTGCGGCTAAACACCTGGATCCGTCCGCCGGAAAATAAAACGTCAGGTCAGTCCTGGTCAGCGTCGTCTTATCTGTTATTGATGGATATGGCAGAGCAAGGGTTTGGATGGAGTGAATTGCCCTGCTGGATGGTGCGGCAATTTGGCCGGGGAGTACTGCACGAGTTGGCGCTGCCTGGCTGGCAGCAACAAAGCCGGATGGATGTTATCTGGTCAACCCGCCATCCCCCCGGGCCCGCCGGTTACTGGATGATTGACCAGTTATGTCAGCAGAGTGATTAATCGTGCCGTGCGATGTCTGCAAATGGCGCAGCAAGCAGGGCAGCAAGATCCGCAGGAGCGAGTGAAATATCCAGTCCGCGTTTCCCCCCGGAAATGTACATCGTCGGATACTCAGTCGCCCCCTGGTCAATCACCGTAGGTAAACGTTTTTTCTGCCCCAGCGGGCTGATTCCCCCCACCAGGTAACCGGTAACGCGTTGTGCAACCTGAGGATCTGCCATGTCTGCTTTTTTGGCACCTAACGCCTTCGCTACTTTCTTCAAATCCAACTGTGTCGCCACCGGAGTCACCGCAACGGCCAGATTTTTCCCATCTCCGTTCAGTGCCACCAGCAGTGTTTTGAACACCTGTAATGGATTAAGCTGCAGTTTCCGAACCACTTCATCGCCAAAATTGGTTTCATGGCTGTCATGTTCATACTGATGAACCTGAAATTGTATTTTCTGTTTTTCCAGTAGCAGGATTGCAGGTGTCATAAATTATCCTTGTTGTCTGTTATCCGGTACTCCCGGCAGGCGATAGCGACCGGCAGATTATTTCCGGCCAAACATGGCGGGTAAATTATCCTCGCCATACAGATGCAGTGCCCCGACCGCGACCAGGTACCGGCCTGCTGACAGGCGGCTGAGTTGTTGTTTCCATTCCAGATTACGTTGCCGGATCAGCGTATCATTCAGTGAGCTACTGAAGGTTGAGGGTAATATCCCGACCGGTAACTCGCCGCGTGGCGGGCCTTCCACCCACCAGCTAATCATGGTCTGTAACAGCCTGGCATTGGTATGCCAGTGTTGTAAAGAGTCGCTGAGCAGTGCCAGCCCGTCATCAGGAAGTTGTGTCAGCAATGCCAGTTGAGTGCTGGCACCTTCGAGTTCTATCACCGGTTTACCCATCGATTTTGCCGCCTGTAGCAACTGATAATCGATGCCATACTCCGGGCGCAGACCGAGTCTCTGAGCCTGGCGGCTTTGAAGGATCAGCGCGATTTGCCAGGCAGGCAGATGTTCGATAGTGGCCTGAAAGACCTCATTTTCTGAACAGCGTTTTAGTAGTTCTGTCGTCAGCTCAGGCTCAAAACGCTCAGCCAGCGGTGGGCGTTCATCATCATGGCTTAACGGGGAAGGGTCAGAAAGAATATCTGCTTCAACGATCAGTGCATCAGCGGCCCGCAGTTGCCTGAGCAAGGGGTCTGACAGCGGGTACATATTGCGGGTACCCATATGAATACTGCCGACCAGATGAATCCGGCTGTTGTTCACCCGCAAATCGACAGCCGGCCAGTGGTAGCTGACCGGCAGTATTACCTGCCATAATTTTTGTAGCGATTGCCACACTGATGCCATTACCGGATATCCTGTATCAATACCTGTAGCTCTATGCTAGTCATTTCCGGCGGGCAGGGATAGCTTATTCTGCTCAGGTAAACGGAATCTTAACAAGCGGTTAGCATTAGACACCACAGTGATAGAGGATAGGGCCATCGCGGCCCCCGCGATCACCGGATTGAGTAACGTTCCAGTCAGCGGATAGAGCACTCCTGCCGCCAGAGGGATACCCAGACAGTTATAGACAAACGCCCCAAACAGATTCTGCTTCATATTACGCAGCGTTGCCACTGAGATCATTAGCGCATCAGTGACGGCCCGTAAATCCTGACGCATCAGAGCCATGGTGGCGGTTTCGATGGCGATATCGCTGCCACCGCTGATAGCAATCCCGGTGTCTGCCTGAGCCAGCGCGGGCGCATCATTGATCCCATCGCCAACCATGGCCACACTGTGCCCCTGTTGCTGAAGCCGTTTTACTGCACTGGCTTTATCTGCCGGCAGCACTTCGGCAATCACCTGGTGTATTCCGGCATTGGCCGCCACCACTTCGGCAGTTTGTTTTCTGTCGCCGGTCAGCATCACTACCTGATAACCTTGTTGTTGTAACCGTGCCACAACCTGTGGGGTTTCCGGACGCAGCGGGTCGCTGACCGCCAGCAGTGCAGCCAGTTGGCCATCTATCGCCAGTAAAACCGGTGTGGCGCCTTGCCGGCTCGTGGTTTGCAGACTCTCGTTGGCCGCGACTATGTCAACACCGGCATCAGACAGTAGCAACTGATTGCCGAGCAGCAACCGGTGGCCATCGCATTCGGCAGAAAGTCCTTTACCTGCCACCGTTTGCAGATGGCTGACCTTAGGCAGAGCGCTTGCATCGACCCGTGCCAGTATTGCCGTCGCCAGCGGGTGTGATGAATGTTGTTCGACTGCCGCCGCCAGAGTCAGAATTTGCTGTTCGGAAGAGTGATTAAACAGTGTCACGCCGGTCACCGCAGGTCGTCCGGTGGTCAGGGTGCCGGTTTTATCAAACACTATGGTATCCACATTGCTGGCTTGTTGCAGTGCGTCAGCATCTTTCACCAGGATCCCTGCTTCAGCCGCGCGTCCGACCCCCGCAATGATCGACATCGGGGTTGCCAGACCTAAAGCGCAAGGGCAGGCAATGATCAACACGCTGGTGATCACCACCATGCTGTAAGCAAACTGAGGAGCAGGGCCTGCCAGATACCAGATCAGTCCGCTCAGCAGTGCAATAATAATCACCGCAGGGACAAAGATAGCCGAAATCCGGTCGGCGAGCTGTCCGATGCGCGGTTTGCTGCTCTGGGCATTTCTGACCAGCGAGATGATGCGTGCCAGTGCAGTATTTTTACCGGTGGCTGTTGCCCGAAAACTCAGGGTACCGTCAACCACCAGTGTTCCCGCATGCACAGGGTCTGTGGCCGTTTTTTGCTGTGGCCAGGCTTCACCGGTCAGCATGGACTCATCAATGGTTCCTTCTCCTGAATCAATAATACCGTCCACCGGAACTCTGTGACCGGCACGCAGCCGCAGGCGCATTCCGGGTTCAATCTGGCTGACAGGCAGAGAGATATCCCCTTCGTCACGGATCACCGTCGCTTCCTGAGGCGTCAGATCCAGCAGTTTCTCCAGGGCCTGAGAAGAGTGCTGTCTGGCTCGTTGTTCCAGAGCATGTCCCAGATTAATCAGCCCGATAATCATGGCGCTGGCTTCAAAATAGAGATGCCGTGCTGGCAACGGGAAGCTTTCCGGGAACAGTACCACGCTGGCGGAGTAAGCCCAGGCCACTGTGGTGCCCAGGGCAACCAGTGTATCCATGGTTGCTGTGCGGTTGCGTAAACTTTTCCAGGCACTGCGATAAAAATGCCCACCGGCGACAATCATCACCAGCAGAGTGATCACGCCAATGATTTGCCAGATTAGTTGGTTGTAGGAGGTCAGCATCATATTATGGCTGGTCATTCCCCAGATCATCACCGGGATTCCGACCAGTAGTGCGACCGCCGCCTGCCAGCTGAAACGAATAAAGTTTTGCCGGGCAGATTTCTGTTGCTGTTCCCGGCGTTCGGTTTCGTCAGCCACCAGCATGGCGCCATACCCGGCAGCGGTGACGGCAGCAATCAGTGACTGAGGATCGGCATTGCCGCTAATTAAGGCACTGCGATCCGCCAGATTAACCCGGGCCTGGCGGACCTTATCGACCTGGTTTAATGCTTTTTCAACCCGGCTAACGCAACTGGCACAGCTCATACCGTCAATCAGTAATTGCACCGACTGGCTATTATCCTCTGCCGGGTTGGCCGGAGTCAGGGGATCCGCTGCCAGCCCGTCCGGCACGGGTGAAGTTGCTGTCAGCGGTTCAGGCTTTGGGTGAGCGTTTGCCTGTGGCTGGCTGGCATGATACCCGGCCTGCTCAATGACCGGAATCAGATCCTCTGCCGAGGCGGTACCGGTAACGACAGCCTGTTCCAGGGTGACATCGGCGGTCGCGACATCGTCACGCTGTTCCAGAACGTCTTTGACACGTTTAATACAGTGACCACAGGATAGGCCGTCAAGTTGTAAAATCAGGGGGTCAGACATGATTACTATCTCCTTCTGTCGCACAGTGATTATTTACTGTACCCAAAGTGTAAACCTTCCTGTAAGGTAAAGGTCAACCTAAAAGCAGCAACCCGCAGAGAACTCTGCCGGCTGCCCCTCAGCACGATCTATTCAGTGACGGAGAAGCTTAATGAACATCAGCGATGTAGCCCGCAAGACCGGTTTATCCAGCAAAGCGATTCGTTTTTATGAAGAGAAGGGCATTATGACCCCGCCGCAACGCAGTGCTAATGGCTATCGGAGTTACGCCGGGCACCATATTGAAGAGCTGACGCTGTTACGCCAGGCGCGTCAGGTCGGATTCAGCCTGGAAGAGTGCCGGGAACTGGTAGGTATGTTTAATGACCCTCATCGTCACAGCGCGGATATCAAAGCCCGCACGTTACGTAAAGTCAGTGATATCGACCGGCAGATGCAGGAACTTCAGGAAATGCGTCAGCGCCTGATAACACTGGCCGACAGTTGCCCGGGGGATGACGGGGCAGAATGCCCGATTATTGATAGCCTGTCAGGAAGCTGCCACCGCAAGTGATGCGGAGACAGCCATCTTTTTTCAGCCGATAATTTCCCTTTATGGACAGTACTTCTGAAAAAGGGCCAACGGCCTTCTGAGCCACAGGTGACAGGTTCGGGTTTTGGATGTAATTCACCCCGGGCCAATATTATCCGGCTATTCCCGACCCCTAAATTCGTCTGAGTATAAAATTATACTGATGAACAGAACGGTCATCCGGGGAATTACCCGGCAGAGGGCGGGTCAGTGATTTATGGAAAAAATTCATGCAGAATAGTTTCTTCATCCGAATTAAATACTAAAAAGTCATTCTCGTTGAGTTGGTTTTTGTTGATGAGCTGTTGTTTAACAGTGCTAAATTTTTTGGTGTCGGTAAAGAACAGCGCAGTGATATAATCCGAATCAATCAAATGCTGTTGTTCGGAAAGGCGTACCACCTCTTCGTAGCAACCAATCTCTTTATCCCCTAATCTTTGTGTCAACATACATCGTGTCAGTAAACAGGTGCGGTTTGGTTTTTTTTTACAGAGAGTTTTAAGAAATTCAATACCTTCTTTATAGTGTTTTTCGCCTATAAGGCTATTGGTGTACATTAACAGAATGTCGGTGTTTTCAGGGTATTGTTTACGAATTGAATTAATTTTTGAAAGGATCTCGTTACTTTGCGCAGAGTCCGCCATCACTAATTTTTCGACCAGAACGGCGACTTCGGCGACAGGACTGCGTTCTGTTGAAAGAGACCCGGAACAGGCATTTTTATAGCTGAAAAGAAGAAAAAGAATGGCTATTGCTCTGCAAGGTAATGATGTCATTTTGATATTACACCTGCCTGAATTTATTCAGTGAGATATAATGCGTTGCTTTCCCGGGGAATGGCGCCAGTGAGCCCGCATACTCTGTATTTAAAACGTAACCGCTGACTATTTTCAAAACTGGCTGAATTTTTTCACTCACTTGTAAAGTAAATCGGGCTCCCCCCAATAAGAATTTCATCCGGAGTGAGAGCAAAAGAGCTTCCCCGGGGATCTAAAATATATTTTTTACTATCAATATTATTTTCGACGGTACACCAGGGTTTAATCACGCCGGAACCATAAGCTCTGGCTGCATTACATAACATCGATGCGGAAAGAAATAATCTCTTCCCTTCTTTTACATCGTGTTCAGTGATATTCAGAAGCAGAGTGTAAGAGGCATGTAAAGCACCTACCCCTTCAAGGGCCAGGTAACCTAACGTCGAAAACCTGAACGATTTTGTTAGCATTTTTATCTTCCCTGATAAAATCAATATCACTCCGTTTTCCGCAACGATATCCTATGGAAAATGCTCAATCCTGGATTTTTGAAACTATATTAAGGCGCTAATCGTGTAAATGGGAATTTTTCAGTGATGTGAATTATTTTAATATCTTAAAATGTCTTATCTCTGAGGGGGGATAGAATATCTGACCTGGTGCGGACTCCGGAATTTGGTGATTTTCGACAGTCTGTCAGGAAGCTGCCACCGCGAATAGCAATGCGGTGGCAGCGCGGAGATTAATAGAGCAGGGAATACAACTGACGGCGATATTTTCCGGCCAGCGCATCACCGGTTCCCAGTGCTGCCAGAATTTCCTGGAAGGTTTTGCGCAGTTC
This sequence comes from Tatumella sp. UBA2305, assembly GCF_002345795.1. NCBI lineage: Bacteria > Pseudomonadati > Pseudomonadota > Gammaproteobacteria > Enterobacterales > Erwiniaceae > Tatumella > Tatumella sp. UBA2305. The sequence continues at coordinate 294,442 of NZ_DDVT01000020.1, forward strand.
GCCACCCCCGGCAGCCAGATCGGTTTTCAGAAAACCGAACAGCAGTTCCAGTGCTTCTTCGTTACGCCCCACCTGATGGAACTGAACCGCCAGTTTAGCGGCAATTCCGGTATTGGTTGGATCCGCATCAAGTTCCGTCTGCAGTTGCTGGATTTCCGGGGTATCCGCCGCCTGACGCAGCAGATCGATCTGCGCCAGTAAGCTTTGATAGCGGGTATCCCTATCCTGCAATGGCACGTGTTTCAGCACTTCTTCTGCTTCATCACTGCGGTTCAGCTGCAACAACGTCTCAGCCAGCAGGAACCCGGTTTCGCTGGCATGCTGGCTGAGTTGCCATGCATCTTTCAGCAAAGGCAGGGCTTCCAGAGGTTTCTCTTCATCCAGTAAGGCCTGAGCCTGCTGAACTTTGATTTCGTCTTCACGCGGCAACACTTTTTCCAGTAGTGTGCGGATGGCTTCTTCCGGTTGTGGTCCCTGGAAGCCATCCACCGGCTGACCGTCTTTAAACAGATAGACTGTCGGTATGGCCCGTAAGCCAAACTGTGAGGCGACCATCTGCTGTTCATCGCAGTCCAGTTTAGCCAGCAGGAATTGTCCGCGATACTCTGCAGCCAGTTTCTCCAGGACCGGGGTCAGTTCCTGGCAGTGCTGGCTGCGGGCTGACCAGAAGTAGAACAACACTGGCACCTGCATCGATTGCTCAAGGACCTGCTGCAGATTGGATTCATTAACATCAATAATCGGGGCTTGCGGTGACATAGGCTGTGTTCCTTGGTCTGAAAAATTAACCGTTATCTGTCAGATATGGGGACAGGCCGCCTGAGTTCAAGCGGCTATTTTTTCGGTGCTGAATGACTGCTTAAAATTCGATCCAGTAATATGCCTGGTAACAGACGACGCGCGACAGACATCATATGGGCGACAACCGTGACCGGATAGCGTTGACGTGGATAGCGGCTTTCCAGCGCATGACGCAGTTTCGGTAAAATTGCCTGCGGTGGCAGGGTAAAACGGGCGGCAATACCGGGATTGGTCACCGGACTCTCTGATTCACCCTGCACGACATTGCCGGTAAACTCCGTCGAAATGGGGCCCGGTTCAATCAGGCTGACCCGGATACCGCTGTGTTGCAGTTCCATACGCAGGGCATCCGACCAGGCCTCCAGCGCATATTTACTGGCGGCATAGGCACCGCGTCCCGGGGTAGAAATCAGACCCATCACGGAGCTGGTATTCACTATTCTGGCATTTCCGCTGGTCTGTAAACACGGAAGCAGCAACATCGTCAGTTGATGAACGGCGAAAAAATTGGCGGAGAATTGTTGTTCCAGCTGCTGGCGGGAGAGGGTTGGCAACGGACCATAAACCCCGAAACCGGCATTATTAAACAGCGCATAGAGTTTACCGCCGCTCAGCTCCGTGACCTGTCGGGCGGCTGCTTCCACGCTCTGAGGGTCATCCAGGTCGAGCAAAATACCCGTGTAACCGAGTTGTTCCATCCGGCTGACATCCTCCGGTTTGCGGCAGGCGGCAAAAACCCGGTAGCCGCGCATCAACAGGTCACTGGCAGCAACCGCACCAATACCACTGGAACATCCGGTGATTAAGATATTTTTTTGCATAAATTCACACGCTAATGGCGGAAGGAAGGCGTAAAACGCATTACAAGGTATGCCCGAGTATTACACAGAAACCGGTGGCAGCACCAATGGCTGGCCGGGAATTAGCGCCAAAAACAGAGAGACTGCACAGGAAAACCGGGGTTCCTGTGCAGGGGGAATTACAGTTTTTCGGTGGCCCAGTCGATAGCCGCGGCATATTCTTCCGGCAGCTGTGGGACCAGGGCCCGCAGATTCTCTTTAAGCCGGAGCGTATCACTGTCGGTGAGATTGAGGTGACCCAGTTTACGGCCAGGGCGCACTTCTTTTTCGTACCAGTGCAGGTGCACCAGAGGTTGTTCCAGCCATTGCAGATTCAGAGCACAGCCGATGATATTCACCATGACTGAAGGGGCGAAAACCACTGGCCGGGATAGGGCTAAACCAAGAATGGCCCGCAGGTGCAGTTCAAACTGACTGACAGAGGCGCCATTTTGCGTCCAGTGACCGCTGTTATGCACTCTGGGTGCCAGCTCATTAATCAGTAGTCCCTGTGGAGTGACAAAACACTCCATCGCAATCACGCCGACATAATCCAGTTCCTGCATAATCGCGGTAAGCATCGATTCCGCCTGACGTTGCTGGTCGGCATCCGGCTGCGGCAGAGCTACGCTGCTCAGCAAAATACCGTTATGATGCAGATTATGGGTCAGAGGGTAGAACACGGTAGTGCCGTCACGACCCCGGGCCCCGACCAGCGAAACTTCGCCGGAAAAATTAATTCCCTGCTCGACAATACACTCACCGTAGCACTCTTCCGGTAGCGTCAGGCAGTCAGGCTGACGCAGACGCCACTGGCCACGGCCGTCATAGCCGCCGGTGCGACGCTTGACGATGGCCAGTTCACCCAGCCGGGCAAAGACTTCCGGCCATTCGCTGGCATCGCTCAGCAATTGCCAGGGCGCGGTGGCCAGCCCCAGTTGATCAAGCAGCTGTTTCTGAGTCAGACGATCGGCCAGCCGTGGGAAAATATCGCGGTTGACAAACGCCGGGTGGCTTGCCAGCTCACGGGTCAATGCGGTTTCCGGCCAGCGTTCAATTTCTGCGGTGATCACGCTCTGACGAATCGGCAGCGCTTCCGGTTCTGCATCGGTGCCGACCGGATAAACGGCGATCCCCAGTGGTTCACCGGCCTGGCGCAACATCCGGCCCAGCTGTCCGTTACCGAGTACGCAAACTGACTTCATGCTTCCTCCCGTGGGTCCGGGTTTTCCAGAACCGCATCGCTCTGCGCTGTCCGCCAGGCGCTGAGACGGCTCGCTAATGCAGGATCGTTAACTGCCAGAATCTGGGCGGCCAGCAGTGCAGCATTCGCCGCTCCGGCTTTACCAATGGCCAGCGTTCCAACCGGAATACCGCGTGGCATCTGCACAATCGAATAAAGGCTGTCGACTCCGCTCAGTGCGGCGCTTTGCACCGGAACACCCAGCACCGGGACTAAGGTTTTCGCCGCCAGCATACCTGGCAGATGCGCTGCTCCGCCGGCACCGGCGATAATCACATGAAAGCCCTGTTGTTGGGCATTTTCAGCAAAACTGAACAGTTTGTCCGGGGTGCGGTGGGCTGAAACCACTTCCACATGATGGGCAAGATTCAGTTCGTTAAGGATTTCTGCAGCATACTGCATCGTAGCCCAGTCACTTTTAGAACCCATAATAATAGCGATACGGGCCGGGGCAGTATTCGACGACATGCGGTCAACTCCTGTGAGCAATTAAAGAACCTGTAGCGGGACAGGTTATACACATTGAGAAGGGCGTGAGAATAGCATGAGACAGCGCGGAGGAAAACGGTTGCGTACCCACACAACCGGACATTTCACGTGAAACTTACCAGGGAAAAGCGTGAAGGGTGACGCCACTGTCATCCAGGATGATCACCGACCCCTGTCGGTGCCATGCGCCGAGTACCGCACGTTGTGCCGGCTGATGGCTGACTGTCAGATGGTGGATTTCCGGACGATGGGTATGGCCATGGATCAACAGTGAAGCGTGATGGCGTTGCATCACCTGTTCTACCGCCTGTGGATTGACATCCATGATTTCCATGCTTTTTGACTGGTTGGCCTTGCTGCTGTCATTACGCATTCTGGCGGCAATTTTCTGGCGGACAAACAAGGGTAACATCAGGAATAGCCGTTGCAGCCAGGGCTGGTGGACTTTTTTACGAAAACGCTGGTATCCCTCATCGTCGGTACACAGGGTATCGCCATGCATTATCAGCACCCGGCGGCCATACAGTTCCAGTAACTGCTCTTCCGGCAGTAACTGCATTCCACAGCGTCTGGCATAGGCCTGGCCCAGCAGGAAATCGCGGTTACCGTGAATAAAGAACACCGGGACGGTTAACGCCTTCAGGGCTTCGGCGACCTGCTGATGTAGCGGGTTTGGGTCATCATCACCAATCCAGCTCTCAAACAGGTCACCGAGGATATACAGCGCTTCACAGTCTGTGGCTTCGCGTTGTAAAAAACGCAGAAAACCGGCAGTGATTGCCGGTTCTTCCTGACACAGATGCAAATCTGCTATAAACAGCGTTCGCGGCATTACTCGCTGACGGTCACTTTCTGGATAACAACGTCATCTTTTGGCACATCCTGATGCATACCACTGCGGCCGGTAGAGACGGCTTTGATTTTCTCAACCACGTCCATACCTTCAACTACTTCAGCAAACACACAGTAACCCCAGCCCTGCAGGCTTTCGTCACGGAAGTTCAGGAAGTCGTTGTCGGCAACGTTGATGAAAAACTGTGCAGTGGCAGAGTGTGGCGCAGAGGTACGGGCCATTGCCAGGGTACCGCGGGTGTTTTTCAGACCGTTATTTGCTTCGTTACGGATTTCGGCTTTGGTCGATTTCTGTTTCATACCCGGCTCAAAACCACCGCCCTGGATCATAAAACCGTTAATAACGCGATGGAAGATAGTGTTGTCGTAAAAACCTTCGCGGCAATACTCCAGGAAGTTTTGCACGGTAGTCGGGGCTTTATCGTCAAATGTTTTAATAACGATATCACCAAAATTCGTCTGGAAAGTGACCATAATTTCATCCTGTCATGGTTATTGTCGGTATTTAACTCTTCCTGATTACAGGGAAGGGCAATCGCAGAGGCTCCTTATATCATAAAATTCAGGGTTACGGCAGTATGCCGAAAACTGATGATGCCGGATGGCTTGCTTTACGTCGCAGTCACGTGAAAAATACGGCACAATAACCACAGTTATCGCACACGTTTAAACGGAAGAGTTAAATGCTAAAAATTTATAACACTCAGAGCAGACAAAAAGAGGAATTCAAACCTATTCATGCCGGTCAGGTCGGTATGTACGTGTGCGGTATTACCGTTTATGACCTGTGCCATATTGGTCACGGCAGGACTTTTGTAGCTTTTGACGTGGTTTCACGCTATTTACGCTATCTGGGCTACCAGCTGAAATATGTCAGAAACATCACCGATATTGACGATAAAATCATTAAACGTGCCAACGAAAATGGTGAGACCATTGAAGTGCTGACCAACCGGATGATCGGCGAGATGCACAGCGATTTTGATGCGCTGGGTATTCTGCCGCCGGACGTGGAACCGCGTGCTACCCGACATATCGGTGAGATTATCGAACTGGTAGAAAAACTGCTGCAGCGTGGTCATGCCTATGTAGCTGACAACGGTGACGTAATGTTCGATGTGCTGAGTGACAGCCATTATGGTGAACTCTCCCGCCAGGATCTGGAACAGTTACAGGCCGGTGCACGGGTCGAAGTCGCCGATGTGAAGAAAAATCCAATGGATTTTGTACTGTGGAAAATGTCCAAAGCCGATGAACCCAGCTGGCCTTCTCCATGGGGGGCGGGACGCCCTGGCTGGCATATTGAGTGTTCTGCGATGAACTGCAGCCAGCTGGGAGCGCATTTTGACATTCACGGCGGTGGATCTGACCTGATGTTCCCGCATCATGAAAACGAAATCGCTCAGTCAACCTGTGCGCATGGTGGTGAGTATGTAAATTACTGGATGCATTCCGGCATGGTGATGATTGACCGTGAAAAAATGTCCAAATCACTGGGCAACTTTTTTACGGTGCGCGATGTTCTGAAGCATTATGATGCCGAGACCGTCCGCTACTTCCTGATGTCCGGTCATTACCGCAGCCAGCTGAATTATAGTGAAGATAACCTGAAGCAGGCCCGCGCGGCACTGGAGCGTCTGTACACTGCACTGCGGAACACTCATCCTCAGGCAGAGGCTGCCGAAGGGGCTGAGTTTGAGCAACGGTTCCGGGATGCCATGAATGATGACTTTAATACCCCGGAAGCTTATTCCGTGCTGTTTGATATGGGACGTGAAGTCAACCGGCTGAAAACCGAAGACGCCGCCGCCGCCGATGCCCTGGCCGCCAAACTGCGCCAGCTTGCTAAAGTGCTGGGTATTCTGCAACAAGACCCGGAACTGTTCCTGCAAAGTTCTGCCGTCAGTAATGACGAAGAAGTGGCGGAGATTGAGGCACTGATCAAAATGCGTAAAGACGCCCGTGAGAGTAAAAACTGGGCGCAGGCAGATATCGCACGCGATAAGCTGAATGAGCTGGGGATTATTCTGGAAGATGGTCCGCAGGGAACCAGCTGGCGCCGTAAGTAATCTTCTGGCAATAAAAAGAGAAGGGCGACGGGTTTTCCGGTCGCCCTTTTTATTGCCAACTTAAAACC
>NZ_DDVT01000020.1:300956-305993 GCF_002345795.1 Tatumella sp. UBA2305
TCTATGAAGGCGGATTTTTACTGGTTACGCGATAACCGAAATCGACTGACCGGCAAAACTCACGGTCTGACCGCTGACAATCTTGCAGCGTTTACGGGTTTCAACCTGGCCGTTAACCGTGACCAGGCCGTCAGCGATAAAGGCTTTTGCCTGAGCACCGCTTTCGGCCCAGCCTTCCAGTTTCAGCAGATCGCACAGTTCAACGTGTGGGAATTTACCCAGTGAAAAAGTCGCCATTATGCATTTTCTCCGTCGTGGTACTCTTCACATGCCTGCAAAGTATTCTGAATTAAGGTCGCTACGGTCATCGGGCCTACGCCGCCCGGCACCGGGGTAATCCATGAGGCGCGTTGTGCCGCAGCTTCAAATTCGACATCACCCACCACACGGCCATCGGCCAGCCGGTTAATCCCGACATCAATCACCACCGCACCCGGTTTAATCCACTCGCCAGGAATAAAGTTGGCTTTACCTACAGCAACCACCAGCAGGTCGGCGTTTTCTACATGCTGACGCAGATTACGGGTGAAACGATGGGTCACAGTGGTGGTACAGCCGGCCAGCAGCAATTCCAGGCTCATTGGACGACCCACAATGTTAGACGCTCCGATAACCACAGCATTGGCGCCAAAGGTTTCGATATTATAGCGTTCCAGCAGGGTCATAATACCGCGCGGGGTGCAGGGGCGCAGCAGCGGGGCACGCTGGCACAGACGTCCCACATTATATGGGTGGAAGCCATCGACATCTTTATCGGCAGCAATCCGTTCCAGCACTTTGATGTTATCGATTCCTTCCGGCAGAGGTAACTGCACCAGAATGCCGTCGATGTCATTATCGCTATTTAACTTATCGATCAGTGCCAGTAATTCCTGTTCGCTGGTGGTGGCCGGTAAATCATAGGAACGCGACACAAAGCCCACCTCTTCACAGGCTTTACGTTTACTGCCGACATAAATTTGTGATGCCGGGTTTTCTCCGACCAGTACTACCGCCAGACCAGGGGCGCGTTTACCCGCTGCAAGACGCTGTTTAACTTTTTCCGCAACTTCCAGACGAACCTGCTGCGCAATCGTTTTACCATCAATAATCTGTGCTGACATCAGAGAAAAAATCCACGGAGTTAGAATCATAAGGTGAAGGCACCTATTTTGTCAGAAGCGGCGCACGCTGTCAGGCAAAGAATCACTGCCAGTTGCCTAAACCTTCAGCAACAGAACGGAAAGTCGCGTAAAAACATTGACTCAGTGACCGGTGACCGTATAATTCGTCGGAAATCAGGGCGCCCTTAGCTCAGTTGGATAGAGCACCGGCCTTCTAAGCCGTAGGTCATAGGTTCGAATCCTATAGGGCGCACCATTTTCCCTTCTACTACCGTCCTGTAAAGTCTACTCACACCAGTAAAATCAAGCACCATAACCAATTCCTTGTCTGCCAACGTCCGGCTAAACCCATTGTAATCCGCGAATATGTTGGGTTCATTAGGGTATTGGCTGGTTCAATCGAAGACATGCCCCCAAAATAAAACTTAACGCCCGCCAGGCAGAGACTGCTAAGCCTAAAGAAAAGCCGTATAAGTTATCTGATGGTGGTGGCCTGTATCTGCTGGCGAATCCCAACGGTTCGCATTACTGGCGTTTAAAGTATCGTGTTGGCGGTAAAGAAAAGTTGCTGTCCGTGGGGTTATATCCTGACGTCACGTTATCTGAGGCCCGCAGCAAACGAGAAAATGAAAAAAGGGTTCTGTCTGCTGGTGGAGACCCGGGGCAAGAAAAGCAGGCAGAGAAACAGGCGAGGGTACTGGCGGTACAAAACAGCTTTGAGTCGGTAGCTATTGAATGGCACGAACACAAAAAGCCGAACTGGTCACCAAATGTCCGGAAACGTCTGCCACTGACCAGAGCATCGAGAATAAAATCAACCAACCATCTCTGGTTTATTGCCTCTGGTGTCGCCAGCCGCGCCGGATTACTTACCGGCAAACGATGCCAGATCATTTAAATAGTGATGCACCCTGGTTGAAATATCTTTTTTATTTTAGTGTTACTGTGCCATCAGAACTCTGGATATATGTTTTTCCACCTATATTTATAAATATTTCCCCATTGACGCTTCCTCTTACAACTAACGCTATACTGTTATAAGCACATTTCTTATGCTCGCCATTCGTATCATCAAAGCAGGTATAGTCATCAATTGAACCATCTCTGGTTCCGGTGGGTAATTTTTTATACCCACCGAAATTCATGACGATAATTGTGAAGTTATCAGGGGTATTGATAATATGATATTTATTCTGAAGTAAGTCTTTGTTTTCCATCCACCAATTGAGTTTGCCTTCTGTAGTCATCGGTAAATGTTCTACAAAAACCGCACCATTATCAACTCTGACTATTTTTGCCGGTCTTACACCAATCCATATGCAGTATGCTGTTATTAAAAGAACTAAAGTTGCTCCAATCCTTTTGTACTTAAACATTGTTTTCTCCTGTCAATGTTATAGTAGCTTCAAAATTTGTGAAAAATGGCTTTTGAGCAAAATGCTTTGCCCTTTGTAGAACAAACCATATTCTAAAGAGAGCAATAGAGTTAAACTTCACTTTTAAGATATCTTCTTTATCTAAGCCAAAATGGTCTTGTGCTCTGTATTTGATAGTCGCAGTATATTTATTGCCCTGGAAGGTCAGGCTTTCTATAGAGATTTCTGTGCTGTTTATGTCATGGACAGTAATGCCCATTCCATTGACGAAATCTTTCCATCTTGTATATTTAGGTAAGCGGCTTTTAGATAACACATTTGAAAAATGTTCTTTAGTCAATTGTGACTTATTAAAATCAAATTGCTCGATAGTGTTTTTAATTATTGATAATGTACTATCGCCAGAGTTATCACTCAAAATGAGATTTCTGTAGGCATTGTTCATAAAAGGATGTTGAAAATCATGTCCATTACTACGTTGCATGTGATTGAAAAGATTTATGATCAGGCCTTGGTAGGGTCCTCGAAAAGAAAATGCATAGGACTGAGAACGTAGCTCATCATATAACATCGCAATGGCTTTTTCTCTGCTAACTGGCGGTATATTGTTAGTAGCAGGATGCTGATAGTAGGGACCAAAAGTATCCCAGTCGATGAAAGTTGATACTTGCCCGAGATGATAATGCTTTTTCAGTGTATCAACATCCATGTCGCCACTTTGCATGTCATCGGCATTTCTGTCATTGAATCTTTTTTTTGTGGTGAAGATGATAAGTTTTTTGTCGATTCCTTTCATTTAAAATCAATCTCCTTCAGATAAATGATTAAATATTATACACCTCCACTTGTCAGACAGGTTAGAAATTTTCTTGATATTTCTATTTTAATGTCTGCCAGGCAGAGACCGCCAAGCCCAAAGAAAAGCCGTATAAGCTGTCTGATGGTGGTGGCCTGTATCTGCTGGTGAATCCCAACGGTTCACGTTACTGGCGTTTAAAGTATCGTGTAGGCGGTAAAGAAAAGTTGCTGTCCGTGGGGGTATATCCTGACGTCACGTTATCTGAGCCCCGCAGCAAACAAGAAAATGCCAAAAGGGTTCTGGTTGCTGGTGGTGATCCGGGGCAGGAAAAGCAGGCAGAGAAACAGGCGAGGGTGCTGGCGGTACAAAACAGCTTTGAGTCGGTGGCTATCGAATGGCACGAACACAAAATGCCGAACTGGTCACAGGGCTATGCTGATGACATTCTGGAGTACCTGACAAAGGATATATTACCCTTCATTGGTCTACGCGCCATTAATGAGATCAAACCCGCTGAGATGCTGGCAGTATTGCGGAAGATGGAACAGCGTGGTGTTCTGGATAAGCTGAAAAAGACCCGCCAGGCTTGCCGCCAGAGATCTACTCACGCAGTGATCACCGGCGGGGCAGAGAATAACCCGGTGACAGATTTAGCCGGCGCACTGAAAGCACTGAAGCAAAAGCACTTCCCGCATCTGAGCGTCGAGCAGATACCCGACTTTATGAAAGCCCTGAATGATTATCCGGGCAGTATGATTACCCGGATTGCCACAAAGCTATTGATGATCACCGGCCTGAGAGAGATTAATCATATAACCAGCGTCCAGCTCTGGCAGATTCAGCAAACATTCTCAGCGTGAATGGAGGGCGCTCAGAGATTATTTTTTTCATAATTTCGCGGCCTTTAGTTAATCGCTTCAGTAATGGTATTTTTATTATCGGACAGTAACGGTTCATATTGATTGCAGAAACATCAATAGCAAATTTCTGACCAAAATCTTCAATCACATAAGGAAGTTCATCGGGAGCACAATAGTCCTGTAGATGCGTGTCTAATTCCAGAGGGATTGGATGCCACTTCCAGTTAAGCGGAGTTGATAGCTCGCTACGAAAGAATTCAAGAACCTCTTCGTCCGTTACCATACCTTATCATTACCCCGGGCTATTTTATTGTAATCACGAACGGTTTTATATGAAATTTGTGACACATCAGAAGCTAAAATTACCCAGCCAACGACAGGAATAGTTCGGCCAACAAATGTACCTACTTTGGCTGTAATTCGGGGTTTAATTGTCCAGGGAGTGTAACCACCGATGAAGGTTGGTAATCTGATACCGTACGGAAATTTGGCGTTGCCAAAGACTCTGCGTGATGCTTTTGATAGGTGCGAGGTTCCGTCAATTGCATTGCGAGGCTTGGTTCTCATTGGCTGATCATTTCTTCCAGCCAGTAAAGCTACAATAGCGTAAAAATTGGCTACCGCTAACCCAAGCTGCTCTATAAATTTTTCACAAAAAATCATGAAAAATAGTTCGCTTGCTTTGAGGTTAGATCTACCCGCATAAAAATAAGTTCCATTTAACTCTTCAACCGTATCCATATGGTTTCCTTGTACAGTAAGTAACCGTCATCAATTAACTTACAGAATGAGGATATCAAATTCAACTGAAGTATGCTTCGCCAAATCAATTCACCTGATTGTGATTTCCATATCGCCATCCTGTGACCGCATTCGGGGGTAATCCCCCCATTTTTAAC
>NZ_DDVT01000008.1:0-27236 GCF_002345795.1 Tatumella sp. UBA2305
TTGGCGCATCGCGCTTTGCCGTCTCAGTGGTTGCGCATTATAGGCAGTTCATAAAAAGGCGCAACCGCTAATTTCAAAAATAATAACTGTTTGCTGCAATACACAGCAAACAGGCTATTTATACCCTGTTATCCACAAAGTTACTCACAAAGCGCTATAAATCCAAATTTAGCCGGGCATCACGCAAACGTTTTCGCTACAATGCCGCCATGCAGAAACCCGGTCTGAGATGTTTGTGAAAGCAGATAAATAAGCAGTTTGCTTTCAGAGATTTCTTTACGACTTCTTTCTTTCTATAAATGAAACCAATCCAGGGGATTACATTTACTATGCAACATCGTCGTCCTGTACGCCGCGCTCTTCTGAGTGTCTCTGACAAAACCGGTATTGTAGAGTTTGCCAAAGCACTGACTTCCTGCGGCGTTGAGTTGCTATCTACCGGCGGCACTGCCCGTTTGCTGGCGGATGCCGGCCTGCCTGTTACCGAAGTATCTGACTACACCGGTTTCCCGGAGATGATGGACGGACGTGTGAAAACACTGCATCCGAAAGTCCATGGCGGGATTCTGGGACGTCGTGGTCAGGATGATGCAATTATGGCAGAGCATCAGATAGCACCGATCGACATGGTCGTCGTGAACCTGTATCCGTTTGCTCAGACAGTGGCCCGTGAAGGTTGCAGCCTGGAAGACGCAGTAGAAAATATTGATATCGGCGGACCTACCATGGTGCGCTCAGCAGCGAAGAACCACAAAGATGTTGCCATTGTGGTTAACAGCGGTGACTACTCTCTGCTGATTAAAGAGATGCAGGCCAACGATAACAGCCTGACACTGGAAACCCGGTTTGACCTGGCTATCAAAGCATTCGAGCATACTGCCGCCTATGACAGTATGATCGCCAACTACTTCGGTCAGCTGGTGCCGGCTTACTACAATAATGAAGAGAAAACTCCTTCCGGGCGTTTCCCACGCACCCTGAATCTCAACTTCGTTAAGAAGCAGGATATGCGCTACGGTGAAAACAGCCATCAGGATGCAGCCTTCTATATAGAAGAGAACGTTGCCGAAGCTTCTGTTGCAACCGCACAACAGTTACAAGGTAAAGCTCTTTCCTATAATAATATTGCCGATACCGATGCGGCCCTCGAGTGCGTAAAAGAGTTCGCGGAACCCGCATGTGTGATAGTCAAACATGCCAACCCTTGTGGCGTCGCCATCGGCAACGATATTAAACAGGCCTATGAACGTGCTTACACTACCGACCCGACCTCAGCGTTTGGCGGTATCATCGCGTTTAACCGTGAACTGGATGAAGAAACTGCGCAGGCCATTATCAGCCGCCAGTTTGTTGAAGTCATTATTGCCCCGTCCGCCAGCGAAGCCGCCTTGAAAGTGACAGCGGCTAAGCAGAATGTCCGCGTGCTGATCTGTGGTGACTGGCAACAACAACGTAGCGCAGCGCTCGATTTCAAACGGGTCAACGGTGGCCTGCTGGTTCAGGACCGTGATCTTGGGATGGTCGATGAAACTCAATTGCGCGTTGTCAGCCAGCGTCAGCCAAACCCACAGGAAATGCGTGATGCCCTGTTCTGCTGGAAGGTCGCAAAATTTGTTAAGTCTAACGCGATTGTCTATGCGCGGGATAACCAGACTATCGGTATCGGAGCCGGACAAATGAGTCGTGTCTATTCCGCCAAAATCGCTGGCATCAAAGCCGGGGATGAAGGTCTGGAAGTGAAAGGATCGGCGATGGCTTCTGACGCGTTCTTCCCGTTCCGTGATGGCATTGATGCAGCCGCCGCCGTCGGGATCACCTGTGTCATCCAGCCAGGCGGGTCTATCCGTGATGATGAAGTCATTGCAGCTGCCGATGAACATGGCATCGCGATGATCTTTACCGATATGCGTCATTTCCGCCATTAATTTACCCGGAGTTGTAACGATGAAAATTTTAATTATTGGTAATGGCGGGCGTGAGCATGCGCTGGCATGGAAAGCCGCTCAGTCACCGTTAACTGAGTCTGTCTATGTTGCGCCAGGTAATGCCGGCACTGCCCGGGAACCGGCCCTGCAAAATGTGGATATTAGCGCAACAGATATTGAGGGACTGCTGGCATTTGCTCATCAATACAAGATTGATCTGACAATTGTCGGCCCCGAAGCACCGCTGGTCACGGGTGTGGTTGATGCTTTTCGTGCTGCAGGGCTGAAAATCTTTGGCCCGACCCAGGCCGCAGCCCAGCTGGAAGGCTCCAAAGCGTTCACCAAAGACTTTTTGGCCCGTCATAAGATTCCGACAGCGGAATACCAGAATTTTACCGAAATCGAGCCGGCACTGAGTTACCTGCAGGAGAAAGGCGCACCGATTGTTATCAAAGCCGATGGTCTGGCCGCAGGGAAAGGCGTTATTGTTGCTATGACTCTGCAGGAAGCTGAAGATGCTGTCCGCGATATGCTGGCAGGTAATGCTTTTGGCGATGCAGGTCACCGCATAGTGATTGAAGAGTTCCTTGACGGCGAAGAAGCCAGTTTCATTGTGATGGTCGATGGTGAGCATGTACTGCCTATGGCCACCAGCCAGGACCATAAACGTGTCGGTGATGCTGATACCGGCCCTAATACCGGAGGCATGGGGGCATATTCTCCGGCCCCTGTGGTCACCGATGAAGTCCACCAGCGGGTCATGGACCAGGTGATTTGGCCAACTGTCCGTGGAATGGCAGCCGAAGGAAATGTTTACACCGGCTTCCTGTATGCAGGGCTGATGATTGATGCTGCCGGTCAGCCAAAGGTTATCGAATTTAACTGTCGTTTCGGTGATCCGGAAACCCAGCCCATCATGATGCGTATGCAGTCTGATCTGGTGACATTATGTCTGGCGGCCTGCGAAGGTCAGCTGGATCAGCAGGAATCCTTATGGGACCCACGCCCGGCACTGGGTGTAGTCATCGCTGCTGGCGGCTATCCTGACCAATACCGTAAAGGTGATGTGATTTCCGGTCTGGAAGCGGCAGCAACATCGGAACCCGATGGAAAAGTATTCCATGCAGGCACTGCCTTACAAGGTGACGACGTCGTAACAAGCGGCGGGCGGGTACTTTGTGTCACTGCACTCGGTGCTGACGTCGCAGAAGCACAGAAAAATGCTTATGTGCTGGCAAAAGCTATCTCATGGCAAGGGAGCTTCTACCGTAATGATATTGGCTACAGAGCCATTAATCGTTCAAAATAATTAAGGTGCCTCACGTCATAACAGAGCAGGCTTCGGCCTGCTTTTTTTATTAGTGTACCGCACTCCTACGGCTACAAGTCTTCGGCTGTCGGCTGGTTATGACATAAATTATCAGGTGTGGCTTTCAGTAATTGCGTACCCTGCGGGCCCTGTATCCACGAGATATACAGCGGGGCAGTCCCTGACTCACTCCGGCGAATCACCCGCAATGCTTCTGCCCCCAGTTCTGCCTGAACCTGTTGGTGATCACAGGTCATGACCGTGTTTCTTTGCTGCCATATCCCCTGTTGCAGACGTATTTTTCCTGCCTGCAATGCGTTACTGATACCCAGTATCCTGCCAGCATCAAACTGGTAAAGCTCAATCGCTTGCTGGCTGACAGGTTCACGGTGCTTTTCCAACTGACGTTGCATAAAGCTGACATTACCCTGGTAATCAAATCTCAGTGTCACATCGTTTGACGTGGCGCCACTGAGATGTCGGCTGACTGAAGAGAGTTTGCCATTATGCCAGTGATATTCCGACTCTTCTGTCACCTTCTGATCGAATGGGGTATACAGAACACGTATCGTGACATCATCAGAATCGGTATTTTTGCGCCATAAACGTACGACGCCCCGATCGGCAAGATAACCTGAGGCACTGAACGGCGGATATTTTTGAGAGGAACTACAGCCTGCCAGCAGCAAACAGACCAGGCTAATAACACTTTTCCGTCCGGTGAAATACATATTCTCTCCTTCATAATCATGACAACCGGTCAGAACAACGAATGAGACAATTATACAAAGGAATTCAGCTAACAGGGATGGGACGGAAGATGAAGATAATAAACAGAAGGGGCAGTAATTTGCCCCTTCTGTTAACTAAACGTTTCGCACCCGAGGGGCAACGCTTATTTAACGGCGTCTTTCAGAGCTTTACCGGAAACGAACGCAGGAACGTTTGCTGCTGCAATTTTGATTTCTTTACCGGTCTGCGGATTGCGGCCAGTACGTTCTGCACGGTGGTTAACTTTAAAAGTACCGAAACCAACCAGCTGAACTGCATCACCTTCTTTCAGAGACTCAGTAATCGCAGCCAGAGTAGATTCCAGTGCAGTTTTAGCCTGGGTTTTAGACAGGTCCGCTTTTTCTGCGATCACATCAATCAGTTGAGTCTTGTTCATAAGTTATCCTTAAAGTGTATTTATCGCCTGCTAAGCAACGAATGCGAGTGAAAAGCCAAATGTTCCGACACCCTTCAGCCTGCACACACCGATAGCCACAATTTTTAGCCCCCCAAATGTAGACCAGACAGGGGGCCGATGTGAAGCCTTCTGATATGCTAAATCAGGCCTGAAATCACGTTTTATCGTCTTACTGGTTAAAACTTATACCGATATTGCTAATTCCGGCTTCCCGCAGGTCAGCACGCAGCCCTTTAATCAACTCCAGATCGCGTTCTTCACAGTCTGCCAGCAAGCGGAATATTTCCCATTGTAGGTCCCATTCGTCAATGACTGCCTGGTTCTCTCTGAGTTCTTCATCAGTCATCTCCCGGCCAGACTGAGTCATTTCCAGCATAGCAACGGTCGTAATAGATGTTTTACTCACTTCCACTGCGTAGGTCAAACTTTCACCACTTAACAGGGAGTGCAGTAAATCACTCAGTGCCACACAAGCATCAATGGCTGGATAGACACCATAAACATCGAAGGCTTCTCCGTCAGGAATAGCCTCTTCAAGTTTCTCAAGCTGAGAATCAAAATTAACTTTAGCACCCTTCACCACCAGTGTTTCCCAGACCAGATCAAGAATACGCCGATAGAGATATGGATCTGCAAATTCAGTCTGCTGACAAAATGCCTGATAGTTCGGATACATACGCTCACACAAACAGGCCATGAAGGTCACATGTTGCCAGCTTTCCAGTTTTTCCAGGCGAAGGTGGATGGGGTTACGTAACATGACAGATACTCATTATAAATTAGCTGGCAGAAGTGTAACGCAAAAGACGTCATTTCACAGCGTTATTGTGGTTCCAGCCAGCGCTGAAAGCCTTTGCGCTGTGAAGCAACAGCATCAGCAAGCCGGGTGGGCTCAGGCAAGCGATAGCCACGCAGGCATTGTTGAGTCCAGTAAAGTGCCATTTGAAGGCTGACCCGATGGCCGACAGAAATAAATAACGGATTACAACGCTGCTTACTGCGCAGTACCCAGCCAGCCTGCTGTTGCTGAAAGAGCAGAGGCTGGCTGGCACCGGCCTCTTCCGCCAACGGCAAATAGTCACCGCATAACCGGCTTTTAGCGACACCTATCGTCGGTACATCGGCCAACAGGCCAAAATGGCTGGCCACGCCTAATCCCCTGGGATGGGAGACACCATGTCCGTCAATAAACAGCAATTCAGGGCGATGTTCCAACTTCTGCCACGCAGCCTGTAAAGCAGGATATTCACGAAAGGAGAGAAAACCAGGAATATAGGGCAAGGTGACCGGAACCCGTGCAACACGATGTTCAACCATTTGCAGAGATGGCCAGCGTAACACCACCAGCGCAGCCCTCGCCACAGAGCCCTGCTGCTCAAAACCCACATCTCCCCCGCCGATAAATGACGGAGAGAAATCAGGGCTCAGCCCTTCACGGACAACTTCTGCTGCCCGTGAAAGTTGTTCAGCTTTAAGCGCCGCAACATCGATTGACATTATTTATGATATGCCGCAGAAAGGCGGTGAACAGCCTCAACAAAAGCACCGGCATGTTCCGGGGGGACATCCTGATGAATCCCGTGCCCCAGATTAAACACATGCCCGTTGCCCTGCCCAAAGCCTTCAAGGATGGTCGAGACTTCCTGCTCAATCCGCGCCGGCGGAGCATAGAGGATAGAAGGGTCCATATTGCCCTGTAAAGCCACCCGATGCCCAACCCGCTGACGGGCATTGGCGATATCGGTTGTCCAGTCCAGACCAATCGCATCACATCCGGTGTCTGCAATCTGTTCCAGCCACTGCCCGCCACCTTTAGTAAACAGAGTGACCGGAACCCGACGGCCTTCATTTTCATGCAGTAGACCATCAACAATCTTATGCATGTAATAGAGTGAGAAATTCCGGTAATCACGACCGGTTAAAACGCCACCCCAGGTATCAAACACCATGACTGACTGCGCCCCGGCACGGATTTGTGCATTCAGATACAGAATGACACTCTCTGCCAGCTTGTCCAGCAAGGCATGTAATGCTGAAGGATCGCTGTACATCATTTTTTTGATTTTAGTAAAAGCCTTACTGCTGCCACCTTCCACCATATAGGTAGCCAGCGTCCACGGGCTACCAGAGAAACCAATCAGCGGAACTTCACCCTGCAGATTTTTGCGGATAGTCCGTACAGCATTCATCACATAGCCCAGTTCCTGCTCCGGATCAGGGATGGGCAAATTTTTGACATCCTGTGCGCAGCTTATCGGAGAAGAAAAACGGGGCCCTTCTCCGGTTTCGAAATACAGCCCTAACCCCATAGCATCCGGAATTGTCAGGATGTCAGAGAACAGAATGGCTGCATCCAGAGGATAACGGCGTAAGGGTTGCAGAGTCACTTCACAGGCCAGTTCAGCATTCTTACACAGTGACATAAAATCACCCGCTTCTGCCCGGGTCTGCTTATATTCAGGCAAATAGCGACCTGCCTGACGCATCATCCATACCGGAGTCACATCCGTTGGCTGCCGCAGCAAGGCTCGCAGATAACGGTCGTTTTTTAATTCGCTCATAATAAGGCTCTCTCGAAATCAGGCGCGTATTATATACGCAAACCCGCACTTGTTCTAATTCTGCGCCTGTGCGGTAGCGTTGCTGTCACTGATGGTTATTCTTCATCCTGCCGGCATAATGCGACCGTGTCCTCAATCAGTCTCCGGGCAATCGTGCCCGGAGGCGGAAGCTTCGGTAATTCATCGTAACGATACCAGCCAGCATCCAGCAGTTCTTTAGGGTCGATATTGATCTCTCCACTCTCATAATCCGCCAGAAAAGCCATCATCAGCGATTGAGGAAACGGCCAGGGTTGTGAAGCAACATAACGCAGATTTTTGATTTTTATGTTGCTCTCTTCCATAACTTCACGGGCAACCGTCTGCTCCAGCGTCTCTCCGACCTCGGTAAATCCGGCTAATGCCGTGTAAATTCCGTTACGGTGTCTGACATGCTGCGCCAGTAATAACTGGTCTCCACGGCGGATAACAACAATAATACAGGGAGCTATCTGTGGATAATAACGCTCGTGGCAATGCGCGCACAGGCAGGCAAACTCTGTCCTGCTGCGTTGCATCTCTTTTCCGCAATAGCCGCAATAACGATGTGAACGATAAAACTCCGCCAACTGAACCCCTCTTCCGGCCATTCTGAATAACCCACCATCACCCTGGAGGAGCTGGCGCAGCGAAGCCATATCCTGAGGCCTTGAGTCATCCACCAGCCAGACGGTTTCGCCCTGCCATTCACCTATTATCTGTCCGCGTGCTCCCGTAAGAGAGAACGCTTCAGCACTACCATGGGGTAATTCTCCCGCAGGTAACCAAAGTTTATTTAACTGACTGACCACCCACCAGCCGCTGTCTGAAGCGGCTATTTCACGTTCCATCAATCATCACCTTATTATTTTTCTGATGCATCACGACGAAGCTGTTAATCCCATAGTACCACCCGCCTGACTAATGTCAGCGTCTGGCCGGAAAATGCAGCCATTCAAAACCAACCCGACAAACACCAGGGGCTTGTGCTTCACTCTGAACCCCACTATGCTGAGAGGCGGTGACTTATCACCCGCAGCTGTATGAACTGAAAATTCTGCAGCCAGTTTATCTTGTCGGAGTGCCCTTCGGGGCTGAGACCGTTAATTCGGGATCCGCGGAACCTGATCAGGTTAGTACCTGCGAAGGGAACAAGAGTACAGTTCAGCCTGAGTGTGCCTGCCGGCATACCTGTCTGTCACTCCATCCGAACTCCGGACAAGCGTATTTCTTTGATTACAGGAAATAGAGCTATGTCTGAAAAATTATCCCGTCGTGAAAAACGCGAGCAAGCCCGCAACTTCATCAATTCACTCAGCAGTCAGTCGTTTCCGGCCTCACGTCGTCGCTGGCTAACCGGATCACGCCCTGATATCCGCGTCCCTGTACGTGAGATACAACTCACCCCGACCCGTATTGGCGGAACCACTGAAAACCCGGTATTCGAGGAAAATGAAGCGATCCCGGTATATGACACTTCAGGTCCGTTTGGTGATGAAACCGCAGTCCCGGATATTCATCGTGGCATTCCACGAATTCGCCAGGCATGGATTGAGCAACGTCAGGATTCGGCAGATATTCCGGCCACCAGCTCGGCCTATACCCGCGAACGTCTGGCTGATGAAACGCTCGACGACCTGCGTTTCAGGTATTTACCGCAGCCACGTAAAGCACAGGCAGGATGCTGTGTCACCCAGTTACATTATGCCCGTCAGGGAATCATTACCCCGGAAATGGAGTTTATTGCCCTGCGTGAAAATATGGGGAGAGAAAAAATTTCCGGTGAAGTATTACTTCAGCAGCATCCGGGAAAACATTTTTTTGATCCCCTCCCGGCGACTATCACTGCCGAGTTTGTGCGCCAGGAAGTCGCTGCTGGTCGGGCCATTATCCCGGCCAATATCAACCATCCGGAATCTGAACCGATGATTATCGGCCGTAATTTTCTGGTAAAAATCAATGCCAACATCGGTAACTCTGCCGTCACTTCATCCATAGAGGAAGAGGTGGAAAAACTGGTCTGGGCTGCCCGTTGGGGGGCTGATACTCTGATGGATCTCTCTACCGGGCGAAATATTCATGAAACCCGCGAGTGGATCCTGCGTAACAGCCCGATCCCGGTGGGTACAGTACCGGTCTATCAGGCTCTGGAAAAAGTTAACGGGATCGCTGAAGATCTTAACTGGCCGATCTTCCGGGATACCCTGCTGGAGCAGGCTGAACAGGGCGTCGATTACTTCACCATCCATGCCGGTGTCCTGTTGCGCTATGTCCCGATGACTGCAAAACGTCTGACAGGGATAGTTTCCCGTGGTGGATCGATTATGGCGAAATGGTGCCTTTCGCATCATCAGGAAAACTTCCTTTATCGCCACTTCCGGGAAATTTGTGAAATTTGTGCCAGCTACGACATTTCTCTGTCATTAGGTGACGGGCTTCGTCCGGGGTCTATTCAGGACGCGAATGATGAAGCACAATTTGCTGAACTACATACCCTGGGGGAACTGACCAAAATAGCCTGGGAATATGATGTTCAGGTAATGATTGAAGGCCCGGGCCACGTCCCTATGCATATGATCCAGCGGAATATGGCTGAGCAGTTGGAGCATTGTCATGAAGCTCCATTTTACACCCTGGGTCCGCTGACCACGGATATCGCCCCGGGTTATGATCACTTTACCTCCGGCATCGGTGCCGCAATGATAGGTTGGTTTGGATGTGCCATGTTGTGCTATGTCACCCCGAAAGAGCACCTCGGTCTGCCAGATAAAGAAGATGTTAAACAGGGATTGATCGCTTACAAAATCGCAGCTCATGCTGCTGACCTCGCTAAGGGACATCCCGGCGCACAAATCCGCGACAATGCCATGTCTAAGGCCCGTTTCGAATTTCGCTGGGAAGATCAGTTTAATCTGGCTCTTGACCCGGAAACTGCCCGTAACTATCACGACCAGACCCTGCCACAGGAATCCGGCAAAGTCGCCCACTTCTGTTCTATGTGCGGGCCAAAATTCTGCTCAATGAAGATTAGCCAGGAAGTTCGCGATTTTGCCAGCAAAAACCCGCAACCGTCGGTGGTGATAGATGAAGGTATGCTGGAGATGTCTCAGCGTTTCCGCGACAGCGGTAGTGAAATTTATCAGCAGGTAGTGGCGGATGCGGAGGCGAAATAATGACGCAGAAATTTCCGCCGGTACCACTGCGCTGCGGGTTATACGCCGTAGTAGATAGTGTTGAATGGATAACCCGGCTGCTGGATGCAGGGGTAATGACCCTGCAGTTGCGAATGAAACAAGGCAGTGCCGCCGAAAAAGAACAGGCCATCATCGATAGTATCCGTCTGGCGGCTGCCCGCCAGGCGCGGTTATTTATTAACGATGACTGGCAACTGGCCATTAAACATGGTGCCTATGGCGTACACCTCGGACAGGAGGATTTAGACACTGCGGATTTGGATGCGATCCTGCAGGCTGGCCTGCGTTTAGGGGTATCAACCCATGACAGTCACGAAATCGCCAGGGTTTTACCTCTTCACCCTTCCTATATCGCGCTCGGTCATGTTTTCCCGACGAATACCAAACAGATGCCATCTCAGCCTCAGGGGCTGGACAACCTGCGTCATCATGTCCGGCAACTGGCCGGAATACCTACCGTCGCGATTGGAGGGATCAGTATCGACAGAGCCGCTGACGTACTGGCCACCGGAGTAGGTAGTATTGCCGTCGTCAGTGCAATTACGGCAGCGGCAGACTGGCGCGATGCCGTGGCACAGTTGCAGTCACGGGTGGCTGAAGCAGACAGAGGTACCGCAGATGCTCAGTGACCAGGATTTTATGCGTTACAGCCGCCAACTGTTGCTGGAGGAAATTGGCCCGGTGGGTCAGGAACAACTGGCCAACTCAACTGTTCTGGTCGTCGGACTGGGAGGGCTAGGCTCACCAGCCGCCCTGTATCTGGCAGCTGCCGGTGTAGGTACACTGTTGCTGGCTGATGATGATTCATTGCACATCAGCAACCTTCAACGGCAAATCCTGTTCCGTAGCAATGACACCGGCAAACAGAAAGCGACACTG
Source organism: Tatumella sp. UBA2305 (assembly GCF_002345795.1). NCBI lineage: Bacteria > Pseudomonadati > Pseudomonadota > Gammaproteobacteria > Enterobacterales > Erwiniaceae > Tatumella > Tatumella sp. UBA2305. Next base: position 11,076 of record NZ_DDVT01000008.1, read on the forward strand.
GCAGCCAGCACACTGCATGAACTCAATCCTTCGGTCCACCTGCATGCCCTGGCACAACGGATAGATGCTAAGCAACTAAACCGCTTACCGGCCAGACCCACAATAGTCCTCGACTGTAGTGACAATATGGCGACCCGTCAGTTGTTGAATAGCTGGTGTATTGAACAACAGATCCCGCTGGTCTCTGCCAGTGCAGTAGGGTTCAGCGGGCAGTTGCTGGTACTGACACCTCCCTGGACGCAGGGATGTTACCGTTGTCTGTGGCCGGATTCGACAGAACCAGAACGAAACTGCCGTAACAGTGGAGTTGCAGGGCCGGTGGTCGGCATGATGGGGAGCCTGCAGGCGCTGGAAGCAATCAAGCTGATCGCTACCGGTCACAGTGCTGCGTCAGGGCAACTGATTCTGTTTGACGGTCGTGAACTGCAATGGCGTCGCCTGCAACTCACACCGGCTGCAGACTGTCCGGTATGCGGAGAAGCCCATGCAGATTACGCTTAATGACAAGCTGATGTCTGTCAGTTCACCCTGCCTCCTCAGTCAGTTGCTGCAGCAGCTCCAGGTACGCCAGAAAGGTACGGCTTTGGCGGTCAATGGCCAGATAATCCCCGCCGCTGGCTGGCCAGAATATCTGCTGCAGGAGAATGATGATGTCGTAGTTTTTCAGGTCATTGCCGGAGGCTAACCATGTTAAAAATTGCAGATAAAACTTTCAGCTCTCGTCTGTTGACGGGCACCGGAAAATTTTCTTCACCAACCGTTATGCAGCAAGCATTGCAGGCATCGGGATCTCAACTGGCCACCCTGGCAATGAAGCGAATCGATCTCAACAGCCGCCAGGATGATATTCTGGCGCCACTATTACAATCCGGCGTGATGTTGCTGCCAAACACTTCCGGAGCCAAAACTGCCGGTGAAGCATTATTCGCCGCACGCCTGGCCCGGGAAGCTTTAGGCACCCACTGGGTAAAACTCGAAATTCACCCTGATAGCCGCTACCTGCTACCCGACCCGATTGAAACCCTGAAGGCCGCAGAACAGTTAGTAAAAGAAGGATTTGTGGTGTTGCCCTACTGCGGAGCCGATCCTGTACTGTGCAAACGGCTGGAAGCCGTCGGGTGTGCTGCCGTTATGCCTCTGGGTTCGCCCATCGGCAGTAATAAAGGACTGCTCAGCCGGGATTTTTTACAGATTATTATTGAACAGGCTAATGTCCCGGTGATTATCGATGCCGGTATTGGTTTGCCTTCCGATGCCTGTGAGGCCATGGAATACGGGGCTGATGCTGTGCTGGTGAATACCGCCATTGCGACAGCTCATGACCCTGTTGCTACCGCCAGAGCTTTTGCGTTAGCCACCGAAGCAGGTTACCTGGCCAGAGGGCCGGCCTCCGTTCAGCATCACGCCAGCCCAAGCAGCCCGTTAACGGCGTTTCTTGATGCAGGGCTGGTAGAGGAGAATAGCAATGGCTGAATTCTCTGATTACTGGCAAACGCTGGATCAGAATGCATTACGTCTGCAAATCGACAGCCAGACGCCGCAACAGGTAGAACAAGCACTGTCTGGTACGGTGAGTGGTATCACCGGCCTGATGGCATTACTTTCCCCTGCCGCGGAAGCTTATCTCGAACCTATGGCTGCCAGAGCACAGCAACTGACGCGCCAGCGTTTCGGTCACACGATTAATTTTTTCGCACCGCTCTATCTTTCTAACCTGTGCGCTAATGAATGTACTTACTGCGGCTTTTCAATGAGCAACCGCATCCGGCGCAAAACACTCGACGGGTTGGAGATTAGCCAGGAATGTGAAGCGATACGCCGGCTGGGATTCAATCAGCTACTGCTGGTCACCGGCGAGCATCAGACCAAAGTGGGTATGGACTATTTTCGCCGACATCTTCCGGATATCCGGCGCAGGTTCAGCTCACTGATGATGGAGGTTCAGCCGTTAAAGGAACAGGAGTACCGGGAATTACGTGGTCTGGGTCTGGATGGTGTGCTGGTATATCAGGAAACCTACCATGCTTCCTGCTATGCAACGCACCATTTGCGGGGGAATAAGCAGGATTTCTTATTTCGTCTGCAAACCCCTGAAAGGCTGGGCCGTGCCGGGATCGATAAAATCGGTCTTGGGGTGCTGGCCGGGTTGTCAGGCCACTGGCGCACCGATTGTCTGATGATGGGCGAGCACCTTAACTGGTTACAGAAACACTATTGGCAGTCACGTTATTCCGTTGCCTTCCCTCGTCTGCGACCTTGTGCAGGGGGAATTACCCCTGCTTCGTTGATGAGTGAACGACAGTTGTTGCAGAGCATGTGTGCATTTCGCATTTTCTCTCCGCAAACGGATATCTCACTGTCTACCCGCGAATCTCCGACATTTCGCGATCATGCAATTCCGATTGTGGTTACCACTGCCAGCGCCTTTTCAAAGACAGCACCCGGAGGTTATGCAGAGAACAATGATGCACTGGAACAGTTCTCACCAGATGATCATCGTCGGCCAGAGGTAGTCGCTGCGGCTTTGCAGCGGGCGGGACTACAACCGGTGTGGAAAGACTGGGAATATTATTTTGGCAGGGAGTCTGCCTGAAAAAACTAACGGGCGCATAGCGCCCGTTTTATCGTCTGCGTTATTCTTTGAATCCCGGAGTCAGCCAGACAGAAGGCCAGTTACCGGGAGCTCCACCATCACAGTCCGGCTGATTGTGATAACTCATTAGCTGAAAGTTATGCCCGTCATAGCGCCAGGCACCGCTTTCACCACAATCCGCGATCCCTCTGCCACGAGCAATATGCGTCAGCATTGCCGTCTTAGGATCATAACTGACATCTGTGAACCAACTGATCGTCTGAGGATCTCCCTGATCATCTTTCAGTGGTAATGTGAGTTCGACTTCTTTTGCCTGATCCGGATGATTCCGTGGCGTCACAAATAAAATGCCTGATGACTGATAAGCGCCGGTGACACAGTTAATCATGACCAGCACATTTTTCTTATCCAGAGGTTCCACTTTACTGCGCGCAATATCCTCGGCTTCTGGTGAGCACTCTTCATCATCCAGTACCGATTGTTGGGTCTGCAGCACTTCATTAATCAGTGCATTGGCATCACTGACCGGGAAAATCGCCGGAACTTTGGTCGGCGGAATTTCAAACGCATAACGTAAAGGCACCTGCGCCGGGATACCGGCTCCGACACGCAGCAGAGCTGTCTGGTTATCTAACCGCCCCTGTATGTCATCAACAAACAGCAACGATGCATCTAAACCTTTTAACGATCCGGTATCGTCATCTTCATCCGGAGTCAGTGCAATGCGTTTCGCATTTTTGGCGGCCTGAATAAAGGCCTGAACATCCTGTAGTGAATCAGTATGGTAGCCCGCGTAATCATGTTCTTCATCAGAACTGATCGGGGTCAGAGAGTTTTTCCATAGTTGGCCGTCCAGCCAGATACCTGAGGGTTTATCGATATCAAACCCCATAATATCCAGCGAGATAGCACCCCGCGGACCGGCCTCATGTTTCAGAACTACCCGCATATTCTCATCTACATTGCGGATATCACAGTCATTCAGATTATTACAGGTAACCTGCCAGTCCTGAAACATTCTCTGAACTGGTTCCGAAGCATTGACTGTGGGTGTAGCCACCAGCATAGCCAACAACATGCCGGGCACACAAAAGATCCTCATGTTTTGCTCCATTTCCCTGTCTGACGACATATAAAAAAACCCTGCCGGAGCAGGGTTTTATATCATGATGTCATACGATATTACTCGTCGCTGCCACCGAGGCCGGCATTCAGCAACTCAGCCAGGCTGGCAGACGCTTCGTCTGCAGTAACCTGAGGAGTTACCAGTGCTTCGCCTGAATGACGACGGCGCATACGATCCTGATGATAAGCATAACCTGTACCAGCAGGGATCAGACGACCCACGATGACGTTTTCTTTCAGTCCACGCAATTCATCACGTTTACCGGCCACTGCAGCTTCGGTCAGCACACGAGTCGTTTCCTGGAATGATGCCGCAGAAATAAACGATTCGGTTGCCAGTGAAGCTTTGGTGATACCCAGCAGGTCACGGTGGAAAGTCGCACCGATTTTGCCATTCGCTTCCAGTTCACGGTTAGCAATCAGAATACGTGACACTTCAGCCTGCTCGCCTTCCAGGAACTCAGAACTTCCGGCAGAAGCGATGGTCGCTTTACGCAGCATCTGACGAACGATAACTTCAATGTGCTTATCGTTAATCTTAACACCCTGCAGACGGTAAACATCCTGTACTTCGTTAGTGATATAACGGGTTACCGCATGAACACCACGCAGACGCAGAATGTCGTGCGGTGATTCTGGTCCGTCAGACACTACGTCACCACGTTCAACACGCTCACCTTCGAACACGTTAAGCTGACGCCATTTTGGAATCATCTCTTCGTAAGGTTCGCTGCCATCAACAGGTGTGATCACCAGACGACGTTTACCTTTGGTCTCTTTCCCGAAGGAAATAATACCACTGATTTCTGCCAGAATTGCCGGCTCTTTAGGACGACGGGCTTCGAACAGGTCAGCAACACGTGGCAGACCACCGGTAATATCTTTGGTACCGCCGGATTCCTGAGGAACACGCGCCAGGGTATCACCGGAACTGATTTGTACACCGTCATCCAGCTGAACAATCGCGTTACCAGGCAGGAAGTACTGTGCAGGCATATCAGTACCTGGCAGCATCACATCATTGCCTTTGGCATCGACAATTTTCAGTGCCGGACGCAGATCTTTACCACCTGAGGTACGCTCAGCAGTATCCATCACCACGATTGAAGACAGGCCAGTCAGTTCATCCGTTTGACGGGTGATTGTCTGTCCATCGTTCATATCCACAAAGCGAACAAAACCGCTCACTTCGGTGATAACCGGCATGGTATGTGGATCCCAGTTAGCAACGGTTTCGCCGGCATTGACCTGCTCACCATCGCCTTTGGCCATCACAGAACCGTAAGGAACTTTATAGCTTTCCTTGGTACGACCGAATTCATCGATCATCTTCAGTTCAACGTTACGGGAGGTAATCACCAGCTTGCCTGCTGAGTTAGTTACCGACTTGGCGTTGATAAGCTTAATAGAACCTTTGTTTTTCACCTGGATGCTGGACTCAGCAGCCGCACGAGATGCCGCACCACCGATGTGGAACGTACGCATCGTCAGCTGAGTACCAGGTTCACCGATGGATTGTGCTGCGATAACACCGACCGCTTCACCTTTGTTGATGATATGACCACGAGCCAGGTCACGACCATAGCAGTGAGCACAAACACCAAAGTCAGTAGCACAACCTACCACGGAACGCACTTTAACGCTGTCGACAGAGTTCTGTTCCAGCACGTCACACCAGTGCTCATCAAGCAGGGTGTTACGGGCCACCAGAATATCTGCAGAACCTGGTTTCAGAACGTCTTCAGCGGTCACACGACCCAGTACACGCTCACGCAGTGGCTCTTTAACATCACCACCCTCGATAACCGGAGTCATCATGATACCTTCATGGGTACCACAATCGTCTTCAGTCACCACCAGGTCCTGAGCAACGTCAACCAGACGACGGGTCAGGTAACCGGAGTTCGCTGTTTTCAGTGCGGTATCTGCCAGACCTTTACGGGCACCGTGCGTCGAGATGAAGTACTGGAGTACGTTCAGACCTTCGCGGAAGTTCGCCGTAATAGGTGTTTCGATGATTGAACCGTCTGGTTTCGCCATCAGACCACGCATACCCGCCAACTGACGAATCTGAGCAGCAGAACCACGAGCACCGGAGTCGGCCATCATATAGATACTGTTGAAAGAAACCTGCTGCTCTTCTTCACCGTGACGGTTAATCACAGTTTCGGTTTGCAGGTTTTCCATCATCGCTTTAGAAACACGTTCGTTAGCCGCGGCCCAGATATCGATGACTTTGTTGTAACGTTCACCGGCAGTCACCAGACCAGACTGGAACTGCTCCTGGATTTCAGCAACTTCAGCTTCAGCTTCGCTGATGATCTCTGCTTTCTTCGCAGGGATAACCATATCATCAATACCTACTGATGCACCTGAACGGGCTGCATAAGCAAAACCGGTATACATGGTCTGGTCCGCAAAAATTACGGTAGGCTTCAGACCCAGGATACGGTAGCAGGTATTCAGCATCTTAGAGATTGCCTTTTTACCCAGTGCCTGGTTGATGATGGAGTACGGCAGACCTTTAGGAACGATCATCCACAGGATGGCACGACCGATAGTAGTATCGATCAGGCTGGTCTGAGGGATCAGTTCGCCCTGCTCATTTAAGCTGTATTCAGTAATACGGACTTTGACGCGAGCATGCAGCTCGGCCAGACCCGCACGGTATACGCGTTCAGCTTCTTTAGGTCCGGTCAGGACCATGCCTTCGCCTTTACCATTGACTCTGTCGCGGGTCATGTAATAGAGACCCAATACCACGTCCTGTGAAGGAACGATGATAGGTTCACCGTTCGCCGGGGACAGGATGTTGTTGGTAGACATCATCAGCGCACGCGCTTCCAGCTGGGCTTCCAGCGTCAGCGGTACGTGAACAGCCATCTGGTCACCATCGAAGTCGGCGTTATAAGCCGCACAGACTAACGGGTGCAGCTGAATCGCTTTACCTTCAATCAGCACGGGTTCGAAAGCCTGAATCCCCAAACGGTGCAGGGTTGGTGCACGGTTCAGCAGGACCGGATGTTCGCGGATCACTTCATCCAGGATATCCCAGACCACAGCTTCTTCGCGCTCAACCATTTTCTTGGCAGCTTTGATAGTCGTCGCCAGGCCACGCAGTTCCAGCTTGCCATAGATAAATGGTTTGAACAGTTCCAGAGCCATTTTCTTCGGCAGACCACACTGATGCAGGTGCAGGTATGGACCTACGGTGATAACTGAACGACCGGAGTAGTCAACACGTTTACCCAGCAGGTTCTGACGGAAACGACCCTGCTTACCTTTGATCATATCAGCCAAAGATTTCAGAGGACGTTTGTTAGAACCGGTAATGGCACGACCGCGACGACCGTTGTCCAGCAATGCATCAACCGCTTCCTGCAACATACGTTTTTCGTTACGTACGATGATATCAGGAGCAGCCAGATCCAGCAGGCGTTTCAGACGGTTGTTACGGTTGATCACACGACGGTACAGATCGTTCAGATCTGAAGTCGCGAAACGGCCACCGTCCAGTGGTACCAGAGGACGCAGGTCCGGTGGCAATACTGGCAGTACTGTCAGGATCATCCACTCAGGTTTGTTACCAGACTGAACAAAGGCTTCCAGCAGTTTGATCCGCTTGGTCAGTTTTTTACGCTTGGTTTCAGAATTGGTTTCGTTCAGCTCTTCGCGCAGCTGCTCGCATTCCTGCTCCAGATCCATGCCTTTCAGCAGGGCCTGAACCGCTTCTGCACCCATTTTCGCATCAAATTCATCACCAAACTCTTCCAGCGCATCCAGATACTGCTCTTCAGTCAGGATCTGGCGCTTTTCGAGGTTGGTCATGCCGCCTTCAATAACGACATAAGATTCGAAATACAGCACGCGCTCAATATCACGCAGTGGCATGTCTAACAACAGACCAATACGGGATGGCAGTGATTTCAGGAACCAGATGTGTGCTGTCGGAGAAGCCAGCTCAATGTGACCCATACGTTCACGACGAACTTTAGTCTGGGTAACTTCTACACCACACTTCTCACAGATAACACCACGGTGTTTGAGGCGCTTGTACTTACCGCACAGGCACTCATAGTCTTTTACCGGACCAAAGATACGCGCACAGAACAGACCATCACGTTCCGGCTTAAAGGTACGATAGTTGATGGTTTCTGGCTTTTTAACTTCACCGAAAGACCAGGAACGGATCATATCTGGCGAGGCCAGAGCGATCTTGATCGCATCAAACTCTTCGGTTTTAGTTTGCGCTTTTAGAAACTTAAGTAAGTCTTTCACGGATTTGCTCCCGTCGGAGTGAGACTTCTCAGGGTATCCGGCGATTTACCGGACACCCTGTAACCAGTACAGCTGCGAGTGCTTACTCGTCTTCCAGCTCGATGTTAATACCCAGCGAGCGGATCTCTTTCAACAATACGTTGAAGGATTCCGGCATGCCTGGTTCCATCTGATGGTTGCCGTCAACAATGTTTTTATACATCTTGGTACGGCCATTAACGTCATCAGACTTCACAGTCAGCATTTCCTGCAGGGTATAAGCAGCACCGTATGCTTCCAGTGCCCACACTTCCATCTCACCGAAGCGCTGACCACCGAACTGCGCTTTACCACCCAGCGGCTGCTGAGTAACAAGGCTGTAAGAACCGGTAGAACGCGCATGCATTTTGTCATCAACCAGGTGGTTCAGTTTCAGCATGTACATGTAACCTACGGTTACCTGACGCTCAAACTGTTCACCGGTGCGACCATCAAACAGAGTGATCTGACCTGAAGTCGGGATACCACCCAGCGTCAGCAACTCTTTAATTTCACTTTCTTTAGCACCGTCGAAGACCGGGGTCGCAATAGGCATCCCTTTCTTCAGGTTTTCTGCCAGACGCATCACTTCGTCGTCTGAGAAAGTGTTCAGGTCGACATTCTGACGGGTATCTGAACCCAGGTCATAAGCACGCTGGATAAACTCACGCAGTCTGGCCACATCCTGTTGCTGTTTCAGCATGGCATTGATCCTGTCACCAATACCTTTTGCTGCCATCCCCAGGTGGGTTTCCAGAATCTGACCGATGTTCATACGCGATGGTACGCCCAGTGGGTTCAGTACGATGTCTACCGGAGTACCGTTTTCATCGTAAGGCATATCTTCGATCGGGTTGATCTTAGAGATAACACCTTTGTTCCCGTGGCGACCTGCCATCTTATCACCAGGCTGGATCTGACGTTTAACCGCCAGGTAGACCTTAACGATTTTCAGCACGCCTGGTGCCAGATCATCGCCCTGGGTGATTTTACGGCGCTTAGCTTCAAGTTTTTTCTCAAACTCGTGCTTCAGCTCGTCGTACTGTTCAGCCAGCTGCTCTAACTGATTCTGTTTCTCTTCATCAGTCAGGCCCAGCTCCAGCCAGCGCTCACGTGACAGCTTGTCCAGTTTCTCTGCTTCAACACCACCTGCAATCAGGACGCTGTGAATACGAGTGAACAGGCCAGCTTCGAGGATCTGCAATTCTTCAGTCAGGTCTTTCTTCGCCTGCTTCAGCTGCATCTCTTCGATTTCCAGCGCACGTTTGTCTTTTTCCACGCCATCACGGGTAAAGACCTGGACGTCAATAACTGTCCCTGATACACCGTTAGGTACACGCAGAGAAGAATCTTTAACGTCAGATGCTTTCTCACCGAAGATAGCACGTAACAGTTTTTCTTCCGGAGTCAGCTGAGTTTCACCTTTAGGTGTTACTTTACCGACCAGGATATCGCCACCGGTCACTTCAGCGCCGATGTAAACAATACCGGATTCATCCAGTTTAGAGAGAGCAGCCTCACCCACGTTCGGGATGTCCGCAGTAATCTCTTCCGGCCCCAGCTTGGTATCACGGGACACACAGGCCAGTTCCTGGATATGGATAGTGGTGAAACGATCTTCCTGGACCACACGCTCAGAAACGAGGATGGAGTCTTCGAAGTTATAACCATTCCATGGCATGAATGCCACGCGCATGTTCTGACCCAGCGCCAGTTCACCTAAATCGGTAGACGGACCATCAGCCAGCACATCACCACGTTCAATAGGCTCACCCAGGTTGACACACGGCATCTGGTTGATACAGGTGTTCTGGTTAGAACGGGTATATTTGGTCAGGTTATAGATGTCGATACCTGCTTCGCCGGCATACATCTCGTCTTCGTTAACTTTGATAACGATACGTGATGCATCGACGTACTGAACAGTACCGCCACGTTTCGCGACTGCGGTAACACCGGAGTCAACAGCTACTGCACGCTCCATACCGGTACCTACCAGCGGCTTATCAGCACGCAGAGTCGGTACAGCCTGACGTTGCATGTTCGCACCCATCAGAGCACGGTTAGCATCATCGTGTTCCAGGAATGGGATAAGAGACGCACCGACAGAAACAACCTGTTGGGTAGAAACGTCCATATAGTCAACCTGATCACGGCTGAACAGGCTGGACTCACCTTTGTTACGGCAGGTCACCAGATCATCAACAAACTGACCATTCTCATCGAGGTTGGTGTTTGCCTGAGCGATAACGAAGTTACCTTCTTCAATCGCTGACAGATAATGAATCTCGTCGGTTACCTGGCTGTCTACCACACGGCGATATGGGGTTTCGAGGAAACCGTACTCGTTAGTCTGAGCATACACAGACAGTGAGTTAATCAGACCGATGTTTGGACCTTCCGGAGTTTCGATAGGACAAACACGACCGTAGTGAGTCGGGTGTACGTCTCGAACTTCGAAGCCCGCACGTTCACGAGTCAGACCGCCGGGGCCCAGTGCAGAAATACGACGTTTGTGCGTAATTTCAGACAGCGGGTTGTTCTGATCCATAAACTGTGACAGCTGGCTTGAACCGAAGAACTCTTTAACCGCCGCAGAAATTGGCTTGGCATTGATCATATCCTGAGGCATCAGGGTATCCAGATCGCCTAAAGACAGACGTTCTTTCACCGCACGCTCTACACGGACCAGACCAACACGGAACTGGTTCTCAGCCATTTCGCCGACTGAACGAATACGACGGTTACCGAGGTGGTCGATATCATCCACTTCGCCAATACCGTTACGGATATCGATCAGTTTCTTCATCACCTGGATGATATCGTCGTGGCTCAGAATACCTGCACCTTCGATTTCATCACGCAGCAAGGAACGGTTGAACTTCATACGACCAACCGCTGACAGATCATAACGATCTTCAGAGAAGAACAGATTCTCGAACAGGTTCTCTGCAGCTTCACGCGTTGGCGGCTCACCAGGACGCATCATACGGTAGATCTCAACCAGTGCGCTCAGGCGATCATTGGTCGGGTCAACACGCAGCGTTTCTGAAATATAAGGACCGTGGTCCAGATCATTGGTGAACAGCGTTTCAATGCGTTTGTGGCCTGCCTGGCTCAGTTTGGCCAGCAGGTCCATGGATAACTCCATGTTTGCCGCAATAATCAGCTCGCCGGTGCTCTCATCAATGTAATCACGCGCAACAACTTTACCGGCAATATATTCAACCGGAACTTCGATGTGCTGGACATTATCTTTTTCCAGCTGGCGGATATGACGGGCAGTAATACGGCGGCCTTTCTCGACATAGACAGTCCCGTTTGACTCCAGGTCAAAAGAGGCCGTCTCACCGCGCAGACGCTCAGGTACCAGCGCCATCTGCAGTTTGTTATCGCGAATTTCATAAACAACTTTATCAAAGAACAGATCGATGATTTGTTCAGTGGTGTAGTTTAATGCGCGCAGGATGATAGTGGCCGGCAGTTTACGACGACGGTCGATACGGACAAACAGGTTGTCTTTAGGGTCAAACTCAAAGTCGAGCCATGAACCACGGTAAGGAATGATACGTGCGTTATACAGCACCTTACCGGAAGAGTGTGTTTTACCCTTGTCGCTGTCAAAGAAGACGCCCGGACTACGGTGCAGCTGAGAAACAATAACACGTTCAGTACCATTGATAACAAAAGTACCGTTGTCTGTCATGAGCGGAATTTCACCCATGTAGACTTCTTGTTCTTTAATGTCTTTAACGGTCCCTTCCGGCGCTTCGCGCTCGTAGATGACCAGACGGAGTTTTACACGCAGCGGTGCAGAGAACGTCACACCACGAATCTGACATTCTTTAACATCGAAAACAGGCTCACCCAAACGGTAGCTGACATACTGCAGCTCAGAGTTACCACTGTAGCTCTGGATTGGGAATACGGAACGGAATGCAGCTTCCAGTCCATACTGGCCTTCCGGATCTTGCTCGATAAACTTCTGAAACGAGTCAAGCTGGATAGACAGGAGATATGGAATGTCCAGTACTTGTGGACGTTTACCAAAATCCTTACGAATACGTTTTTTCTCGGTATAGGAGTAAACCATCAGGGTTCCTCAGCTCGCTGACAAGTCGAACCACGCTGTCCGTTCTGAAGGACAGTTCATCATGCAACATTATTCTGTTTTGACCGTGAGATGAGCCCACGGTGCAATACGTCTTTCTATCACTCTTAAATCATTTCATTGCTCTGGCAGGACAGGGAGCCCCGCGGGAAAGCAGTATATTAAGGCGTCGATAGAAAAAGATATTGAAGAAACCACTGTGGACAAACAATGCGAAACCCCACAGAGTCTCTTTTAGCGCAAAAAGGCTGGTAACTATTATAGTCACCAGCCATCAGTCTGCAACCTTCTCAGACTGCAACCCAAAGGGTTGTCTTATTTGATTTCAACTTCAGCGCCAGCTTCTTTCAGAGCAGCTTCCAGAGCAGCTGCGTCGTCTTTGCTGATGCCTTCTTTGATTGCAGCCGGTGCAGATTCAACCAGATCTTTAGCTTCTTTCAGGCCCAGACCAGTTGCGCCACGAACGGCTTTGATAACTGCGACTTTGTTAGCGCCAACAGCTTTCAGTACTACGTCGAATTCAGTTTGTTCTTCAGCAGCTTCAGCAGGGCCAGCAGCAACAGCTACAGCAGCAGCAGCAGAAACACCGAATTTTTCTTCCATTGCAGAAACCAGCTCAACTACTTCCATTACGGACATAGCTGCAACAGCTTCCAGGATTTGGTCTTTAGTGATAGACATAACAATTGTTCCTAAGAATCAGAATAAGTTTATACGTAAGCAACGATGCGTGAAGTGCGATTAAGCAGCTTCTTTTGCATCGCGTACAGCAGCCAGAGTACGGACCAGTTTGCCGGCAGCGGCTTCTTTCATGGTCGACATCAGACGTGCCAGTGCTTCTTCGTAAGTCGGCAGCGTTGCCAGACGGTCAATTTGAGCGGCTGGGATCAGCTCACCTTCAAAGGCTGCAGCTTTAACCTCGAATTTTGCATTCGCTTTCGCGAATTCTTTGAACAGACGAGCAGCAGCGCCCGGGTGTTCCAAAGAATATGCAATCAAGGTTGGACCAACAAACGTGTCTTTCAGGCACTCGAAAGGAGTACCTTCAACGACGCGACGCAGCAGGGTGTTACGAACAACACGCATGTATACGCCAGCTTCACGACCTGCTTTACGCAGTTCAGTCATTTTATCTACGGTAACGCCACGGGAATCCGCAACAACCGCAGACAGCGCGCCTTTGGCTACTTCGCTGACTTCAGCAACAATCGCTTGTTTGTCTTGAAGATTTAATGCCATTAGCTTTTGCTCCTGGATTATTTTAGTCCGGAAAGTTACCTCCCCGGAACTCACATCGCCTGTCGGCCGAAGCTGGCAGGCGCTAACACGGTGAGTAGAATCCAGAAAAGAATAGGTTCTTCAGGCTCTCTCACCGTCTACGCAGGAAATTAAGTTGGTGTCGAATTACAGATGACTCTGTTGTTCTGACACTCACACCTGCGGTCTTGGACGGAGGCCTGGATAAGGCCAGGCTCCAACCGAAAATTCTTACCCGGGAGGATAACACTCTCCCGCGGTCTCTTCCCTCAGGAAGAATGGGCGAAAATTCTAGGTGAATTTTTCGCCCAAGTCAAGCAAGGTCTTAAGCCGCAGATGCGCTCAGGCCAGCCTGATCAACTGCAACACCTGCACCCATGGTAGTAGACAGGCTAACTTTCTTGATGTACACGCCTTTAGCTGAAGATGGTTTGGCTTTTTTCAGCGCAACCAGCAGAGCTTCCAGGTTTTCTTTCAGTTTGTCAGCGTCAAAGTCAACTTTACCGATAGTGGTGTGGATGATGCCGTTTTTGTCGTTACGGTAACGAACCTGACCTGCTTTAGCATTTTTCACTGCTTCAGCAACGTTAGGAGTTACAGTACCAACTTTAGGGTTAGGCATCAGACCGCGTGGGCCCAGAACCTGACCTAACTGGCCAACAACGCGCATTGCATCAGGAGAAGCAATAACAACGTCGAAGTTCATTTCGCCTTTTTTGATCTGATCAGCCAGATCTTCCATACCTACCAGTTCAGCACCAGCAGCTTTGGCAGCTTCAGCGTTTGCACCCTGAGCAAAGACAGCAACGCGAACGCTACGGCCAGTACCATGTGGAAGAACAGTCGCGCCACGCACGTTCTGGTCTGATTTACGAGCATCGATGCCGAGGTTTACAGAAACATCAACACTTTCAACAAATTTAGCTGTTGCCAGTTCTTTCAGCAGAGCTACGGCTTCGTTGATTTCGTACTGCTTGGTGACGTCTACTTTGTCACGGATAACGCGCATGCGCTTGGTAAGCTTAGCCATTGATTAATCCTCTACTACCAGGCCCATGGAGATCGCAGTACCTTCGATAGAGCGAGCCATCGCATCTACGTCTGCACCAGTCATGTCCGCAGCTTTAGTCGTTGCAATTTCATGCAACTGAGCACGCGTCACTTTACCTACTTTGTCTTTGTTCGGCTTACCGGAACCAGACTTGATACCAGCCGCTTTCTTCAGCAGAACTGCTGCCGGAGGCGTTTTGGTAACGAAGGTGAAAGAACGGTCGCTGTATACGGTGATAACAACCGGAGTAGGCAGACCTTTTTCCAGGCTTTCTGTTTTGGCGTTGAACGCTTTACAGAATTCCATGATGTTAACACCCTGCTGACCCAGTGCCGGACCAACCGGTGGACTTGGGTTAGCCATGCCTGCTGCAACCTGCAGTTTGACATAGGCTTGTACTTTCTTAGCCATGATATTTCCTCAATTGGGTATAGCGCCTTAAAAAGGCTTCCCGTGATAATTATTCCACGCACACTGTGCGTAAAAACAAAAGGCGCGAAATTATAGGTTAATTTCGCGCCTTGTGCAAGACGTCTCACGCTGGCGTGATTAGCCTTTTTCTACCTGACCAAAGTCAAGTTCAACCGGGGTTGCACGGCCAAAGATAGAAACAGACACTTTCAGGCGGCTCTTCTCATAATCCACCTCTTCCACCACACCGTTGAAGTCAGCAAACGGACCGTCACTAACACGGACCATTTCGCCGGGTTCAAACATAGTTTTCGGCCGTGGCTTATCACCTGCCTGTTGCAGGCGATTCATAATTGCATCAACTTCTTTATCGCTGATTGGCGCAGGGCGGTCAGAAGTACCACCAATGAAGCCCATAACACGAGGTACACTGCGTACCAGGTGCCAGCTTGCATCTTCCATCACCATTTGAACCAGCACATAGCCCGGGAAGAATTTACGCTCACTCTTACGGCGCTGGCCACCACGGATCTCAACAATCTCTTCGGTCGGCACCATAACTTCGCCGAACAGGTCTTCCATATTGTGCAGTTTAATGTGCTCACGCAGTGAAACTGCTACGCGGCCTTCAAAACCGGAAAACGCCTGCACGACGTACCAGCGTTTTTTTGGAGCTTCAGACATTTCAGAACCTCAGTCCAGTGATAAACGATACCAGACGGACCAGAATACCATCCAGCCCCCACAAAATCAGTGACATTACGGCGGTAACCGCAGCTACGATTAACGTGGTCTGCAACGTTTCCTGACGAGTAGGCCATATGACCTTACGTACTTCAGTTCTGGCTTCACGAGCAAACGCAACCGCAGCCTTCCCTTTCGTGGTCAGCAGGGCAATCGCCCCGGCTACCGCGATAATGACAACCACAGCAAGAGCACGTAAAGGTAAGTTCACATTGCGATAATAGTAATTGCCGGCAACTGCCACAATTATCAGGAGAGCAACGACCACCCACTTAACTGCTTCCAGGCCGCGCCCGCTCCTCTGAGCTTCGGTATTTGCACTCATAAACCAACCTGCCAGAATAATCCAGAAACCATTAAACCCCGCTCGGCGAGGTATCCAAACCAGAAATACTTTACAGTACCCCTGGTATCTTACGCCAAACCAGAGCCTGTCTCAGCAATGATTTACATAAAAAAAATCACTGATGAGTCAGGTTCTATGTTTCGGCGTGCAAAAAGGGCATCAGATGATGCCCTTTTCATGTATATGTCGTCAAATATTATCGATGATTAAGCGATAACTTTAGCAAC